>NZ_DATEPI010000191.1:0-24865 GCF_035273305.1 Bradyrhizobium sp. | reverse complement strand
TGACGTTCTGCACCAGCTTCTCTTCCGAGAAGGATGCCTTTCCGATTCCGGCCTGTACGATTCCCGCCTTTTCGACGCGGAATTCGACCGAGCCGCCTTTGGCGCCCTTCACGGCACTGGTAACGTCCATGGTCACCGTACCGATCTTCGGATTCGGCATCATGCCGCGCGGTCCGAGAACCTTACCGAGGCGACCGACCAGCGGCATCATGTCGGGAGTCGCGATACAGCGGTCGAAATCAATCTGCCCGCCCTGCACCTTCTCGACCAGATCCTCGGCGCCGACGACATCAGCACCCGCCGCCTTGGCCTCCTCGGCCTTCGCGCCACGCGCAAACACGCCGACACGCAAGGTGCGGCCGGTGCCGTTCGGCAGCGTAACCACGCCCCGCACCATCTGGTCGGCGTGACGTGGATCGACGCCCAGGTTGATCGCAATCTCGACGGTCTCATCGAACTTCGACTTGGCGCGCTCCTTGACCATCTTGATCGCGTCCGCGATCGGATAGAGCTTCTCGCGATCGACGCCCTCGCGGGCCTTCTTCAAACGTTTTCCGATTGCCATGACGCCCTACCCCGCAACTTCAAGACCCATTGAACGGGCGGAGCCCTCGACCATTTTCATGGCCGATTCAACGGAGTCGCAATTAAGGTCCTTCATCTTCTTCTCGGCGATTTCGCGCACCTGCGCGCGGGTCACCTTGCCGGCCTTGTCGCGGCCCGGGGCCTTCGACCCGGACTGGATTTTGGCGGCCTGCTTGAGAAAGAACGACATCGGAGGGGTCTTCATCTCGAAGGTGAACGAACGATCGGCATAGATCGTGATCACTACCGGAATCGGGGTATTCTTTTCTTCCTTCTGCGTCTGCGCATTGAACGCCTTGCAGAATTCCATAATGTTGAGGCCGCGCTGACCGAGCGCGGGACCGATCGGGGGCGAAGGATTCGCCGCCCCGGCCGGCACCTGCAATTTCAGGTATCCGGTCACTTTCTTTGCCATATGTCACTCCTCATGCTGTTTCCGGACGATCCGGAAACTTCACAGGACCGTGGTGCGGTTCAACGGATGACTGGCGATCACCCGTTTCCTCCCACGGCTACTTGTTGCTCGTCCCGAAGGAAGAGCCTCAACGATCAGACCTTCTCGACCTGACCGAATTCCAGTTCGACCGGCGTTGCGCGACCGAAGATCGAGACCGCGACCTTCACGCGCGAACGGCCCTCGTCGATTTCCTCGACCACACCGGAGAACGATGCGAACGGGCCGTCCGCCACGCGCACGTTCTCGCCGATCTCGAACGAAACCGAGGCCTTCGGGCGCTCCACGCCTTCCTGCACCTGGTGCAGGATCCTCATGGCTTCGGCCTCCGAAATCGGCATCGGCTTGTTTTCCGCGCCGAGGAAGCCCGTTACCTTCGGAGTATTCTTGATGAGATGGAACGCCTCATCGGTGAGCTTCATCTTGACCAGGACGTAGCCCGGGAAAAACTTCCGTTCCGCGTCAACCTTGCGGCCGCGACGCACTTCGGTGACTTTTTCGGTCGGCACCAGCACCTGCTCGAACAACTCGTCTAGCCCACGCTGCTTGGCCTGCTCACGGATCGATTCCGCGACCTTTTTTTCGAAATTCGAATAGGCGTGGACGATGTACCACCGCTTATCCATCGTTTGGGTTGCCGCCGTTGCCATCAGTGAATGCCGAGCAAAAAGGTGACGAGAAAGCGGATGATCTGATCCGCGGCGAAAAAGAAGATCGAAGCCAGCGCGACCATCACGAACACCATGATCGTGGTGATGGTGGTCTCGCGACGGGTCGGCCAGGTGACCTTAGCGGTCTCCGAGCGAACTTCCTGCAGGAATTTGAACGGGCTGAAAGCCATCGTTTTATGTGATCCGCGTTCTCAGGCGACTTGGTTTCAAGGAAATCCGAACAGACCTTTAACGCCCAGCCCTCTTCTGAAGGATGAGCCGCCAAGCGGGCTCGAGTGTTCGGGGGAAAGCCGCGCCGGATATCCGTCAAAGCGGGCCGGCAGCAGGTGGCGGCTATGTACTGCGGGCGCGCCTAAAGGTCAAGGTGCGGGGAACCGATCGCTACCTGCATTCGACCGAATCCTGGAACCTGATCATTAGCTGGCAGGAGTGGCAGGGCTCGAACCTGCGACCCCCGGTTTTGGAGACCGGTGCTCTACCAATTGAGCTACACTCCTGTGGTTTCCCTGCGTGACCGCGGGTCCGCGCCGTTTGAAGCATAGGCTGCGGCCGGATTGCAAGCGCGAACCCGTTCAGCGGAACGTGCCTCGACCCGCGTCATCCATCAGCTTATTGTCGCGCCCCCGTCGACGACAATGGTCTGCCCCGTCATGAAGGTGCCGGCGGCCGAGCCAAGAAACACGGCCGCTCCGGCAATCTCGTCCGGCTCGCCGATGCGCAACAGCGGCGAGCGCGCGGTGGACGCTTTCAGCGTCTCCGGATTTTCCCACAATGCGCGGGCGAAATCGGTCTTGATCAGCCCCGGCGCGATGCAGTTCACCCGGATGTTATGCTTGCCGTATTCGCATGCAAGATTGCGCGCGAGCTGCATGTCGGCGGCCTTCGAGATCGCATAGGCGCCGAGCACGGTCGAGCCTTTCAAGCCGCCGATCGAGGAGATGATGGTGATCGAGCCTCGTTTGCGCTCGATCATCTGCGGCACCACCAGCGAGATCAGCCAGTGGTTGGCGACGATGTTGTTATCAAGGATCTTGCGAAACTGATCATCGGAAATACCGGCCTGCGGTCCATAATAAGGATTCGAGGCCGCGTTACAGACCAGCGTGTCGATTTTGCCGAACGCGCGATTGGTCTCTTCGACCAGATGTTTCAGATCGTCCTTGGTCGAGATGTTTGCCGCAACCGACAGCGCGACCTGTTTGCCCGCTTTATCATTGATAGCTTTCGCGACCTCGTCGCAAGCCTGCTGCTTGCGTGAGGAGATCACGACCTTGGCGCCATGTTCGGCCATTCGTTCGGCAATCGCCCGGCCGATGCCGCGCGATGAGCCGGTGATGACGGCGACTTGTCCGGACATATCAAACAGCGTCATGCGTTTCTCCCGTTATCGGCGGCCGATGCACCGCTTATCATTTCGAAATTCAGCTAAGCAGCGTTCCCGTCGCTACACAAGAACGGCGGGTTCACGCGAGTTTGCTGGCGGTTGCAATTTCAGGTCCGGCCGGCTGATGCATGGCATTGTGCGCGGGGTCCGCCATCCATGGCTGCTGGTTGACCATCGGCACCCGCCAGCCGCTGTGAGCTGAGCTGGCGAGAAAATCGAGCCGCGTCACCGAGCAATTATCAATGGTGAAAGCGAGGCCCCGCTCCGGCTGGTTGCCGAGCGCCAGCCCGATCGCCGCCTTGATCGTGCCGCCATGCGCCACCGCGATCACGTCCTTGCCTGCGTGTTCGACATTGATCCTTTCGATTGCACCGCGCACGCGATTGTAGAGATCCATGAAACTCTCGCCGCCAGGCGCTGGATCATCGATCGGCGCGAACCAGTAGCTGCCGACCTCGATCGGCCGGCTGGCGAAAAATGCCGCACGGTTGAGACCCTGCCATTGGCCCAGATGCTGCTCCGCTAGCGCCGGCTCGTGGTGAAGGTGCGCGGGCTTGGGAAACCCTGCCGACCATATCGCGGTGGCGGTCTGGTGCGTCCGCTTCAGATGGCTTGCGTACCACACCGCGTTACGCGGCAGGATTTTGCCGACGGCTTCGAACACGATGCGATCACTGGTATCGCAACCGATGTCCTTTTGCCCGTAGATGCAACCGCCGTCCTCGCGCACCGGCGCGTGACGCACCCACCACCAGCGCGTCGCGACGACGCCGGAAGGTACCACGTGCTGCTGCCGAACGAACGACTTGTCTGGATTGGACATCGTCAGGACCCTTCAATACTGTTGCGCTTCCTACGTCACCCGACAGATCGCCTCAAGTGACCTTGGCAAACATGGATGCTTGAAATTTTGCTTTCAGAATTCCGCACGGCGGCAGGCGATCCGTTTTGACGGTTTTGTTCAGGCGAAACGTCATCCATTTCGCCGAAGAAACATCGATCACCAAGATACCAAGGAGAAACTCATGGGCCGTCTTGAAGGTAAATCCGTTGTCATTACCGGCGCCGGCAGCGGCATCGGACGCGCGGCCTCGCTGTTGTTCACAAAGGAAGGAGCAAGGCTGATCGCCGTCGACCGCGCTGATGGCGTCAAGGAAACCGTCGCGCAAGTGCGCAAAGCCGGCGGCACGGCCGAGGCTGTCATGGCTGACGCCGGCTCGGAAAAGGATGTGATCGCGTTCATCGACAAGGCGGTGTCGAGCTATGGGCGGCTTGATGCGATCTGGGCCAATGCCGGCGTAAGCGGCGGTCTGGTGCCGCTCGCCGATCAGACCGTCGAGCAATGGCAGGAAATTCTTCGCATCAACCTGATCGGTCCGTTTCTCGCGATCAAACATTCGATGCCGCACATGATCAGACAGAAGTCCGGCGCGATCGTCTGCACCGCGTCGGTAGCGGGGCTGAAATCCGGCGCCAGCGGTCATCCTTACGCCGCGAGCAAGGCCGGCGTGATCAGCCTGGTGCAGACCACGGCGTATTCGCTGTCGGGGACCGGCGTGCGCATCAATGCGGTATGTCCTGGTTTGATCGAAACCGGCATGACCAAACCGATTTTCGACAATGCCAAACAACGCGGCACTGATCACAAGATTGGACAGCTCAATCCACTCAAGCGCGCCGGGCAGCCGCACGAATTGGCGGCGATGGGCCTCTTCCTCGCCAGTGATGAGGCGTCCTACGTCAACGGCCAGGCGATTCCCGTCGATGGCGGCCTCACTGCATCGATGCCGTATGCCGGCAAGCCGATTTGACCGATGGCGAGTGATACTCACCTGCTCATGCCTCCCGGTGGATACCGCGGATGCTTCTCCCTCGCGCCCCAAGCGGGGCGAGGGTTGCTCTTTCTTATCCCTCCCCTTCTTTATGGGGAGGGTGGCGCGAAGCGCCGGGTGGGGTTGCGTCATACACACGAACAGCCCCCACCCTGCACATCGGTCGCTCCGCTCACGATCTGCTTTCCCTCCCCACAAACGGGGGAGGGCTAAGAAAGAGCGAGCTTTGCTGCCTCTTTGTCCCTCCCCCTTTATGGGGCCTTTATGGGCGAGACGAGCAGCAGAGCTTGCTCTTGGGGTGGCTGGCCGAAGACCAGTCGGTGGGGTCGTTACGTCGCACACCGAAGCACCCCCCACCGGCGCTTCGCGCCACCCCAGAGCGAGCTTTGCTCGTCTCGACCCCCACAAGTGGGAGGGATAACCGTCGCGGCCTTCCGCACATCTCTCTCGGATTCCTCCACGCAAAAACCCACACTGCCGCCATCTCGCCGCGCATTTCCGCGCGAGTTTCGGATCGTGCAAGGCCATCTGAAACATCAGAGGGCGCAGGGAATGCCGGGCGCTCGATGCGCCCGCAGCCTCGCATGCAAAATAGAAAAGCATACGAGTTAGTCACCACAGGTTCACCGGAAACATCCGGCATTCCCCGCGCAATGGTGTTACGGCTTATAACGTGATCTCCCCGGTGATCGGGCTTGTTTGTCACCGTCATCGGCAGGACACTTCCCACCAACTTGACGCCAGCGTCGAGGCGTCAGGACCACACGACTTCGCCGTCCGCCTCCGTGCCGTTCGTCCACAGCACATCAGCGTCCATCGCATCTCGTTCCCAACGTCCGTGACGATCGCGAGCGCCCCTCTTGGTGGGACGAGATGGCGGCGCTTATAATTTTGATTTGGGGCAGACGAGAACGGAAATTTTTTTGCAAAGCTGCCTGGACAGAGAGATCGGTGATTTGCTCGTCGGGCCAGATCAGCCAGTATCCCGCATGAGCAACGCGATAGGCGGGCTGTTTCTATGCTTCCCGGACGTCGCTTCGCTCCTCCGGGCTACCTGCCGCGCGTGTTTCGTCGCGCTACACCGCTCCCGCCTTCTGCGCGTATTCCCACGACGCACGCGCCAGCGGCACGGTGCGCTTGGCGGATTCCATCGCCTTGGCGCTTGCGGCGGTGCCGTCGCGGATACGGCCGGCGATGCCTTGGGTAATGCCGGCGAGCCGGAACAGGTTGTAGGCGAAGTACCAGTTCAGGTCGGGAACGGCGCTGCCGGTGACGTCGCAATAAATTTGCGCCGCCTCTTCCATGGTCGGAATGTTGAGCGCCTTGAGATCGGCGTTCACGAGTCCGGGCATGGTCCACTGCATCAAGAGATAAGTGAAATCCGCCATTGGGTCGCCTAGCGTCGACAACTCCCAGTCCAGAACGGCAAGCACGCGCGGCTCGGTCGGATGGAAGATCATGTTGTCCAGACGATAGTCGCCGTGCACAATCGACACCCGTTCCTGATGCGGCACCGTCTTCGGCAGCCATTCGATCAGTCTTTCGACTTCGGGGATGTGTTGCGTCTCTGAGGCGCGATACTGCTTCGTCCAGCGATCGACCTGGCGAGCGAAATAGTTTCCGGTCTTGCCGAAATCGCCGAGCCCGATCGCCTGCGGATCGTATTGATGCAGCTTCGCCAGCGTCTCGATCTTGCTGGAGAATATTTTCCGCCGCGCGTCCGCCGGCTGGCTTGGCAGCATCGGATCCCAGAACACCCGGCCCTCTTCCATCGACATGATATAGAAGGCGGCACCGATCACCGTATCGTCGGTGCAAAGCGCATACGCCCTGGCGACGGGAAATCCCTGCTTGCCTAGCGCAGCGATGACGCGAAACTCGCGATCGACCGCATGCGCCGACGGCAGCAGTTTGCCGAACGGCTTGCGGCGCATCACATAGGATCGTGCCGGTGTATCGAGCCGATAAGTCGGGTTGGACTGTCCACCCCTAAACTGCAGGACAGTCAGCGGTCCCTGATAGCCGTCGACGTTCTCGCGCATCCAGCCGTCGAGACGCACTTCATCGATCCGATGCCGCTCCTCGACGGGCTTGGTGCCCGAAAACTCTTCGTCTCTCCTGACGCCCTCGGCCACGACGACGCTCCGTCATTATTATCGCGGGAGCGCCTGGCTCCCCTAATGCGTAGTGGGAGCGTTTGCATACTTCCGAAGTTCAAGTCTGGCAATGGCGCGGTTATGGACCTCGTCCGGCCCATCCGCGAGCCGCATCGTGCGCATCGAGGCGTAATCCCGCGCAAGACCCGCGTCGTCGGACACGCCGGCGGCGCCGAACGCCTGAATGGCGTTGTCGATGATTTTGAGCGCCATGTTGGGCGCGGCCACCTTGATCATGGCGATTTCGAGCTGCGCGGTCTTGTTGCCGACCTTATCCATCATGTCGGCGGCCTTGAGGCAGAGCAGGCGATTCATCTCTATATCGGTGCGAGCTTCGGCGATACGCTGCTCCCAGATCGAATACTCGATGATCTTTTTGCCGAACGCCGTTCGCGACGACAACCGTTTCACCATCTTCTCCAACGCTTCCTCGGCTTTTCCGATGGTGCGCATGCAGTGATGAATGCGTCCCGGACCGAGCCGGCCCTGAGCGATTTCAAAACCCCTTCCCTCACCTAGAAGGATGTTGCTGGCGGGTACGCGAACGTTCTCCATCAGCACCTGGGCATGACCGTGGGGAGCGTCATCGAAACCGAACACCGGCAGCAATTTTTCCACCTTAATGCCGGGCGTATCGAGCGGCACCAGAACTTGCGATTGCTGCTGGTGACGCGGCGCTTTCGGATCGGTCTTGCCCATCACGATCGCAATTTTGCAGCGGGGGTCGCCCACCCCTGAGGACCACCATTTGCGGCCGTTGATCACGTAATGATCGCCGTCCTTCTCGATCCGCGTTTCGATGTTGGTCGCATCGGAGGACGCCACCGCCGGCTCGGTCATCAAGAAGGCGGATCGGATTTCGCCGTCCATCAGCGGCCGCAGCCATTTCTTCTTGTGCTCTTTGGTGCCGTAACGCATCAGCACTTCCATGTTGCCGGTATCCGGCGCGGAGCAATTGAATACTTCCGAGGCCCAACCGATGTGACCCATTTCTTCGGCCAGAGGAGCATATTCGAGATTGGTCAATCCCGCCCCGCGAAATTCGTCGTCCTCATGCGCGGAGGGCGGCATGAACATGTTCCAGAGACCTTCCGCCCTCGCCTTTTTCTTCAACTCCTCGACGATCGGAATGACCTTCCAGCGCGCACCGGCCTCGTCCTGCTGGCGATACGTCGGCACGGCGGGTCTGACGTGCTTGTGCATGAACGACTGTACTCGATTGAGCCACTCGCGCTGACGGTCAGACATGTTGAAGTCCATTGGGCGTTCCCTCACATCACGGATTGAAATTCGTTGCGGGCACTGTCTCTCCGCCGCCCCTCCTCCGCAAGACCATTCTTGCTGGAGCGGACCGCGGCTGCGGCTGTCCACCGCCTGGCCGGGATTGCTTTGCACGGAGCCCGCGCATTGACATTCCCCGCTCTAAAACGATAGTTTCATACAACTGTTTGAATTGCAACCCGCCTTGCGCATAGGCCTATGATATGGCGTCGGACCAGACCAGGACCGCGATCCTCAATGCCGCTGAGCGGCTTTACGCCGAACGCGGCTTCGGCGACGTCACGCTCCGTGACATCGTGGCGGCTGCCGATGTCAATCTGGCGGCCGTGAATTATCATTTCGGCTCCAAGGACGAGCTGATTGCCGAGCTGTTCGTGAGCAGCAGCATCGCCACGAACCGCGAGCGGCTCAACCAATTGAAGCTGGCCGAAGAAGCGGGTGGCGGCCGCGCCAGCATCGATTCCATTCTGCGCGCGCTGGTCGGGCCGACGTTGCGCGGCTGCCTGGGCCCAGAACGCGAGCGCTCGGCCGCGTCCCGTTTCATGATCCGGGCCTCGATTGAATCGGTGCCGCCGATCCGCAAGATCAAAAATCGTGAAATTGATCACTTGCGGAAATTCGCCGCGGCGATGCGGCGCTCACTCCCCGAGCGCAGCGAGGTCGATCTTTACTGGGGACTGCATTTCGCACTCGCCATGGCGCACCAGACCATTCGCGACAGCGAGCGCCTGGCTAAATTGTCCGACGGACTGTGCGATCTCAATGACGTCGGGGGGATCATCGACCGCATCGTGGCGGTTTCGGTAAAGGCGTTGACGGGGGATCAAAGAAAAATCGCCGACAAGATCAGCGCGCAACGCGCCCGGTGACCGGAAGAATACTGGCGGCGACCACGGGGTGGCCTAATTATCGCTAAGTCACAGCTTGATTGGCATAATCGGCATCGTAGCCACGGTCGGCAAGCAACATTGACCCAGATTTCAGACGAGAGAGCAGTTTTCCGGCAAGTCGAACGTCGTGCTGCTCTCCGAGGCTCGGAGCGCTAGACCCAGAAGATGCCTTGGAGGACACGACGGTCGTTCACCCGAGGAACGCCACGCGGCGGCAGCATGGGCTTGATGGCGATCCATTCACGGTCGGCGAGTTCATAGCGCATATTCGAGACCCCGGTTTGGAAGCTTGAATCACAGGGGTCTGGCCAGACGCAACGCTCCCAGGCAGGTCCCGGTTGGACGCTTACGGGGTAGAGGCGACATCAGCCAGCCGACAGTCTCCGCTGAACCGTCGAAAATGATCCGCACCGGACCTCGGAGCGTCATGTCGGCGACTGATAAGTTGCACAGTCGTTCCGATACCGGCTGACTGCTCCTCGCCCATTCGATATAGTGCCGTGCGGCCCTCGTTCGTGGGGATCGGATGCAATTCGATCAGCCAAATCGTCGCGAGATCATCACGCTTGTCGGTGGCGCAGCGGTCTCGTGGCCGCTCGCAGCGCGCGCGCAGCAACCATCGAAACTCGTGCGCATCGGCGTGCTGGCATCCTTGCCATTGCCGCCGCTGCAGAGATTCTCCCACAAGCTGCGGGAGTATGGATATGTCGAGGGGCAGAATCTCCGCTTCGTATCGCGTTTCGCGGAGGGACGGGACGACCGCTATCCGGCGCTGGCGGTGGAACTCGCCGCGCTGCCGGTCGACATCATCGTGACCTGGGGAACACCCGCGGCGATTGCCGCCAAGCAGGCGACCGGCACGATTCCGATCGTCATGGGTGCCGTCGGCGACCCAGTCAGCGTCGGAATCGTTTCGAGCCTCGCGCGGCCCGAGGGCAATATCACCGGATTTGCCACCCAGAGCATCGGTCTCGAGGGCAAGAAACTGGAGCTGCTCAAGGACCTGCTTCCGCAACTCGCCCGCGTGGGCATCCTGGGGAACGCCGCCAATCCATACCTTGAAGCCGCGTTGGAGAACGTGAACCGCACGGCGGAGCAGCTGCGCGTGGCCCTCGAGCTAGTCACGGTACAGAACAGCGATCAGATCGAGGGCGCTCTGCTTCGCCTGGACCAGGCGCGCCCTGATGCGGTCCTGGTCGTTGCCGACACCCTCCTGTTGACCAAGCGAAACGCGATCGTGGCGGCGTTGGCGCGGAGCAGGCTGCCGGCCGTCTACCCGTATCGAGAATACGCTGAGGCCGGCGGGCTCATTGCCCATGGCGCCAATTTCGGTGTCTTGTTCGAGCGCGCGGCGGTCTACGTCGATCGCATCCTCAAAGGTGCCAGACCGGCTGATCTGCCGATCCAGTTGGCCACCGAATTCGAGCTGATCATCAATCGGAAAGCCGCCGCCGCCATCGGCCTCAACATCCCGCCGACCTTCATCGCCCGCGCCGATGAGGTGATCGAATAGAGCCCCGCTGTATCGCGTCATACCGCATCCGCGCCCTGTAATTACGCCAACGCGACGCAGTCGATCTCAATGTCGAAAGGCCCTGTCCATTCCGGTATGCAGACGAAAATCCGTGCCGGAGGGTGTTCGGGAAAGTAACGGGCATAGATCGCGTTGACCGTCGCGAAGTATTTTGCCGACGTGCAGTAGATGTTGCACTTCATTACGTTGTCGAGCGAAGTGCCCGCCGTCTCCAGGCACAACTTCAACTGATCCATGATCAACTCGGTTTGGCGTTCGATAGGCACCGGTAAAATCTCGCCGGTCTCCGGATCGAATGGCGGCAAGCCGGACACAAACACCATCCCTCCACCGCGTGTCACCGGAGAAGCTGGTGCCTTCCACCTCTCCAAGTAGGAGGAAATCGGTTCGACGCGGATGACTTCTCGTTTCATTGCAATACCCACGGATTGATGTCAAAGATTAGCCCGCCCGAGGGCAATCATGCCTCGATGATGATCGAACTGTCGTCAAGGGCGGCGCGTCGATGAAACGCAGGATTCTCAGGATCGCCAAGACCGGCCTGCTTGCGGTTTCCGTGCTGGCGGTCATCGCAACAGGCTGCGGACTCGGCTTTCGCGCTTATCGCCAATATCTCAGTGCACGTGTACTGGCGATCCAAACTCCAAATGGCGTCCAGGAGGGAATGTACGTCAAGATCGGCGGCATCGATCAATGGATTCAAATTCGCGGCGAAGATTGCAGCAATCCGGTTATCCTTTTTCTGCATGGTGGGCCGGGTGGCTCGACCATTCCGATTTCATCCGCCTGGCAGCCCTGGGAGAAATATTTTACCGTCGTTCAATGGGACCAGCGGGGTGCCGGACGTACGTTTCGCATGAACGGCGGATCGGTTGCGGCGACCATGACCGTGGCGCAGATGATGCTGGACGGCATCGAAGTTGCCGAATTTCTCAGAGCGCACCTTCATAAGGACAGGATCGTCCTGATCGGGCATTCATGGGGTTCGTTTCTCGGGATTCACATGGTCAAACAACGACCGGACCTGTTTTACGCCTTTGTCGGCGCTGGGCAGGTAGTTGGCAGGCAAACCTTCGAGAAGCAGTTCGACCTCGTCGTTAGCCGACTGAAAACGTTGGCGGAGGCGGCGCATAATACGCAGTCGTTGACAGAGCTGACTTCAATTTCCGGATTCCCGGGTTACAGCATGACAAAGCCTGAGATCGTGGAAAGATGGGCAAAAGCGCTGTCCCTTCCTCCAATCGACTCATTCGAGCTCGTCAGCCCCATTCCTCCATCGTTCATGCCGGATTTTTCGCTGCTCGATTGGTACTATTGGCAGAGAGGAATGACGTTTTCAGCTACGCACCTGGCCGGCAAGAACTCGCCGATGATTCGAAGCGATCTTTGGTCTCTTGGCACTGACTTTTCGATTCCGATGTTCTTTTTTGAAGGTACGGATGACATCGTAACGCCGATTGAACCGGCTCGCGCGTACTTCGAAGAAATCAAGGCGCCGCAAAAAGAATTCGTGCTGTTTGAGGGTGGCGACCATTTCGTTCCATTCGATCGCCCCGATGAATTCCTGGCGCAATTGATGAAGCACATTCGACCGCTGGTATTTTCTACGAAGCATGAACCAGGCGACCACTAAGCATCAACCAGCGTCAGCGCGGACCGCGGGTCGCTTGGTGAAAAGTCCGTTAGGTCACGTCGACGGGCTAACCAAAAACTTGAAGCCGTATTTTTCAAAGATGTTCTTGGCTGCGGTCGAGCGCAGGAAGGCGAGGTAAGCGGAAGTCCCCGGCTTCGCTGTCGTCGTCGCCGCGGCCGGATAAATGATCGACGGATGAGAGTCCGCCGGAAACGTGCCGACCACTTTCACGCCCGGTTCGACTCTGGCGTCGGTGGCATAGACAATGCCGAGCGCCGCTTCACCGCGCGCCACCAGCGTCAGAGCGGCCCGCACATTCTCCGCCATTGCGAACTTCCGCTCGGCCGCTTGCCACGAGCCGAGTTTCTCCAGCGCCGCCTTGGCGTATTTGCCGACCGGCACGGCTTTGACGTCCCCAGTTGCGATCCTGCCGTCCCCCGCGAGCTTGGCGAGATCGAAGCCCGCGCCGATATTCACATGGTCGATTTTGGAATCCGTTGGCGCTATAAGAACCATGCTGTTGCCGAGCAGATTGACGCGGCTCCGTCCATTGATGCTGTTCTTTGCGGCGGCGTAATCCATCCAATCGCTATCGGCGGAAATGAACACGTCAGCCGGTGCGCCCTGTTCGATCTGTTTCGCCAATGCGGAGCTGGCAGCATAGCTCGCGGTGACGTTGACGCCGGTCTTTTTGGTGTAAGCCGTATCGAGCTCATCGAGGGCGTTCTTTACCGAAGCCGCGGCGAACACCGTGATGTTCTTCTCCTGCGCGGCGGCAGGTGAAGAGACACAAGCAAGCAAGGCAACGAAAGCAGCGAGAACTCCGATGATCCGATTCATCATGGGCTCTCCGTACGCGTTGTTAATGTTCAGTCGGCATCGACGGCTTCACGCCCTTAGATGATCCGCTGCTCCCTGAGGGCCTCGAGTTTCGCATCATCGTAGCCGAGTTTTGAGGCCAGCACTTCCCGCGTATTCTGGCCGAGCAGCGGCGGCGCTTTGTATTCCTTCACCGGCGTTTCGGAAAACGTAATCGGATTTCGGATCAGCGACAGCTCGGGCTCAAAAGGATGATTGACTTTAATCTCGATGCCGCGCTCGCGCACATGCTTGTCTGCGAAGACTTGCGCGAAGTCATTGACCGGACCACAGGGAATGCCGGCTTTCTCCAGCTCTTCGAGCCAATGCGAGACTTTCTGCTTCAGGAACAGTCCGGCGAAAATTGCCATGATCTCCTTACCATGCACGACGCGATCGTTGTTTTTGATGAACTTCGGATCGGCTGCCAGCTCCGGCTTGCCCAGAACGGCGCAGGTTCGCGCGAACTGCGCGTCATTGCCGACCACCAGCATCAAGTCGCCATCGGCGCAGCGAAATACCCCGGCAGGCATGCCGCCATTGCCCCAGGTGCCGCGACGCGGCGGCGTGTTGCCGCTGACCAGATAAATCTGCGCATAGTGCGACAGCGAGGCGACCACGGTATCGAGCAGGCAGACGTCAATATGCTGGCCCGCGCCGCCATTGGCTTTCCTGTGATAAAGTGCCGCGAGAATGCCGATCGAGGTGTTCATGCCGGTCATATAGTCGACGATGCTTGGCCCGACCTTCATGGGGCCGGCGCCCGGTTCGCCATCCATGTGGCCGGTCACGCTCATCAAGCCGCCCATCGCCTGAAAAATAGCATCGTAACCGGCGCGAGGCGCGTAAGGTCCGGTCTGGCCGAACCCGGTGACCGAGCAGTAGATAATGCCGGGGTTGATGGCGCGAATGGATTCATAGTCGAGCTGGTATCGCTTGAGATCGCCGACCTTGAAATTTTCCATCATGATGTCTGAGGATTTCGCAAGCTCACGAATGATCTCCTGCCCTTCCGGCTTGGCCAGATCCACCGTGACCGATTTCTTGTTGCGGTTGGCGCAAAGATAGAACGAGTTGTTGTTGTTCTCCTTGCCTTCCGGATCGACCAGATAGGGCGGACCGAAGGCGCGCGCGTCATCGCCGCCGCCCGGACGCTCGATCTTGATCACCTCGGCGCCGAGATCAGCCAGCATCTGAGACGAGAGCGGCCCCGCGAGCACGCGCGTCAAATCAAGAATCTTGATGCCTGAGAGCGGCAAATCCGACATGAACAATCCTCCGTAAAAATCGTCGTGGCGCGGAACTCCGTCGCCCAAGCGCGGAACAAACCCGTTGCCGCCGACGGAAACTGCCCTACACCATTTTCGAATGCCGAGCACTGCGTCCACGGCATGCAGCCATCCGTGCCCGCCCGATCAACTCACTCCAACCAAGGCTCTACAGACCTCCGGGCGGGAACGGACCGAAAAGGAACACGGCCGGCTCCTCGCCGAGAGTGGCTTCCGTCCCATCGCCATTCACCGCGCCGGTCGCTTTGATCCGACCGAGTCGTGCGTTTGTTGACAGCGCCGGGGACGTGAAAAGCTCGTATCCGGCCTGGAAGCCTTGTGCATGGCCGGCCGATGTTCAATGCGCTGTCGTTGGTGATTTTGTGGCGGGCAAATCACTCATCTGCCCGATCCGGACGTCGTCCAGCTGTTTGCCTTGCGCCAGCAATTCACGGAGCCAGTTCGGTTGCTTGCCGCGACCGGCCCAGGTCTGATGAGGCGGGTTGGGGTTTCGGAACTTCGGTTGAACTTCGGGATACGGACGCCGAAGATCATGCACAATTCTCACCCCTAGCTGCTCCAGGCGCTTTTCCAGCTTTAATTTCTCCGCCTCCATTTTCGTAGCCAAGATGGAGGCGATCTCCTCATGAAGCGCCCAGAGCTCTTCTATGGACTTGGATATCAAATCCGTTTTTTTCATCGCAAGCATGGAGAGTGCGACTCGTTCGAGTAGGGTCAGTTCATCAGAGCACGAAAAAGGCCGCTCGATAAAAGCGGCCTTTCTTCTTCACAGGTTTAAGAATTTTGAGTCGCGATTAAACCAAACGGAAGCTTGCGTGACCGCGACGCCGATAGGCCATGAACCCGACCCCGACAAAGCCGATGACCATCATCGCCCAAGTGGCAGGCTCGGGCACCGCCCCGACATTGCCAGCTATGTCCACCCTGACCTGTTCTACGGAGCTCAGGTTCCCACTGCTGGTAAAACCCAGTGAGCTGAAGGTTTCACCGTTTATGGCCGAGACGAGAATGAAATTTTCTCCGTTTGGGCCCACTGTCTGCGTCGCCCCTGAACTGATGTGAGTTGGAGAGGTGAATGTCAGGGTCTCAGTAATCGGTACTTTGACGTCGAGCAGCAGCGCGGTGAATGCCGAAGCAGTTCCCGATGCAGTCATGGTCAGGTCATTAAAGGTCGTGGCGAAAGGCGTGATCTTGGCCTGCCCACTGGCGTCGGTATTAAAGGCATCCCCGCTGGTGAATGTGATTATTTGAGGTTGACCCGCGCCGTTTGCGAAACCAAAAGCGGAGGTTACATCCGTCAGCTGGGTTTTAAACAGCACGTTGGCATCAAAATTGCCGATCCCGCCCGGTGCGACCTGCGTAATAACAAGGTCGGCTTTGGCTGCGGTGGACGACAACAAAATCGCGGCGGCCACGGTTAAAAGGTGACGTCTCATTTGCAGCTCCTTTTTGACTAGGTTTGCTGCCCCTTGTTTTCAATTTGATTTAAATAGAAGAATTTGGTCTGTCCGCGATCAGACAATCGAGTGCTACTTTCCTCGGTTTGATTAACCTGTGTTAATCCAAGCGCGAATGGGGACGCGACTGACTCAGCCGTGCTGCAAACCACGCATCGGCCCCGCCGCAGCGCGAGGGCCAGAGCCGCCTTCCGCGTCTTCAGGCTTTGAATTGGGAACATCGGTAGGCGTTGAATCCGGCTGCTCACTTGTCGCGCTCTGGCGATTTCGACTGAAAGCAAAGCCGATGAAGCCGATCGTTACGAGCAGTCCACCGGCAACAATGATCCAAAACCCCGGCTCGGATAACATCATTGGCCCCCGTCCTTTGGCCCGAATTCTCCGGGCGGCCGACGGGCAGCACTCCGCAACTGCACTTGCACGTGCAGACCCTCCGACCTGATGTCGGATCGACGAACGAATAAAGCAGCGATGTTGGCTGAGCGCGCGCCTGGCATTTTGGCCGTTTGTCCGCCAGAGGATCCCATGTTCACATTCGTACTCTGTACCAAGCGGCACATTTTGTTCGGCTCGATATCTGACATTGTGTGCTTCAGTTCGTAGCCGACCTCACTGGAAAGCAACTCCCATGCGCCGCCCGCTGCGCCAGACGACGCGGCACGCGCGGCGCGATTGTTCGCTTTGAATAAAAAGGGTGAAACGGTCCGGAATGAAGAGCGGGGTCACGACTTCTATTGCCGCGCCCGTTGCGGACATATTGCGCACGGTGCACTCAATGGCCGTGTCCGCGAACTCAATCGAGCCGGTTTTCAATACACGGCGGCGTGGCGCCTTACGGCGGTGAGGCAGCATAGGTACTGCAATACTAAAACAGAGGCGCTTAGGTGTGTACACATTTGCACATAGAACCTTGGGTGTGCTGAACACAGTGACCCTGAGGAACGCGTCTGCGGCTTCTTTAACGTGAAAAGATCGTTTTGAATTCACCAAGCCCGCGAGAGTCACTCTGTGCCGGCGTCCGGAAAAAAGGGTCCAATTGGAAGCGTCTTATTCGGGGTTTGGTGGCTCTGGTAAGCCAAGCTGCTTGGCGCGCTCGCCCGCCAGTTTGCGATAGGCCTTTGCCTGCTTTTCAAAGTCGGATTTGAGTTTTGAATCCTTTTCGGCAGCTGCCAATCGCTCGAATTGAAGTGCGTGTTCCAGATACTCCGCTACCATCTTCATGATGCGCCCACTCGGCTTGTCCCCAGACCTGCCAGCACGTGGCGGTCTACTGAGAACAAATTGGAACCGGAATGAACGAGGCCGTCAATCAGGAACGAGGAGCTTGGCGGTTATTTATCCTGATGCGGGTCACCGCTCTAACTGAGGCAGGGCAATTGGAAGTGACTTGCACGGGGCCGCTGGTATTAACCTCCGCTGGCGGCCCCACTGAAGCCGACCCTACTTCTTGAAGGGCTCCGGCAATGCCGCTGCCAGCAAGACAGTATCAATCTCTCGTCCCAGCTCATCGGCAATCACGAACGCCTCGGGAACGCGAGCTCTACCGCCCTTGATGGCCTCCGCCAGAAGTTCGCGGGCTGCTTGTTCGGCTTCCTGCCGCGCCGCTGAGCGGTCGGGGAAGTCTTGCCCCTCGTCATCACGCAACAGCTCCTCGCCGCTCCGAAGATGGAAATAGAAACGTCCCACGGTCGATCTCCCCATTAATCGACCAGAATAGCTTGTCTAAGTAGTCCTGTCTGTCCGGCGACGAACAAAAAAGCCACCGCGCAATCAATTAGGCGAGTGAGGTGACAACGAGCGACCACTACTTGGGCTTGCTCAAATGATGGTCGATCGCCACGAGCAGCCCAATGATCAGAGCGGCGAGCAACGCGCCAAACCGAATCGTCTGTCGAGATAGTCCCCACTTATAATGAGCCGAGTAGTTCAAAAGAAAAGCGACCACCAAGGCTGAAACGCCGCTGCGAACAACAAAGCCGATCTGCGAAAAATTCATTTGCGCTTAGCCTTTACCGCCATGCAAATGGGAAACGCGTCGTGTCCAACGGAATGGTTGGAAATGCCCGGTGATGCTTGGCTTGTTCAATACGTCAGCGTTAGCAGCGCGACACACGCAACAGACCGAAAGTATCGCAGCTAAATAGTTGATCCAGTTTGGAGCGGGTGAAGGGAATCGAACCCTCGTATTCAGCTTGGAAGGCTGCTGCTCTACCATTGAGCTACACCCGCGCTCTGGCATGGACTATCACGCCGCGCAGGCTGCCTCAACCGCCGATGCTGCCTCGATGGTGGCGTGCCGAGCTCGGCTTGGCCCCTTAACTCCTACTGATTCGCTACCTATACTTAAGGCTCCATCAACAACGAAAGGAGGTGATCCAGTGTCTTTTATCAAGCGCTGTCACCTCGCTGGGATCGCCCGCTAAGCCTCCAAGCTTGGCAACCGGCGCTCTCAGCGCCTAGACCAGCGAGCACAAGTATTGGGACGCGACCGGAGCAATCCTGTCGCGTCTTCTTGTTTCCGGACTGCTTCATTGGATTTTGCGACGCGCAGCGGCAATCCAATATGCTCAGCTGCCGCTCGCAATGCGAGCGCACATCGACGCGCGGTCTGGTCCATCGAACGTCGGGACCTCGCGGGCCTGAGATTGATGATCAACTCCAGCTTGGTTGGGATGCCAAACGGATTCGACGGCGCCCCGCGGATTTCGGCCCGCATAGGAACCCTCGTCCTGCCGCGCCGTTACGTTGTTCAAAGACGGTGCCATGAAGGGCACGGTCGCTCTGGAGGGATACGCGCGGTTGCAGCTAAATAATTATCGCATCGGTTCGATTGAACGGGTGATGATCGACAAGATCAGTAGCAAGGTCGCCTACGCCATACTGGATTTCGACTGCGGCTATGTCACAGGCGCTACTGAGAACCAGCTGCGAGGTGTGCCAAAGTACACTAGCGAGAGCAGAACTGGTCAGTTCCTGCGACAGCCCGCTCGGTCACGACTATTACCGCGGCAACTCCATGAGATGTAATTCCTAACGGTCGATGACCGGCCGCGTGGAAGCCTTGCGTCGATGCAATAGCCACAATCCGGCGGTTCGCGCTGGATGTAATTGCGTCGAGCGAGGCAGAACACGGAAGCTTGCGTCGATGCGTAGCCAGGGTCTGGCGGAGACGTTACGACAGGCTCAATTTGGGGCACTTGACGTCGTGCGCCGCGCACAGGGACATGCACTGGGCGCTATCGGATTTGGTCCTGCTGAACTGTCACATCGGAGACTTGCCTGCGGAGACCATTGGCGGCTTCGCGATTATGGAGCCTCAGGCGCAGAGACATCGCTACTCATTATCGCCGCTCCAATCAAGCGGCCGTATATCTGGGATCTCGGACCAAACGTCAGCGCCATCCGGTACTGTCTCAGTCACGGCCTGCGCGTATACCTCGTCGAATGGATTGCACCGACATCATCAGGCCGGTCTGTCGGGCTCGATGAATGCGTGAGAGCCATATCCGAGTGTGTGGCGACGATCGCAAGCGTGGCGAAAACGACAAAGCCCTTCCTGATCGGCCACTCGCTGGGCGGCACATTAGCGGCAGCGTTTTGCGCATGCGAGCCGGGAGCTGTACGCGGCCTACTGCTTCTCGGCACGCCCCTTTGCTTTCAACCAGCGACGAGCAGATTTCGCGATGCGCTCGTCTCGATGATCCCGCCTGATCTGAGTGAAACGGACATCGTCCCGGGCTCGCTGCTGTCGCATGCAAGCGCTTTCGCCTCGCCCGATACATTCATTTGGTCCCGATTGATGGATGCCGCAATGAGCATTGGCGACCTGCGGGCGTTCGATCTCCATGCGCGTGTTGAGCGCTGGGCTCTTGATGAGGCCCCGCTCCCGGGGATGCTGGTCCATCAGATTGCCGAATGGCTGTTTCGGGAAAACCGATTCTGCCGAGGCGCTCTCACCGTGCTGGGTCGCACGATTGGCCCTTCATGTCTAAACATCCCTACGCTCGCGGTCGTCAACACGGCAGATGAAATCGCGCCGCTCACCTCGATCGAACCGCTGCTTGATGCGTTGCCTACCAATGATGTCTCGCTCATTAAATACTCCGGCGAAATCGGCATTGCGTTGCAGCACCTCGGGATTCTTGTGGGACGGGAGGCGTACGCGCGTATCTGGCCGAACATCATCGCGTGGCTAACGGCTCATCGCTGATGGCCCGATCCGGCGGCAAACCGGCCCGGCCAAGTTGTGAAGCCGAATTGGTCGGGAGCCGAGGTGCTATCGGTCAACATCGCTACCGAATTTGCAATGTCCGACGTAGGTCCGGTATGCACTCGAACCCGGACATCGGCCCATTTCGCCGGGGCTTCTCAAAAGGGCCAAGAACACACATCCTATTATTCAATTACCGCATCGGCCAGCGCATCGGCGCCTGCTGTGCTAGCGCCGCTAGCGGCCAGGTGACCGCCGCGCCGCCAAGACCTGCGATGAATTCCCGTCGCCTCATTCGATCACCTGATCGGCGCGAAGGAGTATCGATTTTGTAAATTGAGAGCCCCAGTGGCCTTTGCCGCCCCGGACCCTACTACAACTTTGCAGAAAATGGCCGGTTGTGCATATCAAGGATCATCCACCCTACTCATGAACGCATTAGAATCGCTTCATTCAATTACCTCATCTGCCAACAATTGCATGGAGCTCGGTACCTCTATGTCAAGCGCGCCAGCGGTCTTCATATTAATGGCCAGCTCAAATTTGGTCGGCTGCAGCACCGGCAAATCCGCGGGTTTTTTACCCATTAGAATCTCACGGATCAGAGTCGCGCCTTGCCGATACATATCAAGTGCGTTAGCGCCATAGCTTATCAAGCCGCCGGCCTCGACGAAGTAACGCAGCTCATACATCGTTGGAATTTTGTAGCGAGTCGCCAAATCGGCGATTTCAAAACGCCGGTCGAGAAATAGTGCGTCGGGGGTGACAACGAGCGCGTCATCCCGGTGGGAGACCACCGCCTGGAAAACTGCGTCGAAGTCTCGTTCGCTGCTGGCGTTTAAAATGTGAAGAGCCAAACCGAGTGTCTGAGCGGCGGCTTGCACGTGCGCCTTCTGTGCATCGACCCCGGGCCGGGTCGGGTTTACGAGCACGGCGATATTTTTTATGGAAGGCAGCAAGTCATGAAGGATTCCCAGTCGCTTTGACACCAGTTCGGCACTGAGCAAAGTAGCACCTGTTACATTGCCACCTGGTCGGTTGAAACTTGTAACCAGACCGATTGCTACTGGATCGGCAGCATTCATGAAGACAATTGGAATGGTCGTCGTCGCCGATTTTGCGGCCAACGCTGAAACCGGGCTGCCACCGGCAGCGATGACCGAGACCTGCCGGTGAGCTAATTCGGCGGCTAGTATTGGCAATCGGGCGATCTGATCTTCCGCCCAGCGATATTCAATTGTTACGTTCTGGCCATCGACGTAGCCAGCTTCCTTCAAGCTCTGACGGAATGCGTTCAGTTGGGGCGCATAGGGCTCCGGCGATGCGCTATGGAGAAATCCTATAACCGGCATTCCCGGTTGCTGTGCATGAGCAGCGAGCGGCCAGGCAATTGCACTGGCAGTAAGTGCGATGAAGTGACGCCGCCTCATTGAGCTCCTCCTAGCGGAGGCTTGGGCCACCTTAGCACATCAAAGCACCCGTGCGGGGCTGTGCATGAAGGTAAAATCGATGGCCGATTTCCGAAGAGGGCCAAAAAAAGGTGGCATCGTCCGACGTCCATTCCCTGTCCACTTTAGTTCCGAAATCAGAAATCGGTGCGCACGTGCAGCCGTTTTGCCGAGGCCGAGCAGGTCGGTACCGCCGCTGGGCCAATTCCCGACTTGGCCATCAGTCGAATTTTCCTGTTAGTCTGACAGCAATGGCGCGCACCCAAATCATTGAGGAACGATCCGGCCCGGTGAACCCATCAGACCGGATCGAAAGTATCGATGCGCTTCGTGGTGTCGCCTTGCTCGGGGTTCTGGCGATCAATCTTGTAACAGAATTCCGCGTCTCGATTTTCCAGCAGTTTATAACTGTCGGACAGACCGCCCGCCCGGTCGACCGGGTCGTTGAGAGTGTTCTAATGCTGGCTGTTGACATGAAGGCTTTTGCCCTGTTCTCGCTCCTGTTCGGCATAGGCCTCGCCATTCAATTCGAGCACCTGTCGACAAGCCCGCGCCGCACGGTTCTCCTATTTCGCCGATTGCTTGTGTTACTGGCGTTCGGATTGATCCACCTCTGCTTGATCTGGAACGGGGACATTCTCACAGAATATGCAGTCGCCGGTCTGATCGTCCTGCCGTTTCTATTCGGTCCCCGCTGGCTGTTGGCGAGCGGCGGGCTGGCATTCCTTGCGCTGTATCTCTCGATGCAGGCATGGCCCCCAGCTGGATTATTTCCCAGCTCTGCTTCGATTGAGCGTGATATATTAGAGGCGAACCGCATTTATCCGACAGCCGGGCTCGGCGAGGTGCTGGCGTTCCGGCTTCGTGAGATCCCCCTGATTGTTCCGCTGCATATCTATGTTTTTCCGCGCACGGTAGGGCTGTTCCTGCTTGGGGCGTTCATCTGGCGCAGCGGCACTCTGGAAAAATCGCATCAGGCCTTGCTGATCTCAACCGCGGCCGCTTGCATCGGGCTCGGAGCATTGTTTGTCCTTTTAGGTGCTGGCCGCTCGTCCATGGCCGGCAGTATCAGCGCAGTGGCAAGTCCCATCGGCACGATTCTGCTGGCGCTCGGCTACGGTGCGGTCATCATCGGCATCGCCAATCTGGCGATCGGAAAACCGTTATTGGGCTGGGCTGCACCGGTCGGGCGCATGGCGTTCACGAACTACATCGCCCAGTCGCTGATCTTCGGTTGGATTTTCTATGGATATGGTCTGGGACTGTTCGGTCAGCTCGGTGCTGCCACAGCGCTGGCTATCGGCATCGCCGTCTACGTCGCGCAGGTGTTTTTCAGCTCATGGTGGCTGGGCCGCTACCGGTACGGTCCGATCGAATGGCTGTGGCGCACGCTCATGTATGGGGTGCGGCAGCCGATGTCGCTTCCACTGCTCATCCGTCCTGTCTAATGCATAGCGAAGGTCTGGTACTGATCAAAAAACGACATCTTGGTAAGTTCAGTGCGGCGGAAGACTTCTCAGCGGCGTTGCACGGCACCTCCTTTAAGGGTCATTCGCGAAGGTGATCCCTATCATTCGATCACCTTGTCGGCGCGAGTCAGAAGCGTGGGCGGAATTGTGAGGCCAAGGGTTCGCGCTGTCGTTAGGTTCACGACGAGCTCGAACGTTTTAGGTGCCTGAACTGGTAAGTCCGCCGGTTTGGTGCCGCGCAGAATTCGATCCACATATTCTGTCGTTTGCAGCATAGCGTCGCCCAGGTCGATGCCATAGGTGATGAGGGCGCCGGCAGAGGCGTGTGCCGCGAAAGCAAAGACAGTCGGCAACAAATGCGAAGTCGCCTGTTGGATAATGAGATCGCGATTAACCTCAGTCACAGGATGCGGCAGCGCAATGATGCCGCCGTGACCATTTGCGCCGAACTCGGCGACGGCGCGCTCGATCTCCGCCGCATTGTGAACGCCGGCAGGTGTCGCTTCGATGTGGAGCGTGCCAGCTACCGGTTCGATCGTCCGCCAGAACTCCTTGTGCGCGCTCGTTTCGGGATGCATCAGAATCAGGACGCGTGTTGTTGCAGGTACGGCTTCCGTCAGAACCTCAAGCCATTTGCCACCCATCGTTGGCTCGAAGTTCGTAAAGCCCGTAATGTTTCCCCCAGGCCGGGCTAGATTCTCGACGAAGCCGCTTCCGACTGGATCAGCCACAAAAACAAACACCACCGGAATTTGACGGCCAATATCCTTCAAAATGGCGATGGCAGGGTTGCTAGCCGCGACAATCACGTCGGGTTGGGTCGCCAGCAATTCACCCGCCTGCTGACGCATCGTCGGCACATCGCCGCTCCAGGTACGGATCTGGAAGCGCACGTTGCGGTCTTCCAACCAACCGAGTTCGGCCAGCCGCCGCTTGTAGCGGGGCAAAAATGCCTTTACTTGCGCAGGTGACCACCACAAACCCACATTGCGCACGACTGGCTGAGCTTGCGCACAGACGGGCCACCCGGCCGCCAAGGCGCCTAGTCCCTCAATGAACGCGCGCCGATCCATCCTCGCCTCACGAGCGGATTTGATGGCATCAATATGCTGACTATACAGCAAACGGGAGTGCATGGTCAGCTTCTGCGATGGCGGGGATGTGCGGGCGTCAGGCAAGAAACCTGAGCGATTTCAAATTCACGAAAACAAGATGGTGGGGAAGGAAGGACTCGAACCTTCGAAGCCATGAGGCGGCTGATTTACAGTCAGCTCCCTTTGCCACTCGGGACACTTCCCCTCTCAACAGCATCGCAGCCACCCGCCGAAATGGCGAAGGCAAGGCCTTTGATGACGCTGAAACCGCGGACCCGATCACGGGCGCCCGGTCG
The DNA here is from genome assembly GCF_035273305.1 of Bradyrhizobium sp. GTDB lineage: Bacteria > Pseudomonadota > Alphaproteobacteria > Rhizobiales > Xanthobacteraceae > Bradyrhizobium. The sequence continues at coordinate 324 of NZ_DATEPI010000191.1, read as the reverse complement.
GCGCGTTTATGGGCGAAGCACCCCGCCCAAGTCAACCAATGCCAACCGCCAACCAGACCTCAAGTCGCTCAAATTGCCATTCTCAGGAACCCGTGACACAAGCTGGCCCATGAGCGATCGCGATCGAAAGCAGCACTTCCGGCGCGGAGGCGGCAAGCCGCCCGAAAACCGCCGCGAAACCGGTCGCCGGCCGGCGTGGCGCGGCCGCGAGGCCGCCGCGGATGGTCCAGTGATTTTGTACGGTTGGCACACGGTGGTGGCGGCTCTGGCGAACCCGCAACGTCACATTCTCAAGCTGATGCTGACCGAGAACGCCGCGCGTCG
>NZ_DATEPI010000190.1:0-2441 GCF_035273305.1 Bradyrhizobium sp. | reverse complement strand
AGAATTTCACGCAATTCGTTCTTTACGGGCTGTGCAAAGTACGGCTGCGTCGGATCGCTTCGTACCGTCGAAATGAGTGACCCGTCGCGCATCGCCATGAGGCCAGACAAGAAGAGCAGATCGCCGGCGCGGATCGCGGGTGTGCTCCCACTGAACAGCGAAGCAATTGGCGCCACGACCTCTTTGACCGTCGCACCGTCCTTGGCCAGCGCAATGGTATTAATTTCGATCCGGAGCTCCGGCATAATGAAGCCGGGCGTCTCTGTCGCAATGATCGTCGTCGGGGGCTGAACCGGGAAGTGCTGCGCCCAGACTTGGCGGAAACCCGGAATATCCGCTTGGTCGCGCAAATAGACCTGCGCCTTCACGATAGTTTCCAGGCTCGCGTTCGCGGCCTCCAGTGTCGGCTTCAGCTTTCGTCGAATAATGAAATCGGTCTCCAGCATGATGGGCGTGCCCTTCCACAAACCATGGGCACGTTTCGCTTCCGGGTCGACCGGGGCATCTGCTTCCTTCAGCGCCTCGGCCGTTTGACCAGGCACGAAGCGAAAATCGCCGGCGCTCAGCGAAGGGCTATATCCGGAGCTTGCGTGAATTTTGTATGCTCCGTCTTTGGCGTGCTGCACTTGAAAGTCCCGGCCCGGAACGGCCGCCATGACCTGAACTTCCATCGTCTGCTCGGTGCGCGGAAACCGCCGATGCAAGTTCGACGTCGAGGGCGGAATCCGGCCTTTAAAGAACTCCCGTCTAACCTGATGATAGCCGTCGACCACATCGGGAGATGTGTAGTACTGATCGATGCGAACGATGTCTTCCGGACTCGATCCACCCGCCGCGAGCACATCGGCCACATTTTGGAAGATGCGCTTGGCTTCACGATGCGCCTGCGATGGACCATCGAAGGGGTGACCGGATTGAAGCACCTCAGACGCAATTGCGTCTTTGTAATCGGTACCGCATTGGCCTGTGGCGAAGACCCAGCGTCCTGCCCGTACTCCGCGCGCCCATTGAAAAGGTGTATTCGGAATGGGGACGGGCAATATGGCTTCAATCCGGGAGCGGTCTCTGTCCTTGTTCATTCACCGAACCTTTTGGCGCGCTACTCGTCATGCAAGTTTCGCTCCGTCCCGAACCGCATGCAACCTGGTCGGAGCCGCGTGAGCCGTGGCGTTCGGAAATGCCGTTCGAACTTCCGTGCTTCGGAAAAACAAGCGATCTAGCCAACACTTGACCCAGATCATCGGCTCAAGGCGCCTCTAAATACCCTTTTCCGGGCGCGCACACGGCGCGCGTGCATCCAAGATGTGAATGCCGAGGGCGGCTTACCGCTTCGGATAGGCCGCTATCATGTCCAATTCGACGCGCGCACCCGGCGTCGACAGTTGATTAACGCAGACCGTCGTGCTTGCCGGAGTCCACGAACCGAAATACTGCCCCATCGTTGCCATCAGCTCGTCCATGTCGCGCATGTCGGTCAGGTAGCGCGTGATCTTGATCACGTCGGTCCAAGTCAGGCCTTCGTGGTCGAGGATCGACTTGATGTTTTCCATCGCAAGTCGCGCCTGATCCGCGATCCTCACGGGATGATTGTGCTCCGACAGCACATGCGGGTGCTTATGGTAGAGCGGCGACGGGGTAGCGCCCGAGATGAACAGGAGATCGCCCGGCGCGGTGACGCGGATCGCCGGTGCGTAAGGCATGTCCGGCTTGCGCTCGGGAATAGTTTGAATTTCACCGAGTGACGGATTGCTTGGCGAGATTTTGAAGGGCGGCTTCAATGCGGCCATGGCGCGTACTCCCTGTTGCGACGAGTCTCTGCACATCGGCCGGCCACGCGTCAACGTCCGCTCGACTAGCTGGGCCTTCGATGCGACATCACGGATCGACTGTCGGCCGGCCCGATACTGGCATTCACCGAAACAGCGCCTTAGACTTTCGGCCTCGGGCTCCATCGCAAGAGGCACGCCATGACATTAAACCGCCGCCGCCTGCTCGCACTCACCGCCGGAACGACATTTTTAGCAGCTGCTCCCTCCGTGCTCCGCGCCGCAGAGCCGCGAGAACGGATTCGGATCGGTCTCGTCCCCTTGATCTCTTCCGGACCGATCTTCATCGCGGAAGCGCAGAAATTGTTCGATAAGGTCGGCCTCGATGCCGAGCTGAAATATTTCGCCGACGGCGCGCTCGCGATGCCGGCATTGGTAGCCGGCGAATTGGACGTGACTGCCACCACGCTGAATGCCGGGCTGTTCAATACCGTGGCCAAGGGCGCCCCGTTCAAGCTCATCCTCGACCGCGGCAGTGAAAAGCCCGGGCACGGCTCGATGACGATCGTCGCAAGCAACGCGATGTACGAGGCGGGTTACCGTTAGGCAAACGACGGCGCCAAGCTCAAGGGCAAGAAGATCGCGATCCAGGCACCGGGCAGCATCGATCAATAT
>NZ_DATEPI010000189.1:0-15878 GCF_035273305.1 Bradyrhizobium sp. | reverse complement strand
TCTGCGATTTCGCTTGTAAGCACACCCACATCTCCGCGATCTCGCTGCGCATTCCCGCGCGAGTTGGCCAATGTGTAGAGCCATCTGAAATTCAGAGGGCGCAGGGAATGCCGGGCGCGCGATGCACCCGCAGTCTCGCGTGCAAAAAATAGAAAGCACACGAGGTAGTCACCACAGGTCCACCGAAATCATCCGGCATTCCCCGCGCAATGGTTTTACGACTTATACCGTGCTCTTCCCGGTGATCGGGCTTTCTTGTCACCGTCGCCAGCGAGATACTTCCCGCCAACTTGACGCCGGCATCGAGGCGTCAGAACCACACGACTTCGCCGTCCGCATTCGTGCTGTTCGTCCACAGCACGTCAACGTCCATTGCATCCCGTTCCAACGTTCGTGACGATCGCGAGCGCCCCTCTGTGTGGGACGAGACGGCGACGCTTATAGTTTTGATTTGGGTGCGCTGCGAACAACATTCTTTTTTCCAGCAGGGCTGGACAGGGCCCAAATCATCGCAGCCGGCACCCAACCCAATCCGCCGGAAAGCAGCGCATTTACCCCATGTTACAGGGTTTGCTCGTATGTTTTCGGCTGGTGCGGGATGTCCGCTTTACAGGCAAGGTAACATGCTAAAGATTTATCAGTGCATTGCCACTGCCCACGATTTGAGACTTGTGGGCCTTGCCGCCGTCGTTTGCATCCTGGCATCGTATACCGCGATAAATCTGCTTCGCCACGCCGCGAAATCCCACGGCCGAATGCGAGTCGTTTGGTTAAGCGTTTCCGCGATCTCGACCGGGTTCGGGATCTGGGCGACGCACTTCATTGCGATGCTCGCGTTCACGCCGGGAATCCCGAGCGGCTACAACATTATGTTAACCATCCTGTCACTGGCCGCGGCCATCCTCCTGACCGACCTAGGACTCGGAGTTTCCCTCATCCGGAACTGGCGTCATGGGCCCTGGCTCGGCGGGGCGATAGTTGCCGGCGGAATCGCCTCGATGCACTACATCGGGATGGCCGCGTTCGAAATAGCGGGCGTCATCCTCTGGGATCCCGTTCTTGTCATTGTCTCGATCGTGCTCGGGGCCGGAATCGGCGCCATTGCACTTCCCGTCGGGCTTCATGGCCGCGGGGAAAAATGGAAGATCAGCGGCGCTGTGCTGTTGACGCTCGCGATCTGCAGCCATCACTTCACGGCAATGGGCGCCGTGTCGATCATTCCCGACCCAACGATGGAGATTTCACAATCAGCGTTGCCGGCAGGCTGGCTTGCAATCGGGGTCGCGATCGCCAGCTTTGCTATTATCGGGTTGGCGCTAGCGGGAGTCGTGATCGATATCCGCGATCATCGCCGTTCTCAGCTTGAGATCGAGCGAATGCGCGATCTTGCCAACGCCTCAGTTGAAGGACTTTTGGTTTGCGACGGAGATGTCATCGTCTCTGTCAATACAAGTTTTTCCGACCTGACCGGCTTCGCCGCAGCCAATCTCGTCGGATCAAAGCTTGCGCGCTGCTTTCCGGACCAGGTTGCCTGCGCAAAGCTACTGTCCCGATCGGAGCTGACGGTTGAAACGCAACTGCGTCATTTCGACGGCTCGCTTAGCCCGGTCGAATTGATACTGCGGCCGATCGAATTTGCAGGACGACCGCACGACGTCGTCGCCGTTCGCGATCTGAAGGCGCGCAAGGATGCCGAGCAGCACATTTACTTTTTGGCACATCATGATGCCTTGACTTCGCTTCCCAACCGAAACCATTTCAATAGTCGGATCGACCAGGAGATTGCCGCCTTGAAAGCGGGGAAGAGCCTTGCGGTGCTCTGTCTCGACCTCGACCGCTTCAAGGAAGTCAACGACCTGTTCGGGCATGCGGCCGGAGACAAGGTGCTGCAGAAAGTCGCGTCGCGAGTCAGCGCCGTGCTCGGAGAACGGCAGATAATGGCGCGCCTCGGCGGTGACGAGTTTGCCGTCCTGATGCCGCACGCCGCAAATCCCGCTTCTGCAAGCCGGCTTGCCGAGGCCATCCTCGAAGCTTTGCGCGCGCCCGACGGTGCGTCAGAGACTGACATTGCCACCAGCATTGGCATTGCGCTTTATCCTGACGACGCAACCGATCGCGAATCCCTTCTTAGCCATGCCGACACCGCCCTCTATCGTGCAAAGACCGAAGGTCGCAATACCTATCGATTTTTCGAAGCAAAAATGGGTGCCGAGGTTCGCGAACGCCGAATGCTTGAGCACGATTTGCGTCACGCCACCACGCGCGACGAGTTGCGACTGGTGTACCAACCTCAAAAAGATTTAAGCAGCAACAGGATAATCGGCTTCGAAGCCTTGTTGCGCTGGAAGCATCCGTCACGGGGAGAGATTTCGCCAGCAGACTTCATCCCGATTGCGGAAGAGACTGGAGCCATTCTGCAAATCGGAAGCTGGGTGTTGAAGACAGCATGCCGCGAGGCGGTTACCTGGACACAGCCGCTAACGATCGCTGTGAATGTTTCGAACGTGCAGCTCTACGACCCCAATTTCGTCCGCGAACTGCATCAAATTCTCCTCGAGACCGGGCTTCCCCCTCGACGTCTGGAGATTGAGATCACAGAAACAGCTCTGGTGCGCGATTTCACCCGGGCGTTGGCAATGCTGCGGCAGATCAAGGCAATCGGCGTCCGAATTGCGATGGACGATTTCGGCACTGGCTATTCGTCGCTCTCGAACTTGCGCGCATTTCCGTTCGACAAGATAAAAATCGACGGATCCTTTATCAGATCGGTCAACTCCAATAGCCAGGCCGCAACGATCGTGCGTGCCGTACTGGGGCTTGGACGCGGGCTCGGCCTTCCGGTGCTCGCTGAAGGCGTGGAAACCGACGCTGAGCTGCGGTTTCTTCAGCACGAAGCCTGTGATGAAGTTCAAGGCTATCTGCTGGGGCGTCCTGGCGCGATCAGTGGTTTCCGCGATCTCACTCACGGGGAAACTACATCTGATGCGATCGATGAGACCAGTGACGCGCCAGCAAAAATCGCCTGAAGACATCCAGCGTCTTTCAGCAAAGCTACCGCGGAATTTTCGCTTGCTGACGAGGCGATCGCGTACTTTTCTTCAGCCGATTTGCGGCGCGCGCAACTCCTGCACCTGGTCTGACCGGGGAACCGGCGGCGCCGAATAATTCCAACTGCTATTCAACAGTTCCGTCGTTCGCACCGCGTCGCGCACGCACAACCTATGCCCTTCACGAGCATTTGCGTCGAAGGAACAACGCATGCCTGGCGCTTCCGGCGGCGCCGGAACGTTATCGCCAATGGCGGCATTCCTCTTCCGAAGCAAAGGAGGCGCCGATGCAACGCAAGAAACCGATGCAAGGCAAGAAAACGCACGAGCAGCAGGTTCGAATTCTGGAACGAAAATCTGATGTTCCGGACGCGCGCCAGACCGATGCATCCATGAACCGGACCGGGCGCGACGACCGCGCTCACATTCCCAAACAGAATGTCCGGCAGAGCGACTTTCCCGTCAGCCGGGGCGGTCTGCACCAGGAAAGCGATCACAACAAGCATAATGATCCCGGGCAGGCGCACCACAAGCCGCAGCAACCTGGTCCGGCTGAAGAGAAGCAACGATAAGGTCGGGACGAGAGATAGCGACGTAATGGAGAAAACAATGTCAAAGGGTGGCAAAAAGCATTTTGGACCCGGCACTCAGGGCAAGGGCGACGGGACGGGAGGCCTTACGGATCTTCCAAAAGACAAGATCGGCGAAAACATGGTCCTTTCCAATCGCGATAAATCCCAGCACACCGATCAGCGCGGGATGGACAGCAAGCGTATTCAATCAGAGCAGTTGCAGGATCATGCAGCCAATCGGTTCGATGACGACACGGAATGAACGGAATAAAAAGTTCGCTCCTGGCGCCCTCTCGAGCGAAGTGGATGCCGGTTTGCTTGAAAACACGTCAGAAGAATAATCTAACGCATGTTTGACGGCGGAGATGAGCGCGTGAGGCTTCCGCTCCGCTCTTTCAACTTGAAATACAGAATGCCGAGCAACAGCATGAGGCTCGCTGAATTCGCGAGGATGATTACTACATCGCCCTGCAGAAATCCGTAGACAATCCAGGTCGCCACTCCCAAGCCCAGGATCAGAAACATCTTGAGTGAGAGATCACCGGCGGAGTTGGTTTCCCAGCATTTCTTCAGCTGCGGAAAATATGAGATTGTGGTGCAGAAGGCAGCGAACAGACCGATAGCGGTATTCATCGCCAAGCAATGAAATCCACTGATGTTGGTTCCCGTTGCGAACCACGGCAACCCGGTGCGATATATTGTGGATCGCGCGGAACCGAAATCGACCTAACGGAGCCCCAATACATTGTACCACAAATCGGAGTCGCCGGCGCGCGCCGCTACCCTGCGCGAGCCGGAAGCCGCCGCCGAGCGCTGCTCGCTGGCATCACGACGTTCAACTGTTCTCGACACGCTCTGAGATTTCGTTCGCGCCAATCGCTTCTGCTTCGCTGACATTCCAGACGCGGCTTCAGGGTCAGGCTTGAAACCTGCGGCCGTGCTCTCACCGCTAGCCGCCCTACCCTGCGGCGGCGGGCGCGCATCGTTATCCCTAGGCAACGCCGCTCGGCCATCTCCGGGTTTTCGCGCTGTGCCGTGATGCTCCGTGTCGGTCCGATTGCGCGACCTTGTCTCATCGGTCGCAACGGAATCAGAGGGTGGCTGATTCGCTGGATGATCGGGGGGCTGAGCTGCGACATTCTTCCCGCGATCTTTGGCCGTATCCGCATTGCCCTCACTGGACTTCGTTGAGGGCGCGACCGGATCGACTGCCGTGTCCGGAGCGGCTGTGGCAATCTCCGAGGAAGCCGATTCGCGGCGATGACGGTCAATCATTTCCTGACATTGCATCGAAAAAACCAGATCACCACTGGCCGTCAGACCGATCGGCGCACAGCCCCTTGGCACGTTGTCCGTCGTTCGAAGCTTTGAGTCACCTCGACGGGCGCTGGGCTGTTCGGCAGGTTTTGGCTCGTGATCGACGTTGTTTGAACGTTCGCCCCCGTCAGCGCTTGCGGAATTTCCGCCGCTGGCCTGATGGCCGATTGCGGTCCCGCTCATCCTGAGTGGCGCGGACTTATCGGGAGCATTGCTGTTATGGGCAGCCGTTTTCTCGGTTGGAAAGGCCTCGGGCGCGGATAGCCATTGCAAGCCAGCATATGCGCCGCCCAACAACAGAAAAACAGCGACAAGGTATCCGAACAGAGCAGGCATGACACTCCCATCGAGAATGAAGCAAGCCGTAGGTACAAATCCTGGGTTAGAAACCTTGCGTTACATGACTTCTCCCCGCGCTGTTGCCTCAGGCGATTTCATCATCGGCCGCACGCATTCTCAAGGGCAGCAACTGTCTTGATCACTCAATTCTGGCCTTGTCCTTGAGGTCCCGTATTCGCAGTTCGGCTTCCTCGCTCGTCGTTACGATTTCGGACATGTCTGGAACGCGCGCTTCCTTGCTCAATCTCTTCAATTCAGCTTTTTGCGCTTCGGTGATTTCGGCCATGTTCCGGCCTCCGCTCGGCTACGCACAACGACTGCAAAACGATCATTTTGCTTTCGTGTTCCCTAGCCCTTTATTTTGATGCGGATCCCGTGAGCCGGCGGCCCCGCAGCCAGAGTGCGAACGCAATCGCGACCGCGGCGGCCAAGGCGAACCAGGTAATCGCGTACTGAAGATGATCGTCCTTGAGATGGACATCGAGCGGGCCAGGCTTGGGGATGCCATTTGCCGGCACCGGCGTCTCCAGATCGATATAGAACGGCGCGACGCTGCCCCAGCCGAGAACCCGCGCCATCTCGCGATGATCGCGCGTGAACCACAGCCGCTTGACGACATTTGGCGCCGGCGTCAGCAGGGCCGCCGTTTCAGGAAAACGGATATAGCCGGTCAGCGCCACTGCTTGGCCCGAGATGAGCGGTGCCACGGCGCGGTCTTCCTGGGCGCGATCCTGCATCGTATTCTGTACGAAGCCGGTATTAATGACGACCGTCTGCCCGGTCGGCAGCCTCGCAGGTAGAAGGGCCCAGGTGCCGGGGCCGGAAACATCCTCGCGCAGCGCCGAGCCGGAACTGTAGACCATCGCATCCGGTCCGGGCTGATACGTCGCGGTGAAACGGACGCGGCGGAATTCGTCACGCGCCGGTGTCAGCAGGCTCCATCCGGACGCGAGCGGCAGCGGTTGGGGCGTCGCCGCAAGTCGCTCATTGAGCGCCGCGATCAAGGCATGCTTCTCGGTCCGGCGCTGCAGTTGCCACAGGCCGAGGCCGACAAACACCGCAATCATGGCGAGCGTAAAGATCGCAAAGCCGGCGCGGGGCCGAACCGAGGCCTGCGCGATCATTTTGGCTCGCGATCGATCAGCCGGCCCGGCGCGGCTTTGTGATGGAATTGCAGTGCGATCAAAAGCGACTTCATCGCCCGCAACGGCAGCAGCGTGGTCGCAAGAATGAGCGGCAGCCACAACGCGGCGTGCAGCCAAAACGGCGGCTGGTATTTAACTTCCACGACCAAGGCGCAGCCGACAACGATGGCGCCCGCCAGCATGATGATGAAAATCGCCGGCCCATCGCCCGTGTCGATGAACGCAAAGTCGAGTCCGCAGGACTCACAGTTGGCACGCAGGTCGAGAAAGCCGGCGTAAAGTTTCCCCTTGCCGCAATGCGGGCATTTGCAGGCCAACCCGCGCAATGCCGTTTCGGTGATTGTGGGGAGTGTCTGGCCCTGCATGTGTTCGAAATGTTCCCGCCAAGCAAAAGGGGCGACCCCCACGGCCGCCCCCTTGTAGCACAACCCATCAGGGTCAATGCGCGCCGTGCGCCATGGTTTCCGCCCCGTGGCCCCATACGTAGATGCATATAAACAGGAACAGCCACACCACGTCGACGAAATGCCAGTACCAGGCGGCGAATTCGAAGCCGAGATGCTGGGTCGGACTGAAATGCCCGGCATAGGCGCGGATAAGGCACACGATCAGGAAGATCGTGCCGACCAGTACGTGGAAACCGTGGAACCCGGTCGCCATGAAAAATGTCGCGCCGTAGATATTGCCGGCAAAGGAAAACGCGGCATGGGCGTACTCGTAGGCTTGCACGCAGGTGAAGCTCGCGCCCAGCAGGATCGTCAGGATCAGGCCATATTTCAGTCCCTGACGATCGTTTTCCAACAACGCGTGGTGCGCCCAGGTGACCGTGGTGCCCGAGGTCAATAGCAACAATGTGTTCAGCAGCGGCAGATGCCAGGGATCGAAGGTCTCGATGCCCTTCGGCGGCCAGACACCGCCGAACAGCGCCTCGCGGGTGGCGTGAACCGGATCGGCCGGGAACAGCGCCGAATTAAAAAACGCCCAGAACCAGGCGACAAAGAACATCACTTCCGAGGCGATGAATAGGATCATGCCGTAGCGGTGGCTGATCTGCACCACGCGAGTGTGATCGCCCTTGAACTGGGCCTCGCGGATCACATCGGTCCACCAGCTCGCCATTGTGTAGAGCACGCCGATCGTGCCGATCCCGAAAATAACTGGCGCCCCTGAAAACAGATGATGCATCCAGGTGATCGCACCGACCGCCATGATGAAGGCCGAAACGGAGCCGACGATCGGCCACGGGCTCGGATCGACGAGGTGATAGTCGTGATGCTTGACTTGCGCCGTAGCCATTTCGGTCTCTCTCCGTTGCCGTGCCTGTCCGGCACGTATTCGTCTCAAAATCAGTGTCACTCCCGACCGCAGTGGTCAGAGGGCTCCTTTGCCCTTGTCCGGTTCGCTCGCAGCCAGCGGCTTCGGCGCCGGTTCGCGCACGGGGTAGAAGGTGTATGAGAGCGTGATCGCGCTTAGCCCGTCATTGTCGCTATCCCGAACGATCGAGGGATCGACGTAGAACACGACCGGCATCTCGCGCTTCTCGCCTGGCGCCATGGTTTGTTCGGTGAAACAGAAGCAATTGATCTTCTGGAAATAGGCGCCCACCGTCAGCGGCGCGACATTGTACGCCGCCTGTCCAGTGGTGGTTCGCGCGGATTGATTGGTGACGGTGTAAAAAGCCGTGACAACCTGGCCGATGCTGAGCTCGATCTCGGTCTGCTCGGGTTCGAATTTCCATGGCAGCCCGGGCGCGACGTTGGAGTCGAAGCGCACTTTGATCTTGCGCGAAAGCGGCGCCGCGGATGGAGCGGAGGTCGCGACCTGCGTGGTGCCATTGAAGCCGGTGGCGCGGCAGAACCAGTTATAGAACGGCACCGCCGCATAGGAGGCGCCGACCATCAATACCACGACAAGGCCGCAGATCGCAGCCACCACCGCATCGCGGCCCAGCCGAGGCTTGCGAAGCGTCGTGTTTTGGCTTCGGGGCGGCGGTTCCGACATCGTGGGTTCGGTGTCCATCTTGATCACATCGTACCGTCACATGGGCCGAACAAGCACGGCCGGCCCTTTGACCAGGGTGACTGCGAAGAACAATACGACCAGCACGCCAAGCGCGAGCGCGATCGCGATCGAGCGCTGCCGGCGGCTTCTCTTCTGCGCCTCGGTGAGGACGATTCCGTCTGGCTTGTTCTTATCGGCCATTGCGTTGCCATGTGCTCCCTACCAGATCGATGGCGCGAGGGCGCGGACGACAACCTCGACCAGCAAGGTCGCGAACAGTGCGAAAAGGTAAAAGATCGAGAACGCGAACAGCTTCCGGGTCGCGCGCAGCGCCTGGCTCCGCTCGCGGCGACGATAAACCTCGATCGCGAGCGCCAGCATGACACTGCCCAGAACGAGCGAGGTTACGCCGTAGATGGCGTCGAAATACCCCAGCGGCCAGGGCGCAAAGGCGATCGCGACCAACGCAATCGTGTAGAGCAGGATCTGCAGCCGCGTCGCGTCGGCACCGGCGACGACCGGCAACATCGGCACCCCGGCGCGGGCATAATCGTCGCTGCGGAACAGCGCCAACGCCCAGAAATGCGGCGGGGTCCAGAAGAAGATAATCAAGAACAGCAGTATCGGCTCGACCGACAGCGATCCGGTCGCCGCCGTCCACGCCACCACGGGTGGCAACGCGCCCGCGGCGCCGCCGATCACGATGTTCTGCGCGGTCCAGCGCTTCAGCGCGATCGTGTAGATCACGACATAAAAGAAGATCGTGAACGCCAGCAGCGCTCCGGCGAACCAGTTGACGAGGATGCCGAGCGTCATCACCGCAAAAAACGCCAGCGTCATTCCAAACGCCAGCGCTTCAGGCCGGGTGATGCGCCCGCGCGGGATCGGCCGGTTGGCCGTGCGCGACATTAACGCGTCGATGTCGCTCTCATACCACATGTTGAGCGCGCCCGATGCACCGGCGCCGACCGCGATGCAAAGGATGGACGTGAACGCCAGCACCGGATGAAAGTGACCCGGCGCCATGACAAGACCGACCAGTGCCGTGAACACCACCAGCGACATCACCCGCGGCTTCAGCAGCGCGATGTAATCGGCGACATCGGCCTCCGAAATGCGGGGCGAAAAATCGATGGCGTTGTGATCGACAACCGACAAAATGGGTCTCGCTTCCTAACACCGCGGCGCAAACGGCGCGCCGCGCATTGGCATCATTGCACCCGCGGCAGCACTTCGAATTGATGGAACGGCGGCGGCGACGGCAGCGTCCATTCCAGCGTGGTGGCGCCAGCTCCCCACGGATTGTCGGCGGCCTGTTGCTTGCGGACAAACGCGTCGACAAGGCCCCAGATGAAGATCAACACACCGAAGCCTGAAATGTAGGAGCCGATCGAGGAGATCAGGTTCCAGCCGGCGAACGCGTCTGGATAGTCGACGTAGCGGCGCGGCATGCCGGAGAGGCCGAGGAAATGCTGCGGGAAGAACACCAGGTTGACGCCGACGAAGGTGAACCAGAAGTGCAGCTTGCCGATGGTCTCGTTGTACATGTAGCCCGACATCTTCGGGAACCAATAGTACCAGCCGGCAAAGATCGCGAACACCGCGCCGAGCGACAGCACATAATGGAAGTGCGCGACAACGTAGTAGGTGTCCTGCAGCACGCGGTCGACGCCCGCGTTGGCGAGCACGACGCCGGTAACGCCGCCAACCGTGAACAGGAAGATGAACCCGATCGCCCACAGCATCGGCGTCTTGAATTCGATCGAGCCGCCCCACATCGTGGCGATCCAGGAGAAGATCTTCACGCCGGTCGGCACCGCGATCACCATGGTGGCGGCGACGAAATAGGCCTGTGTCGCCGAGGACATTCCTACCGTGTACATGTGGTGCGCCCAGACCACGAACCCGATGCCGCCGATCGCCACCATGGCGTAGGCCATGCCGAGATAGCCGAACACCGGTTTGCGCGAAAAGGTCGAGACGATCTGGCTGACCATGCCGAAGCCGGGCAGGATCAGGATGTAAACTTCCGGATGACCGAAAAACCAGAACAGGTGCTGGAACAGCACGGGATCGCCGCCGCCTTCGGCCGCGAAAAACGTGGTGCCGAAATTTCGGTCGGTCAGCAGCATGGTGATGGCGCCCGCCAGCACCGGCAGCGCCAGCAGCAGCAGGAAAACCGTCACCAGGATCGACCACACGAACAGCGGCATCTTGTGCAGCGTCATGCCGGGCGCGCGCATGTTGAAGATCGTGGTGATGAAATTGATCGCGCCGAGGATCGACGATGCACCTGCCAGATGCAGCGACAGGATGGCGAAATCGACGGCCGGGCCAGGATGCCCGGAGGTCGATAGCGGCGCGTACAGCGTCCAGCCCGCGCCGACGCCGCTTGCGCCCGGCTCGCCTTCCATGAAGGACGAGATCACCAGCAGCGCGAATGAAGCCGGCAGGAGCCAGAACGAAACATTGTTCATCCGCGGGAACGCCATGTCCGGCGCGCCGATCATCAGCGGCACGAACCAGTTGCCGAAGCCGCCGATCATTGCCGGCATCACCATGAAGAAGATCATGATCAGGCCGTGCGAGGTCACGAACACGTTGTAGGTATGGGTCTCGTGAAAAATCTGTACGCCGGGATACATCAGCTCGGCGCGGATCGCGATCGATATCGCTGCTCCGATCACACCGGCGATCAGCGCGAATACCAGGTACATCGTTCCGATGTCCTTGTGATTCGTCGAATAGACGAAACGCCGCCATCCGGTCGGATGATCGTGAGCGTGATCGTCATGGGCGTGATCGGTATGAGCCGCTGTCGCTGTTGCCATTTTCAAATCCTGCCTTGCAGTACTTTCGGACCTTGCGGTCCTCTCGCCCTTGTCTCGTTGCGCGCGCCGTAAGCCTCTCGGCTACTGCGCCGCGATATCAGCCGAAGCGAACGAATTGGTCGGATTGGCGGCATATTTTTTCTTTGCCGCTTCAACCCACGCCGCGAATTCCTGATCGTTCACCACTCGCACCGCGATCGGCATGAAGGCGTGATCCTTGCCGCACAATTCCGAGCACTGGCCGTAGAACATGCCGACCTTGGTGGCCTTGAACCAAGTCTCATTGAGACGACCAGGTATGGCATCGATCTTGATGCCGAAAGCCGGAACCGCAAACGAGTGAATGACATCCGCGCCGGTGGTCTGGACCCGGACAACCTTGTTCACCGGGACCACCATTTCATTGTCGACACCGAGCAGCCGCGGCTGCTTGTCCTGGGCCAGCAGCGAGTCGAACTCGAACTTGCCGTTATCGGGATAAGCGTAGCTCCAGTACCATTGTTTCCCGGTCGCCTTGATCGTCAGATCGGCTTTCGGAATATCCAGTTCCTCAAACAGCAGCCGGAACGATGGCACCGCGATCCCGACCAGTATCAGCACCGGGATCAACGTCCACGCCACTTCGATCAGCGTATTGTGGGTGGTGCGCGAAGGTACCGGGTGGGCCCGCGCGTTGAATTTAATGACCACTGTCACCAGCAGCGCCAGAACGAATAGCGTGATGATGGTGATGATCCAGAGCAGCATGTCGTGGAACCAGGTGATGCTCTCCATCACCGGCGTTGCCGCGCCTTGCAGCTTGTACTCCCACGGAGCCGGCTGCCCCAGTTCGGCAAAGGCCGCTCCGCAGGTGATCAGCGCAATGCCGGCCACCGCCACTCCCAGCAATCGCCGGCCCATCTGGCCCTTCGACATCTTCATGCCGCTTGCGCTCCCTTGAAAGAACCTCAAAGCACTCTGCCGGATAGCGAGAAATGCTGCATGATCCGCCACCTGACAAACCGCCTTCGAAAGGTACATTGAAGTACCAGGGGCAATCGCTAGAACGGGTCGAATCCAGCCTCTCAAACCATAATTCTTGCCCTGTCGCAATGCAGTAGTAGGCCACGCGGATCAGCTTCGCGAGCAATCCGTCAAAGCCGCATTTTCCCGTGAAATCAGGCGATACCGCCACTTTCGCTTAGACAGGGCGCTTGACAGAGCAATTGCCGGATGTAGGCACAGGCAAAGTGGTTCATTGCTGCCCTGATTCGTTACCTTGCGAGATCGGCATTTGCGGTGCATGGGTTTTCCGAGGCTGTGCGCACGGCGCGATTATCGCGGTATCGCGCTCAGTTCGGACCCGCATTAAACCAATTACCAAGGACAACCGGATGAGGCCTTCGAAACAAGGGGCGATGGGCGGCGCTAGCCGCGGCGATCCCGCTGCAGGCTTGTACCGCGTGTGCGCAAGCATGGCCGCCATAGTTATTGCGGGCGCGCTCTTTCTCTCGATGACCGGCACCAGTCATGCGCAAGGAGCAGTGCGCTCGGTTCACGGCGACTGGCAGATCCGCTGCGACACCCCGCCCGGCGCGCAAGCCGAACAATGCGCCCTGATCCAGAGCGTGGTGGCGGAAGACCGCTCCAACGCCGGACTCACGGTGATCGTGCTGAAAACCGCCGATCAAAAGAGCAAGCTGATGCGGGTGGTGGCGCCGCTAGGTGTGTTGCTGCCTTCCGGCCTTGGCCTGAAGCTCGACAATGTCGACGTCGGCCGCGCCGGGTTCGTGCGCTGCCTGCCCAATGGCTGCGTTGCCGAAGTTGTGATGGATGACAAGTTGCTCGGCCAGCTCCGCAGCGCCAAGACTGCGACTTTCATCATTTTCGAGACCCCCGAAGAGGGCATCGGCTTCCCGCTGAGCCTCAACGGCCTCGGCGAAGGGTTCGACAAGCTCCCGTGAGGCATTCTGCCTCGCTGACCACCCTCCCCATCGGCGGCAATCGTGCCTATGTTCAACTCATCGTCGTCCCGGCCAAGCGAAGCGCCGAGCCGGGACCCATAACCACGGGTCACCGTGTTGTAAGATGAGCTCTCGGCGAGTCTCTGCTTACATTACGAGAGCTGTGGTTATGGGTCCCCGCTTTCGCGGGGACGACAAGCTAGTCTGGAGCCTGCATGAACCCCACCACCTCGCTGCTCGACCGCGCCAATCTCGACAGGGATTCCGTGCGCCATCAAATCGCCCGCGGGCTTGCCGGCGCCGATGACGGCGAGTTGTTTCTGGAATACAGCCAGACCGAAGCGCTGATGTTCGACAATGGGCGGCTGAAGCAGGCCACTTACGACACCTCGCAGGGCTTCGGGCTGCGCGCCGTAAAGGACGACGCCGTCGGCTATGCGCATTCTTCCGATGTTTCGCTGCCGGCGCTGATCCGCGCGGCAGACGCGGTCGCAGCGGTGCGCGGCGGCTATAGCGGCAATCTCGCGGCTGCGCCCGCGCACACCAATGTGCGGCTCTATGGCGACGAGAATCCGCTGGATGCGCCGGGCTTCGAGAGCAAGGTCAAATTGCTTGCGGAAATCGACGCCTACGTCCGCGACCGGGAACCGCGCGTGCGGCAGGTCACGGTGAGCCTCGGAGCCACCTGGCAAGTCGTTGAGATCCTGCGTCCGGACGGCGAAAGCTATCGAGACATTCGCCCGTTGGTGCGGGTCAATATTTCAGTGGTCGCGGGACAAGGCGATCGGCAGGAAAGCGGCAGCAAGGGCTATGGCGGCCGCGAGGGCTACGCGCGTTTCATCGATACCAAGGCCTGGCGCGAGGCCGCCGATGGCGCCATCCGCGAAGCGCTGGTCAACCTTGAATCGATCCCCGCGCCAGCCGGCGAAATGGATGTCGTGCTCGGGGCCGGTTGGCCAGGCGTGATGCTGCACGAAGCCGTCGGCCATGGACTCGAGGGCGATTTTAACCGCAAGCAGACTTCGGCTTTCGCAGGCTTGATGGGCCAGCAGGTGGCGGCCAAGGGCGTCACGGTAGTCGATGACGGAACGCTCGCCTCCCGGCGCGGATCGCTGTCGATCGACGATGAGGGCACGCCTACCAATCGCACCGTGCTGATCGAGGACGGCATTCTCGTCGGCTACATGCAGGACCGCCAGAACGCCCGGCTGATGAACATGAAGCCGACCGGCAACGGCCGCCGTCAGGGTTACTCGCACGTCCCGATGCCTCGCATGACCAACACCTACATGCTGGCCGGTCAGCGCGACCCGGCCGAAATCCTCGCCTCGGTCAAAAACGGCATCTATGCGGCCAATTTCGGCGGCGGTCAGGTCGATATCACCTCGGGCAAATACGTGTTCCAGTGCACCGAGGCTTACAAAATCGAAAACGGCAAGGTGGGCGCGCCACTCAAGGGCGCGATGCTGATAGGCAATGGACCGACGGACCTCCATCGGATCACCATGATCGGCAACGATCTTGCACTCGATACCGGGATCGGCACCTGCGGCAAGAATGGCCAGGGCGTACCGGTCGGTGTCGGCCAGCCGACACTCCGGATGGAGCGGATAACGGTCGGAGGTACGGGCGCATGAGCATCAACCATGAAGCGCTGAGGCCCAAGGCGTCGGGATGGCGCGCCCAGTTGGTCCAACTCGCCGGCATCGTGCTGGTGGTCTTCCTCGGCAAGGGCGCGCTCGCCGAGCCGTTCTATGTGCCGTCCGGGTCAATGGAGCCGACGCTTCAAATCGGCGACGCGCTGCTCGCGACGAAATTCGCCTACGGCTACAGCACGGCCTCGCTGCCGATCCAGATCAATCTGCCTGAGACCGGTCGGGTGTTCGCCGAGACTCCGAAGCGTGGCGACGTGGTGGTATTCCGCTGGCCGGGCGACCGGTCGCAGGCCTGGGTCAAACGCGTCGTCGGCTTGCCCGGCGATCGCGTTCAGATGCGGCAGGGACAACTCTTCATCAACGGCCGCGCGGCTGAACTGAAGCCGGATGGCATCGGCCAGGCCGAAGACGACAATGGCGCCAGAGAGTCCGCCTATCGCTTCATCGAGACGCTGCCGGGTGGCGTCAGTCACGAGATATTCAAGCTGCGCGACAATGGCCGCCTGGACAACACGCCCGAAGTCGTGGTGCCGCCGGGACGGCTGTTCGTGATGGGCGACAATCGCGACAACTCCGCCGATAGCCGCGTTCCGGTGCGCGATGGCGGGGTCGGCTTGTTGCCGATGAACGATCTGGTCGGCCGCGCCGATGCGGTGGTGGCGTCGTGGGATCTCGGCATTCGTCATCAGCCGGTCTCCACGTGGCTGTCGGGCTTCCGGCTCTCAAGATTTTTCACGTCGGTGCATTGAAGCGGCGTTGAGTCGGTGCGGTGGGAAGCCCCCCACCCGTCACATCGTTCGCTGCGCTCACGATGTGCCCGCCCTCAGAGCGAGCTTCGCTCGCGAACTTCGGCGGTCTCTTCATCCCTCCCCTTCTTTATGGGAGGGTGGCGCGAAGCGCCGGGTGGGGTTAGCAGCGATTTGACTGCGCCGCTCGACCGACAACAGTAAGCCCCCCACCCGTCACATCGTTCGCTCCGCTCACGATGTGCCACCCTCCCCACGAAGTGGGAGGGATAAGAAAGAGCG
>NZ_DATEPI010000188.1:0-5536 GCF_035273305.1 Bradyrhizobium sp. | reverse complement strand
GGTGCGCTCCTCGAGAAACACCCTGATCTCGTCATCCCAGTCGATATCGTCCAGTGCAAATGTCACCAGACCGAGCTGTTCGGCCTGTTCCGCATCCAGCGCCTCGCCGATTTTCTCGCGCGCGCGTTCCAGATCAGAAGGATCGGCCTGGAAGCGGGATTGCAGCCGGGTGAGGCCGTGGCTCATCGGATATGGCCCGAAATTCATCGCCGTGAGTTCAATGGCCGGCGGCGCGCGGTTGTCACCTTGTTTTTGGCCGATCAACATATAGGACCGGTCGGCTGCGAATACGAGTTCGGCCAAAGTGCCGGCGAAACACGAGCCCGGCTCGACCAGCGTCACCAGCGTGCGCGATGTGACGTCGATCCGTTTGAGCACGCGTTTCCAGTACTGCCTGATTTCGTTGACCAGCCAATGCGATTTGTTGGCTTCCAGCAGGGCATCGCATGCGAGCACGTTGGCGCGCTCGCCGTGCGACTTGAATACCAGCATGGCGGTCTCGAGTTCGTTGATCCGCAAATGCAGAATCGCGTCGTCGAGTTCGCGCGCGACCTGCAGCGGCCAGAACGACGCGCCTTGCGTGATCACGCCGTCGATGTCCTTGGGAGGCGGCGAGTCCGGCCCTTTGATCGTAATCGTGGCGATGCGCTGCGCGCGATCGATATCGACGCTGAGCAGCCCATAGCGGACGCCATCGTCATCGAAATTCCGTGTCAGCGGCGTCAGCGAAATGCCGCTGCCGTTGCCGTTGCGTTTCGAGGCGGCTGCAAATTGCCTGGCGCGCTCGGAGACTTTGGCGTCAAGCTTGCTGTTCGGCACGATCTCGTCGACGAGGCGCCACTGCACCGCGCGTTTGCCCTTGATGCCTTCCTCGATCGTGCAGAAATAATCGGCGCGGTCACGGCGCACCTTGCGTTTGTCGACGACCCGCGTCAGCCCGCCGGTGCCCGGCAGCACTGCCAGCAGCGGCAGTTCCGGCAACGCCACCGCCGCCGCACCGTCGTCAGCGAGAATGATGTGGTCGGTCGCGAGTGCCAGTTCATAACCGCCTCCGGCCGCGGTGCCGTTGACCACGGTGATGAAGCGCTGCCCGGAATTGGCACTGGAATCCTCGAGTCCGTTGCGGGTCTCGTTGGTGAACTTGCAGAAGTTGACCTTGTGGGCGTGCGTGGCCCCGGCGAGCATGCGGATGTTGGCTCCTGCGCAGAACACGCGGTTTTTGCCCGAACGCAGCACCACGACCTTGACGCCGGGATGCTCGAAACGCAGCCGCTGCACCGCATCGGCCAGTTCAATATCGACGCCGAGATCGTAGGAATTCAGTTTAAGCTGATAGCCCTCGAACAGCCCGCCGGTCTCATCGACGTCCATCGTCAGCGTTGCGATCTCGCCCTCAACGGCAAGCTTCCAATGCCGATAGCGCGACGGCTCGGTCTGGAAGTCGATGTACTTGGCGCCTCCGGCGAGGACGCGATCTTCACCGGCCATGGACCCTCACCCGTTCCGCTTCATTCAGCTAACATGCACAATAATGCATGATCGGCCGACCGTCCAGTCCATCCAAGACACAAATCCGGCATTTTGCTTCATATTCGCGCCGTCTGATGTCGATCCGGCCCTGACAAGCCATGTGGGCCACGCCAGCGACGACGAAAGGCCCCTCGCGGGCACGCCGCGGCTCAGGTCACCGCCTGATAGCGTTCTCGCGCCCGTGCGAAGCCTCATGCGCATCGAAAACGCTACGGGCAAATTCCGAGATCGCGTTGAGGGTCGCCTCCGGAGCATCGCGTTGCGGCGAGTGCCCCGCATCCGGGATCATCGTCACCTCCACCGGACAGTAGCACTCTTGTTCGGCAATCTCGATCTGGCGGACCGTTCCATACTGATCATTGATGCCTTGCACGATCGCCACCGGCACCCGGATATAAGCGAGATATTCGGATATATCCCAGGCGCGGAATTTCGGATCGAGCCAGGCACCGTTCCAGCCGTAAAACGCGTTATCGACATCGTGGTGCCAGCGCGCGAGCTTTGCCTTTAGATCGGTGGTCTCGTAGGCGGTTTTGATCTCAGCGATCGACGTCACCGAGACATCTTCCACGACAAAATGCGGCGCGATCATCACCACTCCGCGCACGCGGTGATCGGCGACGCCACCGCCGTAGATGGTGGCGATCGATGCTCCATCCGAATGCCCGAGCAAGAGCCCCCGGCGAAAGCCGATCTGGTCGAGCAACTTTGGCAACACCTCAAGCGCTTCGATATGCATGTAGTCAAGCGGCCGCGGCAGCTTGACGGGCGCTGAAGCGCCGTAGCCCGCCCGCGAATAGGCGAACACACCAAAGCCGGTCGCCGCCTGGAGCCGGTCCGGAAAATCCCCCCACAGCCCCACCGAGCCAAGCCCTTCGTGCAGCATCATGATTATCGGCGCGTCATCCGGCGCCGGACCGATCATGCGGTATTCCAGATCACAGGAACCGACACGCAAAACCCCGGCGAGGCCAAAATTGCTCATCGTGGCCGCGCCCTGCACGTCATTTGATCTTCCAAGATCGAGGCAAAGATCATTGCGCCCCGCCTAACCGCCTTCGCGCAATTTGAAGCGCTGAATTTTCCCGGTCGCGGTTTTCGGCAAGGTCTCGACCACGTCGATCCAGCGCGGATATTTCCACGCGCCGATCTTCTGTTTGACGTATTCCTTTAGCGCCTCGTGCAGGTCCTCGGTGTCCGCCCCCGGGCGGAGCACCACGAACGCTTTCGGCTTGAGCAAACCTTCCGGATCGGCCTCTGGAACGACGGCCGCTTCGAGCACCGCCGGATGCGTGATCAAGGCACTCTCGACCTCGAACGGCGACACCCAGATTCCCGACACCTTGAACATGTCGTCGCTACGGCCGCAGAAGGTGTAGCGCCCTTCACCATCGCGCACATATTTGTCACCGGTGCGGGTCCAGTGCCCCTCGAAAGTCTGACGGGTCTTACTGCGCTGGTTCCAGTAACCCTCGCCCGCGGACGGCGCATCGACCAGCAATTCGCCCACCTCGCCGTCGGCGACCTCGTTGCCTGCCTCATTGACGAGCCGCACTCTGTAGCCCGGCACCGGGCGTCCCGAGGTGCCGTACTTGATATCGCCCGGCGCGTTCGAGAGAAAAATGTGCAGCAACTCGGTCGAGCCGACGCCGTCGAGAATGTCGACGCCGAACCGCGCCTTCCAGGCATTGCCGACCGATTCCGGCAAGGCCTCGCCGGCGGAAGTGCAGATTCGCAAGCGCGAGCCGGCGCGCTCATGCTTGAGCGTCTCGTCGTTGAGCATCGCCGAGAACAACGTCGGCACGCCGAAAAAAATGGTTGGATTGTATTTGTTCATCAGTGCGAACATCACAGCCGGTGTCGGACGCGCCGAGTTGAGAACGGTGCTGGCGCCCACCGACATCGGAAAGGTCAGCGCATTCCCGAGGCCGTAGGCAAAGAACAGCTTCGCCGCTGACAAGCCGACGTCGTCTTCGCGAATTCCGAGCACCTGCTTGGCATACGTGTCGGCTGTCGCCGCGAGATTGGAATGCAGATGGCGCACGCCCTTGGGCATGCCGGTAGAGCCCGAGGAGTACAGCCAGAACGCCGGCTCGTCGGCATGGGTCGCCACGGTTGCGAAGCTGTCCTGCTCACCAGCGAGCTCGTCCGACAATTTCTTGTAGCCGTTTGGCTGCTTGCCGGAGACGATCACGTGATCGAGGTCGGGCATGCGGCCCAGCATGTCCTTGACCACCGGCAGCAGCGCTTCCGAGATGAACAACACCCGGGCGCGGCAATCGGCCAGCACGTAAGCATATTGATCGGCGGTCAGAAGGGTATTGAGCGGCACCGGCACCACGCCGGCGCGGATTGCGCCGAGAAACACGATCGGAAAATCGATTGTGTCCAGCATGATCATGGCGACCCGCTCTTCGCGGCGGACACCAAGACGGCGCAGCATGTTGGCGACGCGACAGCTTTGCTTTTGCAATTCGCCGTAGCTCAGTTCGGAAACGGTATCGGTAAAGGCGAGTTTGTCGGCGCGCCCTTCATCGATATTGCGGTCGAGCAGCCACGTCACGGCGTTATACGAACCGGACATCCCGCTCATGCCGCGCTTCCCTCACCCAGGCGTGCCACGACGCTCACTCCCTGATTTTCAAGCAATATAATTCATAGAAAGGCACTGCGCGCGCTTGCTGTCAATCCCGTTCGGCATTATCCTTCCTATTCGTTTTTCCTGAGGGGTGCACGATGTCGCCTGAGCTCGTCGATGAGGCCATCCTGGCGCATTGCAAGCCGCAATTCCTCAAGGTTGCGAAGATCATCTACTACGTCGCGAACAAGCTAGAGAGATCGAGCGAGGAGGCGGTCTATTTCATATCAGACCGGATCAAAGCGCTTGTCGCGGCCGAAAGGCTGGAAGCGGCCGGCAATCTCGATTGGTGGACTTATAGCGAGGTCCGATTGCCCAACAAGAAATCGT
Source organism: Bradyrhizobium sp. (assembly GCF_035273305.1). Classification (GTDB taxonomy): domain Bacteria; phylum Pseudomonadota; class Alphaproteobacteria; order Rhizobiales; family Xanthobacteraceae; genus Bradyrhizobium. The sequence goes on along the minus strand of NZ_DATEPI010000188.1, from coordinate 1,038 downwards.
CCGGCGCGGTCGCTGCAGCGAGGCGGCGTAACGAAACAACCGATCAAGGCACATGAGCGAAGACTCCGAGACCGGCTTTCTCGAGCAGCTCGGACAGCGCGTCCGCACCATGCGCGCGCTTCACGGCATGTCGCGAAAGGTGCTCGCCAAAGTCTCCGGAATTTCCGAACGCTACATCGCGCAACTTGAAAGCGGCAAGGGCAACGTCTCGATCGTGCTGCTGCGAAGAGTGTCGAATGCGATGGGCGCGCATCTCGAGGATCTCATTCCCGCCGCGGAGCCAGCGCCCGACTGGCCGGTCATTCGCGACCTGCTGCGAAAGGCCGCGCCCAACCAGATCGCGCAGGCCAAGGATATTCTCGCCGGTCAAGGCATCGCGGCGCAGCGGCGCATGTCGTTTGCCGGCATCGCATTGATCGGCTTGCGTGGGGCCGGCAAGTCCACCCTCGGCAAGATGCTGGCGAAAAGGATCGGCTGGAGCTTTGTGGAACTCAACAAGGAAATCGAGGCGCAGAACGGCTTGTCGGTCGCCGAGATTATCGCGCTATATGGTCAGGAAGGTTTTCGCCGCATGGAGCAGGCGGCGCTCGGGCAATTGCTGGCGCGCAAGGAATTGATGGTGCTGGCAACCGGCGGCGGCATCGTTTCCGAGCCGGTCAGCTTCGACCTGATCCTATCCTCGTTCTACACCATCTGGGTCAAGGCCGAACCGGAAGAACACATGGCGCGGGTGCGTGGCCAAGGCGATCTCCGCCCAATGGCCGACGACCGTTCGGCGATGGCCGAGTTGCGAACCATACTGAAGACCCGCGAGCCGCTATACGCCCGCGCGTCTGCGGTGGTCGACACGGCAGGGCTTTCGGTAGATGCCGCGGCCGCGCAACTGTTCAACGCGGTGACGCCGTTGCTTGAAAACGATGCGCGGATGTTCGCGCAGGGCTAGGTCTGGTCGCGCATGAAACTGCTCTTCCTCCATGGCGCGCAGGTGGCCGGCAAATTGACGATCGCAAAAGCGGTGCTCGATTCGGTGCCGCGGCC
>NZ_DATEPI010000187.1:0-7429 GCF_035273305.1 Bradyrhizobium sp. | reverse complement strand
GCTGTTCGTGCCGTTGCACATTCACCATCCGTTCTGGATGTTGGCGTTCCTGGTGCTGACCGCGGTGACCTTCAGCCTGTTCGGTTTCATCATCGGGATCTGGGCGGACGGTTTCGAAAAGCTGCAGATGATCCCGATGCTGGTGGTCACCCCTTTGACTTTCCTTGGCGGCAGCTTCTATTCCGTAAACATGCTGCCGCCGACCTGGCGCACGATCACCCTGCTTAACCCGGTGGTTTACCTGATCAGCGGTTTCCGCTGGAGCTTCTACGAAATCTCCGACGTAAGCGTGGGCTTGAGTGTCGGCATGACCTTGGCATTTCTCGCCATCTGCATGGTCGCGGTGTGGTGGATATTCAAGACTGGGTATCGGCTGAAGAATTGAGCGGCCTTCGCGCACGCAAGGCGCCAGCCATCATGCCCGGTGCCTTAAAGTTGTTCAGACATGGGCCGGTTCGCGGCCCGGCGGTCCGCTCACGAGAAGTTGGGGTCGACCGCTCCCGCAAATCGCTCCGCTGCCTTGTTTGCGCCCCACCCGGTATTAACGGTATTTCGCACCCCGCACGACGGTGAACCGGCACCTCTCTGGAACAAAAGCCGATTTCGAGCATATAGAGACGGGGACGGTGAGTGGCGTTGAAATCAAGGCTGGAGGCCAAACCAAACATGCGTTCCCTTCTCGTTGCTTGTGCTGGTCTCGCACTTTTCGCCGCCACCGGCGCGGCTCAGGCCAAAATCTCCATCACCGTCGACAAGAGCGAACAGATGATGACCGTGGCGGTCGATGGCGTCGAGCGCTACCACTGGCCGGTTTCCACCGGCAATCCTTCGCACGAGACGCCGAATGGCACATTCCGAACCTTCCGCATGGAGGAAGACCACTTCTCAAAGGAATTCGACGACGCTCCGATGCCGCATTCGATCTTTTTCACCAAGATCGGGCACGCCATCCACGGCACGGAATCCGAAGCAAGCCTCGGCTCGCCAGTTTCGCACGGCTGCGTGCGACTATCCCGCGACAACGCTTCGACCCTCTATGCGCTGGTTGAAAAAGACGGCGTGCTCAACACCACTGTGACGCTGACGGGTTCATCTCAGATCGCATTGGCGCGTCACCCGCGGGGCCGTCGCAATACCGCCGTCGCGCGCCGCGAGCAGGGCGATCAATATGCTCCGCAATACGACGGCGCCGGCGATCCGATCGTGCTGACGCCGCGACAGCAATCGTCGGGCCGGTATGCGCAGGAACGGCCGGATGACAATTACATCTATCCGGCAGACGGCAGTTCAGATGGTGCGCGGTACCCGGCGCCGCGCGGCACTCGTCGGCTCTACGGCGCGCAGGCGAGTCCGCAGCCGCAATATCAGTATTACGAGAACCGCGGCTACGCGCCTCAGTATGGCGCTCAGCAGGGCTATGCGCCGCGCCCGTATTATCAATCACGCGGCCTGTTCTCGTATCAAGATTAGCACGTAGATTGTTCGAGCCGCTTAGGGTCGGCTCGAACCGCTTGCGTTAGCGAGGCGCCTCAGCAGCGCGGGATGCTAATCTCTAGCCGTGACGATGTGAGCCTGGATTTTTGCCGCAACTTCGCCGCTGCCGTGTCGCTCGCCGATTCTGGCCGCCGCGTAGTCGGTTGCGGCATCCAGTTTGTTCGCATCTCTGGCTTCGATTTCGTTACGCAACGGAGTTCCCTGACAGTAAGCAACTGCAGGATGGTGCGGAGAAGACGCGCGGCTTTGCTCGGCTTTGGTGTCAATAGTCACATTGGAGAAGCCTGCCGCGTTCAGCTCGCGCTTGATCACTGCGGTCTCGTGATAGCCATGCGGCGTCCGCGCCAAAAAGCGCGGTGGGTCGCCAGGAAAAATCTCCGCGAGCGCGTTGGTCACGTCGTTCGCGAACACGTTCTCCTCTATCCGATCCCATACGTTGAACACGAAAGATCCACCTGGCTTCAACACGCGCCTGGCCTCACGGAATCCCGCGTGGCGATCCGGAAAGAACATCACCCCAAATTGGCAACAGACGACATCGAAGCTGGCCGGCTCAAAGGGCAGCGCCAGTGCATCGGCCTGACGCCAACTGATCCGGCTGTCCGGCGGCTGTCGGCTGGCCGCGTAGTCGAGCATCGGCTGGTTGAGATCGGTCACTACATAGCGAGCATCCCGGCCAAGCCGCGGCGCCAATGCTCGGGCGACGACGCCGCTGCCCGCAGCGGTCTCCAGAACCGCAGCGGGCGAGAGTCCGGCGACGCGGCGCGCAATGTCCTGGGCGAAACCTTCAAATATCAGGGGCACCAGATATCGGTCGTAATTTTCCGCTATCGAGCCGGTGAACACCTTGTCGGTTTCGGACATTGCTCATCTCCTGAGCCGGAATTGATACCCTGTCGATGACGCCCGATGACACTTGGGCATCGCAACTCGCCCGGCTTTCATTCGATCACCCGGTCAGCCATGGTCAGCAAAGTCGGGGGAATTTCAATCCCGAGCGCCGTCGCGGTCCTGAGATTGATGACGAGCTGGAATTTCGTCGGCTGCTGGATCGGCAGGTCGGCGGGCTTCGCGCCTTTCAAGATCTTGTCTACGAATACGGCCGCGGTCCGGAACACCTCCTGATAGTCGGGCCCATACGACATCAGCCCGCCGGCATCGACGTACGAACTATCCTCGAACATCGCTGGAATTTTATTTCGGTTCGCAAAGTCGAGTATCCGGGCGAGATGCTGCCGTGTGAACGTCTCGGTGGTCACCAGCAGCGCGTCTGGATGCAGATTCAGCAGCTCTGTGAAAGCGGCCTCCAGCTCATCAATATTCCTCGGCCCAACGACGTGGAGAAAAACGTGCGACTGATCGGCCGCTATTTTGGTCTCGTGAACGCGCGCCGCCATGCCGGGATTTGATGAATCCCACAGGATGGCAAAGCGCGAGATTCCTGGTGCGAGCGCGCGAAGTATTTCCAGACGTTTGGCGCTCAATTCAGGCGCCATCAACGAGTTGCCCGTCGCATTTCCGCCGGGGCGGGCCAGACTTGCGACAACACCGACGCCGACGGGGTCGCTAATCGCTCCTAGCACGATGGGAATTGTGCTCGTGGCTTTCTTGGCAGCGAATGCGGCGGGCGTCCCGAGGGTAACGATAACGTCCACACGTTTGCGTACCAGATCTGCGGCAAATTCGTTTAAGCGCTCCGTGCTACCCTCTGCAAACCTGCGGTCGAGAACAACATTCTTGCCTTCACGATAGCCGAGCTCCTCGAGTTTGGCCATAAACGGCCCGACGAAGACCGTGCTGGCGCCGGTGTTGAGCAGCCCGATCGTGAAATGCTGCTGCCCCGCCGCAGGGCGCGGCAAAACAATCGCCGCGCCGCCGAGAAGTGTAATGAACTCTCGCCTGTGCATGCGCGCCATTATCGAACGTGGATGCAGACCAGTAAAGCGTATCAGCTTTGCGCAAGGTGTGCGCCAGAAATTGCAGAGATGGCGCGCCATCTCTGAGGCGGGTCCTTCGATCAGGCAGGCAAATGATTTAGCCCGGGGGCAGCGCCCATTACTCTTCGCGGGGACGCAGCCGCCGCAACACGGCCCCAAGCACGTTGGAATAATCGTCGGTCCATACCCTCTGGTTTTCATCGGCTTCGGTCATGGCCCACTGCCCCGATGTGGCCAGCGTGCCAACATCGTCCTCGTTGCGAGCCGAAACAACGACTTGCGTCGCGAAAATGTATTCGTTGTCGCGATCTGAGTCCTCGTTGAAGACCCAGCTATTCAGGTCGTTGGCGCCGGCGATGCCGACCACCACGCTGGCGAGCTCCAGGTGCCGGTTGGAGACGTGCATCAATACCGCTCCGCGCGCGGCGAGCTTGGCCTTGTAGATCGCCATCGCTTGTTCGGTGGCGAGATGGATCGGGATTGCATCGGACGAATAGGCATCGACGATGATCAGATCGTAGAGGCCGTCCGGTTCTCTCGCGAATGTCAGCCGCGCGTCCCCGATCACCGGTTTCAGGTTCGGCGCGCAGCTTTGGATGTAACTGAAATATTTTGGATCGCGGGCGGTATCGACCATGGTCTGATCGATTTCGAAAAACTTCCACGTCTCGCCCGGCTCCGAAGCGCAAGTGAGTGTGCCGGCGCCGAGCCCGATCACGGCAACCCGCAGCGGTCCGCCTTTGCGTTCGCGAAGCGCCGTGATCGCCTGCCCTATCCCGCCGCTTTGATGATAGTAGGTGATCGGCTCCGGCTTTCCGGTGACGAGCGTGCCGTCATCGTTTTGGAATTTCTGCGCGCCGTGAATGGTCGTCCCGTGCATCAGCACGTGATACTGCCCGCGCGGCGTCACGAGAATCTTGTGCACGCCAAAAAAGCTGCGCACCGTCTCCACCCGCCCCTCGTCCGCCGGATAAACCCGGATCAGCACCAGCGCCAGCACGACAGTGGCAAATATCTTTCGGCGCTCCGCATTCAAACCGAGCGCCATGACGGCCGAGAGCACGCCGACCGCGCCGATGATCCAGAGCCGATGTGCCTCCAGCCAGGTCATAACCTTGCCGTCGACGTAAGAGGGCGCCATCAAGGCCGAGGCAACCACCGCCAGGAATGGCCAGTACCAGGCGCTCCAACCGCGCAAACGTTCCGGGCTGGCCGGCCGGCATAGCGCCGCCAGCGCCAACAGGATCGGGTATTCCGCGACCCATGAGAACGCGAACGGCGCGAGCAGGCCCGCGAACAGTCCGCCGACCATGCCGCCGAACGATAGCGCAACGTAGAAACCGGTGAGATAGTTTGCGCTCGGCCGGGTGCGTGCCAGCTCGCCATGACAAGCCATCGCAATAATAAAGAAACAGAGCTGATGGCCGCCGAGCGTCAGCAGCAGGTTTTGTTCGCCGCCAAAAGCCAGCAGTACGACAACGCCGGCGATGGCGACCGGCTGCAGCATCAGCATCCATTTGTGAGGCAGTACCGGGCGCGACTGGAACACCAGCACCCATGTGAGGAGATAAAGCGACAGCGGCAGCACCCATAATAGTGGCGCCGCCGCAACGTCCGTGGAGATATGCGCGGTTACCGCGATCAACAGGCCGGAGGGGACAGCGGCGAGAAAGATCCAGCGCCCGCGCAACAGCCACGCTGGCGGCGCGCTGATTTTGTCTTCGGCCGGCGCATCGACGGCTAATGTCGGTGAACCCAGCAACAACGCCGCGCAAAGCGCGATCAAAACGATCAGTAGGCCAAAGCCTCCGGTCCAGATCAGGTTTTGCGTGCGCAGCGTGAACATTGGCTCCAGCAGCACCGGGTATGACAACAGCGCCAGAAAACTGCCGATGTTCGAGGAGGCATAAAGGAAGTACGGGTCGGGGCCGCTGGGATGACCGGTCCGAAAGAACCATGCCTGCAGCAGCGGATTGTTCGCAGCCAGCGCGAAGAACGGTAGGCCGATCGACACCGCGAACAGCCCTAGCAACCAGAACGCATAACCTGAATTTGGCGGCTCGCCCCACCCGCTGGCGATCGACAGCGGCAGCGACAACAGCGCGATCACCAGCAGCACCAGATGGGCCCCCGTCATCACGATCCGGCTGCGGATCCTGATGAGGTAATGCGCATAGCCATAACCGGCCAGTAGCAGTGACTGGAAGAAGACCATGGCGACCGACCACACCGCCGGCGAGCCGCCGAGTCGGGGCAGCACCATTTTTGTGAACAATGGCTGGACCGAGAACAGCAACAGCGCACTGACGAAGATCGCGGCGGTGTAGACGATCAGCACCAGCCGGTTTCGGGTACTCGCAGGCTGGTCCGCGACAGCGGGCGAATCAGCTGAATTCATGAAAACTCCGGGTTGAACCCGGCGGCGGCCGGAATTGCGGCATCACGCGTACCGAAGCGGCAAATGGAGCACAGGCGGGCATTACCGGCAATGTGGGCGGCGGCAGCAAAATCTTCACTTGCCGCTGTTCTGTCATGCACGTGTTCGCTAAGCAGTAGGGCAAGCGCCGATAAGGCGCGACCGGTCAAATCTTGCTGAAGTCGATATGCCAGAGACGGACGTTGTCATCATCGGCGCCGGGCACAATGGCCTCACTTGCGCGGCGTATCTGGGAATGGCCGGCCTGCGCGTGACGGTGGTCGAGCGCCGCGGCGTCGTCGGCGGCGCCGCGGTGACCGAGGAGTTTCATCCGGGCTTCCGCAATTCGGTCGCCGCCTACACTGTCAGTTTGCTCAATCCGCGGATCATCTCCGATCTGAAGCTGCATGATCACGGCTTGAAAATCGTCGAACGGCGCGCCCAGAATTTTCTGCCCGCGCCGGATGGCAGCTATCTCTTGACCGGCGAGGGCCGCACCCGGAAATCGCTCGCCAAGCTCAGCCAGCGCGACGCGGATGGTATCGACGCGTTCAACCGTGAGCTGGAGGTAATCGCCGACGTGCTGCGCGCGTTTGTGCTGCGCGCGCCTCCGAACCTCGTTGAGGGATTTGGCGCCGGCGCGGTGCGCGAAGCCTTCAACGCGCTGGGTACGGCTCATATCCTGCGGAGGCTTTCGCTGGATCAGCAGCGCTCGTTACTCGATCTGTTCACGCGCTCGGCCGGCGAAATACTCGATGAGCGGTTCGAGACCGACCTGGTGAAGGCGCTTTACGGCTTCGACGCCATCGTCGGCAACTACGCCAGCCCCTACGCGGCAGGATCGGCCTATGTGATGCTGCACCACGCATTCGGCGAGGTGAACGGCAAAAAGGGTGTGTGGGGCCACGCCATCGGTGGCATGGGTGCGATCACGCAGGCGATGGCCAGCGCCGCGCGCGGCCAAGGCGCGGAGATCAAGCTGGAAGGCGGCGTGCGCGAGGTGATCGTTGAGCGCGATCGCGCCGCCGGCATCATCCTCGATAGCGGCGAGACCATCCGCGCCAAATATGTCGTCTCAGGCGTCAACCCGAAGCTGCTGTACACGGGGCTGGTGCCAGCCGATGCGTTGCCGCCGGCGTTTCTCGCTCGCATCGGCAATTGGCGCAACGCCTCTGGCACGTTCCGCATGAACGTGGCGCTGAGCACACTGCCCTCCTTTGCCGCGCTACCCGGTCCTGGCGATCATCTTTCTGCCGGCATCATCATCGGTCCGAGCCTTGGTTATATGGATCGCGCCTGGCACGACGCGCGGGCGCAGGGCTGGAGCCGCGAGCCGGTGATCGAGGTGCTGATCCCATCGATGTTGGACGATACGCTCTGCCCGCCGGATCGGCACGTGGCGAGCCTGTTCTGCCAGCACGTCGCTCCGCAACTGCCCGACGGCAAATCGTGGGACGACCATCGCGAGGAAGTCGGCAATCTGATGATCGCGACCGTGGACAAATATGCGCCCGGCTTCGCGGCAAGCGTGATCGGCCGACAGATGCTGTCGCCGCTCGATCTGGAGCGGCAGTTCGGCCTG
>NZ_DATEPI010000186.1:0-14569 GCF_035273305.1 Bradyrhizobium sp. | reverse complement strand
TAACCGTGTCCAAAAAAAGTTTTGGAGCCCGGAACGACTCCGGGGGCCTCGGAGTCATTTCGGCAGCCGGTTATCCCCCCTGCCCCATTGACCGGCGATGTAGGGCGCGACCGTGGTGATGCCGGTCGCGCCTTACTTTTTCCAGAAATGATATCGAGCATTTAGTGTGGCAGACCCGAATCCTGTTCCACTTTCCGTCCAACTGCGGCCGGTTGAGGCTAGAGGCCAAGAGGAAGCCCGCCCGATTTGTCGGCCTAATTGGCGATGAAAGAACGCCCACTTCCACAGATTTAATCTCCGGAACCGAACACTGCGCGCTAGGTTGATAACCCTCAACGTACCGCCCTCGGCTTTTATCGGTGACTGAGAGTGATGCACGCTCCCGCCTGAGCCAGCGGCGAGTCTCATGTGTGATAAGTGCAAAGCATTAGACCTGAAAATCCTGCACCGCCAGCGGTTCACGAAATCGGCGTTTGATCCTGTGACAATGCAACGTGCCGAAGGCTTGATCGCAGAACTGCGGAAGACACGAGAGGCGATGCACCCCATGATGCAGTCGCCATCCGACCCGGCTTGAACGCTGGACTTAGGTTAGTTGTTATCGACGAGCTTCTCAAAAGGCTTCTCCGTTGGACAATCAGCTTTTAGCAATGCTGCCCGCCGACGATTTCGCCGCGTTGAGCAAAGATTTTAAAACGATTGAATTGCGGCAGGGAGATTCACTGGCGCTGCCCGGCGACGAAATTCGAAGCGTTTACTTTCCGCATTCGGGAATCGTTTCATTTATGGTGGAGGTTGCCGAGGGCGATATCGTGCAGACAGGCATGGTCGGCCGCGACGGCGTTATCGGAGCAGCACAGGCGCTTGATGATAAAGTCTCCATAAACAAGATTATCGTCCAATCTCCCGGCAGGGCTTCTGTGATCGACCGCGACCCTCTGCGCAAGGCCGTACTTTCCGGCAACCGCATTCGCCAAATATTTGCGGCTCACGACCAGTTTTTCATCGCCGACATCCAGCAAACGGCGGCCTGTAATGCCCTCCATCGAATTGAGGCGCGGATGTGCCGCTGGATGTTGCGAATGATGGATTTGATAGGTACCGATGTGCCGCTCACGCAAGACGCTCTTGCGGCAATGATTGGGGTGAGGCGTACAAGCGTCACCGAGGTTGCAACCCGCCTTCAGGATTATGGAGCTATCAGTTACAAGCGCGGTCACATTCACATTGAGAATGTGCAGCGTTTGATGGAGTTATCCTGCGACTGCCACAACGCCGTGAAGCTGAATTATGAGAGGCTGTTCGGAAATTTATTGCCTGACACGTAAAGAGGCATGGCGAGAGCACCTAACCCCAATAAGTTTTGATTCCCGTGTTTGCAATCGTCGCCATTGGCGCGCTGGTCTGTTTTATGGCATTGCCCGAGACCCGTAAGAAGGCAGGCACTAACGCTACCCGTCTCCTGACGGCCCCTCCCAAATTCGCAGCCGAATAGAGCGGCACTTGAACGAGCAATCCATGGTTTCGCACGATCCTTTCATCGCCTGGTGCATCATCGCCCTTGCAACCCTCGGCGTCATTACGCGCCCGTTTCGGCTGCCGGAGGCGATCTGGGCTGTCGCCGGCGCCGCGAGCCTTGTCGTGCTTGGCCTTTTGCCGTGGAGCGACGCACTCGATGGAATGCGCAAGGGCCTCGATGTGTATTTCTTTCTGATCGGCATGATGCTCATCGCCGAACTTGCGAGGCTGGAAGGACTATTCGACTGGCTGGCTGCGCTGGCTGTAGCGCGCGCGCGAGGTTCACCTCAGCGGCTGTTTCTGTTGATTTATCTCGTGGGTATTTTGGTCACCGTTCTGCTCTCGAACGATGCCACCGCGATTGTCCTCACCCCCGCCGTTTACGCGGCGACGCGAGCGGCGGGCGCAACGCCGCTTCCGTATCTATTCGTATGCGCTTTCATTGCGAACGCAGCCAGCTTCGTTCTTCCGATCTCCAACCCCGCCAATCTCGTGGTGTTCGGCGAACGCATGCCGCATCTGGCCGACTGGCTGCGTCAATTCGCACTACCCTCGCTCGCCGCGATCGTGGTGACCTATGCCGCGCTTCGCCTGACTCAGCGTCGAGCCCTCAAGTACGAAAAGATCGAGAGCGCGATCGTCAAGCCCCGGCTCAGCTGGGGAGGCAAACTGTCCGCGTTCGGTATCGCAGCAGTAGGGGTTATTTTGATCGGCGCTTCGGCGCTGAATTTTCAACTGGGCTTGCCGACCTTGGTCTGTGGCACCGTCACATCTGTTACGATCCTGTGCCTGAACCGTCAGTCGCCGAAATCCCTGTTGTCAGGAATTTCCTGGAGTGTGCTGCCGCTGGTGGCGGGATTATTCGTCATGGTACAGGCTTTAATCCGCACCGGCGCGATATCGAGGCTGGCCGAATTGATCGGCGCCAGGGCCGCACAATCCGAGGCGGCGGCAACGTGGGGCGTCGGCATCGTCACGGCGCTCGCAGACAACATCGCAAACAACCTGCCGGTCGGCCTGATAGCCCGTTCGGTTGTAGCGAATGATCATCTGCCCGCCTCGGTAATCGGCGCCATGCTGATCGGGGTCGATCTAGGTCCGAATCTTTCGATTACCGGCTCACTGGCGACCATTCTCTGGCTGGTAGCCCTTCGCCGGGAGAATATCGAAGTCAACGCTCTGCGTTTCCTCGGCGTGGGGCTGATGGTGATGCCGCCTGCATTGGTCGCGAGTCTCCTCACCTTGCGGTGAAGCGAGACAAAGCGCCGCACTCAGACAAAACGGCGCGCTGGGGGTGCGCCGCTTTGCTATCAATCCGAAACCGTCGACCTTCGCTGCCTTGGATAGCAGGCGTTCACGCCACCCTGGGCGTGCGGTTGCGTGAATTGCGCTGGAAGAATAATGCCTGGCTGGCGACCGCCGAGACCATGGCGGGCTGGAACGGCTTGGAAATCAGGAACGCCGGCTCCGGACGCTCGCCGGTCAGGAACCGTTCCGGATAGGCGGTGATGAACACCACCGGCACCTCGAACACCCGCAGCAACTCGTTGACAGCGTCAAGTCCGGAGCTGCCGTCCGCGAGCTGGATGTCGGCCAGGATCAGCCCGGGCTTCTTGTTCTTGGCGAGCGCGACCGCATCGGAATGGGTTCGCGCAACGCCGATGACATTGTGCCCGAGATTCTTCACCAGGCTCTCGAGATCCATGGCGATGAACGTTTCATCCTCGATGATGAGCACGTCGGTGGCAATCTCCGCCGCCATCTCGCGGCCGGCGGCATCGGCCAGCCTGCGGGTCTCGCCTACATCAATACCGAGAATAAAGCCGACTTCCTCCTCCGAAAAACCTTCGAGCGATAACAGCAGGAAGGCTTGGCGCGGCAACGGCGTGATATTGGAAAGGCGCCGCTCGGAGGGCATCGGTAGTGTGGTGACGTCGGCATCCTCGTTGAGCGCGACCGAATTCCAGATCTGGGTAAAGAGACGGAACAGCCCGGCGCGCGGGCCATGCTGCTCATCCAGCAATGAGGGATCCTGTAGCAGCGCCTCCAGCATGGCCCCCACATAGGCGTCGCCGGAGGCTTGGCTTCCGGTCAGGGCACGGGCATACCGCCGCAGCAATGGCAAGTGTTCAGCAACGAGCTGTGATCGGGACATCCCCACTCCATTATTGTCTGGGCCAAGCTTCCTGCATGGGGTGACCCGGTTCCCCCTGATGTGCCTGTTTACTCTCCAGTCGGATAAAAGTTCCCGTCTTCGCGGAACTTTTAGGCCAAGTTCGCATTAGCACTTCCTAAAAGCCTCAATATCAAGGGTAAAATTCTTGAGACTGCAGGGACTTAACTCTCGGGGAAGCGTGGAACAGGTCATGAAAGAAGTAAAGTCTCAGGCCGGGAAGTCTACGGGTCCCGGTAAGCAGGGCGGCCTCAATGCCGAAATCCAGTCGAGGATCGGCCACCAGCTCCGCGCGATGTACGACGATGTCGTACGCCAAGGGGTGCCCGAGCGCTTCGCCGAACTGATCCGCAAGCTTGATGTACCGAAACCTGATCCCCAAGTGGGAAACGCGGGCGACCCAGAAGACGGGAGGAGCTAATGCCTCTCACAGATTCTCTTCGCGATGATATTCTTGCATCAGTACCCAGTCTGCGCGCCTTCGCAATTTCGCTGAGCGGTAATGGTGATCGCGCCGACGACTTGGTACAGGAAACCCTGTTACGTGCGCTGGCCAATATCGATTCATTCCAGCCCGGCTCCAATCTGCCGGCGTGGCTGTTCACGATCCTGCGCAACCTGTTCCGATCGGACTATCGCAAGCGTCGGCGCGAAGTGGAGGACGCCGACGGCAGCTACGCCAAGACGCTAAAAACGCAGCCCGCGCAAAACGCACACCTCGAATTCGAGGAATTTCGCGCCGCGCTCGACAAACTTCCGCAGGACCAGCGCGAAGCTCTGATCCTGGTCGGCGCCTCCGGCTTTTCCTATGAGGATGCGGCGGCGATCTGCGGCTGCGCCGTTGGTACGATCAAGAGCCGCGTTAACCGGGCACGATCGAAACTCAGCGCGCTACTCTATGTGGAGGGCGCGGAGGATTTCGGTCCCGATGAAACCGTACGGGCGGTTATCGGCGGCAGCGGCGGTTGATCTGAACCCGCTTTGACCTGATTAGAAAAATCAGCATTGAAATCGCATGACATCTAACGTTGCGGCTTCGCCGGGGCGGAGAATTGCTCGGTGCGGTCTCTCTCCGTCATATCGATGACGGTCGCCATTGGCGCGGTCAGTTCATAGACATAACTGACATCCGTGAAGTAGCGCTTCGAAACTCCGCCCAGCGCTTCCGGCGCTACCCGATCCAGCAGGATCAACCCGAAATCGCTGTCTTTTCGCCGCGTCGCCTCGCTGGTGTTGAATTCCTCCCAGCGAAAATGAAACACCTTGTCCGGCTCATCTCCCGTCACTTCCCAATGTGCGACGATGTGCGGGTGCTTGCCGACAAGCGAAAGCCCCTCATCGGAATGCGACGCCAGCTCGAAAAATAACAGCGACAGGCTCTGCGCGGCGCGCGCGCTCACCGCGATGTCGGGTCCGTTCACGGCGATGCGTTCGGAGTGCGGGATCGCCCGCGCCTCGAACAAGCCCTTCAATTGAACACCTTGCCATTGGCTTTCGCTGAGCAGCGACACGACGTTCGACATTGCGTGAATGCGACCGATCAACAATTCGCGGGCCACGTCGATATCGGCTCCGTGACGCAACGTGCGGGTAACGATCGACTGAATCACCGCAAGGATGTTCTTCACCCGGTGATTGAGCTCATCGATAACCGCGGTCAAACGGCGTTCGAACCCGATTCGCACCTGGATCTCGCGGCTGAGGCGGAGATTGTTGTAGGCTACATAGCCGAACAGGCCGCAGATGATGCCGGTCAGCGCCAGTCCAATCGCGGCCACGACCGCGGCCGTCTCTTCGGCGCGCTTCAACGCGTTCGTCTTGGCGTAATAGCCGAGCGACCAGTCGCGTCCGCCGAACGTCACCGTTCGCACGCTCGAAGGCGGCCCCTCTCGGCCAGAGGACGTCCTTGAAGTGACATGGCCCTGCTGATCGGCAATGAGTTCGGCATTCGGATTGCGAGGATCCTTGAGGACCACCGAAAACAACGACAGGTCGTCATTGGTCAGCATGAGCGATGAAAGGTCATAGGAAAATGTCACGAAGCCCGCCGGCTCCGCATTGCTGTCCTGCAGAACCGGCGCGGCAAGAACGAGGCCCACCGGGCCATCCGGACGCAGCAGCGCTATAGGGTCGGACGCCACCGGCTTCCCGCTCGCCAAGGCTCGCGCCAGCATCGATCCGAGGATCGGCTGGTTATCGAGCGCACGACCTGGAAAGCTCAAGGTCTCGGCATTCCGAGGCTCGACATCCATCACGACATCGATCGGCTGGTTGAGAGAGCCCGGCTCCAGCGGAGTGTCGTCGAAATTCCGGATGGTCGGATTGGAAAATCCTGCGCCGGCGAGTTCGGTGTGAGCCGCTTCGAGTTCATCCGGTTTCAGCCGCGCAATCCAGTCTGCGACAACGAAATCGGTTTTGAAGGCATAGATCGAAGCGCGCAACGGCTGCAGCATATTGGCCTTGATCACGGAAGGCGAGCGGAACAAGCCGGATGCAACGCGCGCAAGCAGTTCACGCTCCGTCAGCCGATCCTGAACCAGGCTGGCGTGAACGTCGATCGCGCGGGCCAGCGCGATGCCATCTACCGTCAATTCCTGGTCGTGGACGCGATAAGCCGCGAGGCCGGAGAACAGAACCCCGATCAGCGCGATAAAGCTAATGATGAAACTGAGCCGAACCACTCGCTTACTCAGAAAAAGAGGAGTTGGCGAACGCTAGAACAGGCATCGCGTCCGCCGCGCGGCACAAGTAAAGGCAGGGAGTCAACATCCGCAATAATGAAGCAGCAAGCACCCACAGGCAACTGCGCTTGGCCGATCGCTAGACAACGCCGGCATGATCTTGCCAAGGGCCGAGTTAGCCAATTCGCTGACCGGCAATTTCGTTCCCGCCGCCCGCCAAAGCCATTCGTTATTGTGCAAATGACGGGCGGAAACGTTAACGCCCCAGCCTCAGAGGACCGCGCCGTTAACCATCGACGATTTCAGCCGGAAGATGTCCGCGCCGAGGCCGGCGGATTGAGCCCTCCCTTGGCCTCAATAAAGTCGATGATGCGGTCAAGCCCTTGGCTTTTCCTCAGATTGGTCATGACAAAGGGCCGCTCGCCACGCATGCGGCGGGCATCGATGTCCATCTTTTCCAGCGAGGCGCCGACATGCGGCGCTAGGTCGATCTTGTTGATGACGAGCAGATCAGAGCGGGTGATCCCGGGGCCGCCTTTAGAAGGAATCTTATCGCCTGCCGCGACGTCGATCACGTAGATCGTCAAATCGGCAAGCTCCGGCGAGAATGTGGCCGCGAGATTGTCGCCCCCTGATTCGATCAAGACCAGGTCGAGTTCGGGAAATTTCGCGCGCATGTCGGCAACCGCGGCCAGATTCATCGAGGCGTCCTCGCGGATCGCGGTGTGCGGGCAGCCACCGGTTTCAACGCCGGCTATGCGGTCCGGCGTCAACGAGCCCGAGCGCACCAGAAATTCCGCATCCCATTTGGTGTAGATGTCATTGGTGATCGCGGCGATGTCGTAGCGCTCCCGCATCGACTTGCACAGCAAATCCATCAGCGCCGTTTTGCCCGATCCGACCGGACCACCAATGCCGATTCGGAGCGGCCCGTTACGATCCAACATTTCTAAATTCCCTTCGGTGATCTTGCCCCAAATTCACGAGAGACGTTTCGGCGAGATGCCTGTTGGCAAACATCATCACGATCGAAATAGCCTTGTGTATTGGCTTTCATGCCGCATGCTGGCGAGGTCGGCGCGAAAGGTTGCGCTGCCTAGGTCGTTCACCGTGGCATTCAGGGCCCGTAACGCCGTCGCAGCCACCACTGGCTCCAGCAAGGCCAGCACGCGCTGGCTATCGGTTTGCCCGAGCGGAACCAGCCGCGCGCCGGCCGAAATCCAGTTCGAGGTGAGCCCGTGAAGGAAGGCGTGCATGGTTGGCGCGAGCGGAATCGCATGCGCCGCGCTGACCACACCTACGGCAATGGGATAGACCATGCTGATTTCGCAAGCCGCAAGCGTTTGCCCGAGCAAGTCGTTATTCCACGCCGCGCGTGCGATCTCGATAAAGGCTCGGCCCTGCGCTGAGGTTTCCAGATGACGTTCGCGCGAGGGCACGAAAGCAGCGGCCAATTCGGCTATGTCGCGCAATTGCGCGTAGTCGCGCGACAACGTAGCGCGGTGCGCCTGCGCCAGAAACACGGCATCGCAAAATCCGGAGCCCTCCGCCAACAACGTGCAAAGCCAATGACTCAAGGAATCGGCGTCAGCGATATCGCCTGACTCCACCGCCCATTCAATACCGCTGGAATATGAGAATGCGCCAACCGGAAAGGCCGGCGACAACCAGGTCATCAGCCGGTACAGCGCCGCGGATTCGCTCTCGTTCATCCGCTCGCGAGCATCTTGCGCGTCGGCCGCCGGTTCATTTGTGCGCATGAGCATGGGAAGGGCCGTGACCATCGTCATGATCGCAATCCTCGTCGTGGTGAGCGTGATCGTGATGATGCTCGCGATGACCGCGCGAAGAATGATCAGGAGAGGAATGATCATGCGTTGCGTGCTGCCTGGAAGCTGCTTCCAGGGAATGAGCATGGGAGGGTTCGGCATAGGCGCCGCCCTCGGGATCGAACGGCGCTTCGATTCCGATCACGCGAGCCCCCAACCCCGTGACCATCGCCTCGATAACGTGGTCGCGCCGAACCCGCAGTCCCTTGGCCGTGATCTGTGTGGGCAGATGGCGATTACCCAGGTGCCAGGCTACGCGAACCAGATGCTCCGGATCGTTGCAGCGAATCTCGGCAAGCGGCTCGGGCGCAGCGACCACCTCGATCAGCCGACCATCCTCCAGCACCAACGCGTCGCCGCCGCGCAGCGCGACCGCCTTTTCCAGATCGAGTAGAAACGCCAAGCCGCGCGTGCCAGTCATGGTCATCCGCCGTCGGTGCCGGTCATCGAAATCAAGCACGACGTTATCGGCCGGCGCCTCGCTCCAGCGATGCTGCCCACGGACCTCGGTCGCGCGGATCATGAAATGCTCACAGCTTCTCGACCTTGCCATCGCTGATGATCTCGATGACCGTCGGTGACACCTTTAGCGGCGCGGAATATTCACGCCAAACTTTCATGTGCGGCGCACGGCCATGCGCATTGAGGTCCTCGCGGCTTTCCCAGCGCTCCACCACGACGAACAGATTGGGATCGTTGATACTGGTGTGGCTGTCGTAGGAAATGCAGCCCTTTTCCTTTCGGGTGGCCTCGATGCATTCCTTGGCGCCCTTGATGAACGCATCCCGCAATTCCGGTTTCACCTGGGAGGTGGCGACGACATAGATCATCGATTTGTCTCCGTTGTTCTTGGCTAGCGGACGTCGACCTTTTCGGGCGTGATGATCTCGATCCGGGGAGGCGCCGACATGCATTTGACGGCGACCCGACCGAAGGTTTTCATGTGCTCGGCGGTCCGGTGCGGCAGCGTCGCCTCGACGTCTTCCCATTGCTCGACAAAAACCATCTTTGTGGGATCGGTGACGCTCTCATGCATGTCATAAGCGATATTACCGGGCTCCTTACGGGTCTCGTTGATGCAGGCGGTCGCCGCCGCGATGAATTCGGCGCGAGTCTCTGGCTTCACGGTTAGTGTTGCGACGACGTAAATCACGAAAATCCTCCCGGTCTCATCTCGGCTACAATGCCTGGGAGAGACCTTAGCGCAGAAGCGCAGCCGGAGGCAAAAGCAAGGAAATCGATCTTGCCGATTGCGCTTCAAAACATGAAATAGCGTTGCGCCATGGGCAACACTTCGGCCGGCGCGCAGGTCAGCAATTCGCCATCGGCGCGGACTTCATAGGTCTCAGGATCGACCTCGATTTTGGGGGTCGAGCCGTTGTGGATCATGCTCTTCTTGGAAATGCCGCCGCGGGTATTTTCGACGCCGTAGAGCTTCTTGCCAATACCGAGATTCTTCGCCAGTCCCGAAGCCACCGCGGCTTTCGATGAGAACACCACCGACGACGCGGTCAGGGATTTGCCGAACGCGGCGAACATCGGTTGGTAGTGCACCGGCTGCGGAGTCGGAATCGAGGCATTGGGATCGCCCATCGGGGCCGCAACGATCGAACCGCCCTTGATGATGCAGTGTGGCTTGACACCGAAGAAGGCCGGAGACCATAGCACGAGATCGGCGAGCTTGCCTTTTTCGATCGAGCCAATCAGCTTCGATACGCCGTGGGCGATCGCAGGATTGATCGTGTATTTGGCGATGTAGCGCTTGACGCGGAAATTGTCGTTGTTGCCCTTGTCCTCGGGAAGCGGACCACGCTGCTTCTTCATCTTGTCGGCGGTCTGCCAGGTGCGGATGATGACCTCGCCGAGGCGACCCATGGCTTGCGAGTCCGAGGACATCATCGAGAGCGCGCCAAGGTCGTGCAGGATGTCTTCGGCCGCAATGGTTTCCTTGCGGATGCGACTCTCGGCGAACGCCAAATCCTCCGCGATGGAGGGATCGAGATGATGGCAAACCATCAGCATGTCCAGATGCTCGTCGATGGTGTTGCGCGTGAACGGGCGAGTCGGATTAGTCGAGGACGGCAACACGTTTTTCAGGCCGGCGATCCTGATGATGTCAGGCGCATGACCGCCGCCCGCACCTTCGGTGTGAAAGGCGTGGATCGTACGGCTCTTGAATGCCTTGATCGTATCCTCAACGAATCCGGACTCATTCAAGGTGTCGGAATGGAGCATCACCTGGACGTCGTGATCGTCGGCAACGGACAGACAATTGTCGATCGCGGCGGGCGTGGTCCCCCAATCTTCGTGCAGCTTCAGCGCGCAGGCGCCAGCCCTGATCATTTCTATCAGCGATGCCGGACGCGAGGCATTGCCCTTGCCTGAAATCCCGAGGTTAACGGGAAAGGCATCGAACGATTGGATCATCCGTCCCATGTGCCATGGTCCCGGGGTGCAGGTGGTCGCGAACGTGCCGTGCGAAGGACCGGTGCCCCCGCCAAGCATCGATGTGACGCCTGACATCAGCGCGTGCTCGATCTGCTGCGGACAAATGAAATGAATATGGCTGTCGAAACCGCCGGCCGTCAGGATCTTTCCTTCCCCCGCGATCACATCGGTGCCCGGGCCGATCACGATGGTCACACCGGGCTGAATGTCGGGATTGCCGGCCTTGCCGATGGCGCTGATGTAGCCTTCCTTGATGGCGACATCGGCCTTCACGACGCCCCAGTGGTCGACGATCAGCGCGTTGGTGATAACGGTATCGGCCGCGCCTTGCTTGTTGGTAGCTTGCGACTGTCCCATGCCGTCGCGAATGACCTTGCCGCCGCCAAATTTCACCTCCTCACCATAGACGGTGAGATCGTTTTCCACCTCGATGATCAAATCGGTATCGGCGAGCCGGACCCGATCGCCGGTGGTGGGCCCGAACATGTCGGCATAGACCGAGCGTTTCAACTTTACCGACATGGCGTGGACCACCTTTTGTAATCGCGAGAACTTCAATCCTCGGTAATTTTTGCAAACCTGGCTATGCGGCGTCGCTCATCAGAGGGACGCCGGCACCCCGACCGGTGTAAGCGACTTCGTGAGCGGGTGCGGAATCATAACTTGCCCATAACCTCGCCGCGGAAACCATAGACCACCCGTTTGCCGGCAAGCGCGACCAGTTGCACCTCGCGCGTTTGTCCCGGCTCGAACCGAACCGCAGTGCCGGCAGCAATGTCGAGTCGCATCCCGCGCGCCTTCTTGCGATCGAACTTCAGTGCAGGATTGGTCTCGAAGAAATGATAGTGCGACCCAACCTGAATTGGACGGTCGCCCGTGTTGGCGACAGATAGCGTCACCACCTTGCGGCCGGCGTTCAGTTCGATGTCGCCGTCCTTGATGAAGAACTCGCCAGGAATCATCGCGCGTTCTCCTATCGTATCGGTTCATGCACGGTGACAAGCTTGGTGCCATCCGGAAACGTCGCTTCCACCTGAATGTCGGGGATCATCTCGGCAATCCCGGCCATCACCTGGGCGCGGGTGAGCACTTGCGCGCCCGCCTGCATCAGGTCGGACACGGTGCGGCCGTCACGCGCGCCTTCGACAATGAAATCGGAAATGATGGCGATCGCTTCGGGATGGTTAAGCTTGACACCGCGCTCCAGCCGCCGTCGCGCAACCATTGCCGCCATCGAAATCAGAAGCTTGTCCTTTTCGCGGGGAGAAAGATTCATGCGAGCACTCTGGATGATTTCTACTTGAGCCTAGCCGAGCCACAACCGTGGCAAGGCCGAGCCAGTGGCATGAAGTACCGCGATCATGTCGGCGCGGAGCTTGGCCGCATCTTGGGCACAGAAACGTGCCATTGCAAACCCGTTCCAGGCCGAGATGCCGACTTCGCCTCCGAACGACAGTTCGCGCACTCTCTCCAGCAGCGCCTCATCACCCGGCACCATCAGCGCGGTGCCCACCGCCACGCCGCCGTTCGCGACAGCGGTTTTGCCGAGCTTCTCGCCGATGTTGCCATCGAGGCGTACCGTTTCCGCGAACACCAACCTGCCCCCGCACCGCAGCCGCCAGCAGTCAACCAACTCACCGCGCAGCATTCGTTCGCCCATGGCGGTACGGCCAAACACCACGATTTCAGCGAGCAACAGAGAGGCGCTTTCAGCCAAGTCGACATCGATCCGGCGCGACAGCCTGGCACCATCAAATAGAATCGTCTCCTGAGGAAGCCAGGACAGATGCGAGCCGGTTGCTGCCTTCAACTTGATCTCGAGCTCGGCGGCTGGACCTTCGGCACGGTAGACTTTTTCCGCTGCCGCCGTTGTTAATGCGATCCGCGATCCCTGGCCGGCCGTGATCTCGATTTGAAAGCGATCGCCGCCCGCGACACCGCCAGCGGTGTTGACGAAGACTGCCGACAGACCCTCCGCCTCAGGCGAGGGGAAGCGGACGCGCAGCGAACCGGATTCATGTAAATGGCGCCTGCGGGTGATGCCTTCGACTTGTTGCAAGTCGAAACTCACTGAGCCCCGGGCACGATTGGCCGCGAAAATCGCCGCTGTAGCGCTGGAAGTCTCGTGCCGCATCCGTCCCCAACTAAAAGCGCGCTATTTGTGCGGCCGTCTCATCAATCGCTGTCATAACGCCATCTGGCGACTAAGTTCGTCACGATCGAGATTGCCGCGATGGCACGCGTATTTCACTGCGCCCCGGTCCATCACCGCGAAATTGTCGCCGAGCTCGCAGGCAAAGTCGAGATATTGTTCGACCAGCACGATCGCGATGCCGCCGAGGCTCCGCAAATAGGAGATGGCGCGGGCGATATCCTTGATGATCGATGGCTGGATGCCCTCGGTCGGCTCGTCCAGCAGCAGCAATTTCGGCCGCATCACCAAGGCGCGTCCGATTGCGAGCTGCTGCTGCTGACCGCCTGAAAGGTCGCCGCCGCGCCGTCCCAGCATCGATTGCAGCACTGGAAATAACGAGAACACGTCGTCGGGAATGTTGCGATCGTCACGCTTCAACGGGCCGAAACCGGTCTTGAGGTTTTCCTCGACCGTGAGCAGCGGAAAAATCTCACGCCCCTGCGGAACGAACGCAATGCCCTTTCGTGCTCGCTCGTATGGTTTCAGGCCGGTGATGTCGACGCCATCGAAGGTGATTGAGCCTCTTGCGATCGCGTATTGGCCGACCAGCGCGCGCAACAGACTTGTTTTGCCGACACCATTGCGGCCAAGCACGCACGTAACCTTGCCGGGCTCCGCTGAGATCGATACCCCGCGAAGCGCCTGGGCGGCACCATAGTACAGGCTGATATTGTCGACGTTCAGCATCCCCTCACCGTCCCAGATACACTTCGATCACCCGCTCATTCGACGAGACCTGGTCGATAGTTCCTTCGGCCAGCACCGAACCTTCATGCAGGCACGTCACCTTGACGCCGAGTTCGCGGACAAACGCCATGTCGTGTTCGACCACCATCACGGTCTTGTCCTGATTGATCTGCTTCAACAGCTCGGCGGTCTGCTGGGTTTCGACGTCGGTCATGCCTGCGACAGGCTCATCGACCAGCAGTAATTTCGGGTCCTGCGCCAACAGCATCCCGATCTCCAACCATTGCTTCTGCCCATGCGAAAGGTTTCCCGCGAGGCGATGGCGCGCGCTAGCCAGGCGAATTGTATCCAGCACCCGCTGGATCCGCTCGGTCTCATTGGTGCTTTTCCGCCAGAACAGCGTGCCTTTGACGCTATGATCGACATTAAGCGCCAGCAGCAGATTGTCCTCGACGGTATGGCTTTCAAATACGGTCGGTTTCTGGAATTTCCGCCCAATCCCCAGTTCCGCGATGCTGGTTTCATCGAGGCGGGTCAGATCGGTCACGCCATCGAACAGCACCTCGCCTTCATCCGGCTTGGTCTTGCCGGTAATGATGTCCATCATCGTGGTCTTGCCGGCACCGTTCGGACCGATGATGGCACGCATCTCGCCGGGCGCAAGCGTCAGCGACAAATTGTTGATCGCATGAAACCCGTCGAAGGAGACGTGCACGCCGTCGAGATAGAGCAGCGCGGAAGTGGCCCGGGTATCCATGACGTTCATGTGCTACTCCGCCATCCCGGATTCGCTGATGCCGTCTTCTCGCGCGGCGCTGATAACGTTCGCTGCAACCGTCAGACGTTGCGCCTTCCACGGCTCCCACCAGGCATTCAACGTGCCGATGATTCCTTTCGGCAACAGCAGCGTCACCAGGATAAACATCGCGCCGAGCATGAACAGCCAGTACGGCGCAAGCGAACCCGACGTAAAAAAAGTCTTGGCATAATTGACGAGAACGGCGCCAAGCGCCGCACCGATCAAGGTGCCACGCCCGCC
>NZ_DATEPI010000185.1:0-6665 GCF_035273305.1 Bradyrhizobium sp. | reverse complement strand
CTTCGATGAACGCCAACGCGAGGCAATCCTGCGCGAGCAGATGGCGACCATTCAGCGTCAACTGGGAGAAGGCGACGGCAAGACCCAGGAGGTGGCGGACTTGAATGCGGCCATCGCCAAGGCGCAGATGCCGCCTGAGGCTGAAAATCAGGCACGCAAGGAAGTGCGGCGTTATGAGCGAATGCCGGAGGGAGCCGCCGAGGCCGGGATGGTCCGCAGCTATCTCGACTGGCTGATCGAGCTGCCGTGGGCGCTCCCGGAAGAAAAAACCATCGACATCCCGCAGGCGCGGCGGATTCTCGACGAGGACCATTTCGGCTTGGAAAAGATCAAGAGCCGGATCATCGAATATCTGGCGGTTCGAAAGCTGGCACCAAATGGCAAGGCGCCGATCCTGTGTTTCGTCGGGCCGCCGGGAGTGGGAAAAACTTCGCTCGGGCAATCGATCGCACGCGCGATGGATCGGCCTTTTGTCAGGGTCAGCCTGGGCGGCGTTCATGACGAGGCGGAAATCCGGGGGCATCGGCGGACCTACATCGGCGCCCTGCCCGGCAATATCATTCAGGCAATCAAGAAAGCCGGATCGCGCAATTGCGTGATGATGCTGGACGAGATCGATAAGATGGGGCGCGGCATTCAAGGCGACCCGTCAGCGGCGATGCTCGAAGTTCTCGATCCGGAGCAAAATGGGACGTTTCGCGATAACTATCTCGGCGTGCCGTTCGATCTCTCGCGGGTGGTGTTCATCGCTACCGCCAACATGCTGGATACGATTCCCGGTCCATTGCAGGACCGCATGGAGATCATCAGCCTGCCAGGATACACCGAGGACGAAAAGCTCGAGATCGCGCGGCGTTATCTGGTTCGTCGCCAGCTCGAGGCCAATGGCCTGAAGCCCGAACAGGCCGCCATCGATCTCGATGCGATCCGGCTGATGATCAAGGGCTATACGCGCGAGGCCGGCGTGCGCGCCCTGGAACGCGAAATCGGAAAAGCGCTGCGTCATGCGGCCGTGCAGATCGCGGAAGGCACCTTGAGCAAAGTCAACATCGCGGCCAAGGATCTTGCCGAGGTCTTAGGACCGCCGCGTTTCGAAGGCGAGATCGCGATGCGCACCAGTGTCCCGGGCGTCGCGACTGGGCTCGCCTGGACCCCGGTGGGTGGCGACATCCTCTTTATCGAAGCAACCCGCGTTCCCGGAAAAGGCGCATTGATCCTGACCGGACAACTCGGAGACGTCATGCGCGAAAGCGCACAGGCTGCTCTGACGCTGGTGAAGAGTCGCGCCGTTCAATTGCAAATCGAGCCGTCGATTTTCGAAAAAAGCGATATCCACGTCCATGTCCCCGCCGGTGCCACGCCGAAAGATGGACCGAGCGCGGGCGTTGCGATGTTCACGGCTCTGGCCTCTCTCCTCACCAACGAGACGGTCCGAAGCGATACCGCGATGACCGGCGAGATATCGCTGCGCGGTCTGGTGCTGCCCGTCGGAGGCATCAAGGAAAAGGTAGTCGCGGCGGCCGCGGCTGGCCTGACGAGGGTCATGCTCCCGGCGCGAAACCGCCGCGACTTTGAAGAGATACCTCAAGGGGCGCGCGACAAGCTCGAGTTCATCTGGCTCGAGCGCGTCGATGACGCCATCGCCGCAGCACTGGAGGAGAAAAGAAAGGTCGCGGTCGCCGCGCAGTAGAGCGCCAAGAGGCCTCAGCCGTCGATGATGGCCACCGCGCGGGTCCAGCCCGCAGATGCCCGTTCGATCTTCACCGGAAAACACGACACGGTGAAACCGCTTGCTGGCAACTGCTCCAAATTGTGCAGCTTCTCGATGTGGCAATAGCCGATATGGCGGCCGGCCTTGTGCCCTTCCCAGATCAGGCTCGCGTCCTTGGTCTGCGCGTATTTCCTGGCGGTATAGACGAAGGGCGCATCCCAGCTCCAGCCATCGATGCCGGTCAACCGCACGCCGCGCTCGAGCAGGTACATGGTCGCGTCGTAGCCCATGCCGCAGCCGGACGTAACGTAGTCCTGTCGGCCGTATTTGGCGCCGGCGCTGGTATTGACCACTACGATCTCGAGTGGGGACAACGTATGGTCGATCCGCTTGAGCTCATTCTCGACATCCTTGGCTGTCGCAACATAGCCATCAGGCAAATGCCGGAAGTCCAGCTTCACGCCCGGCTGCAAGCACCATTCCAGCGGCACCTCGTCGATCGTCCATGAACGCTCGCCGCGGTTCATGGTCGGATGAAAATGCCATGGCGCATCGAGATGCGTTCCGTTGTGGGTGGACAGTTGCACTTGCTCGACCGCCCAGCCCTGCCCGTCCGGCAGCTCCTCGGCCTTGAGGCCTTCGAAAAACTGCAGCATGCGCGGCAAGCCTTGCTGGTGGTCGATGTACTGGATCGTCGGATGCCCTCCAGGGGGATCGGCGGGCACGTCATTCTGCAGCGGCACGGAGATATCGATCAGTCGTCTGGCCATCGATGTTTCCTTGATTTTCTCGCCGTACGCCTGATTGTCCGCGGGTTCGGTAAATCAGATCGGCTTGATGCCGGCTTTAGCGATTACATCCTGCCATTTCGGCACTTCGTCCTCGATCCGCTTGATAAACGGGCCCTTTCCGCGTTCGGATTCTCGCGACTTTGTCTTACCTGATCAATCATGCAGCCTGGCAGCGCGGTCCTGATCCTGGGTATTGGCGCTACGCATGCAATCGAAATCAAAGATAGCCGGTGCCGGCTTCCTCGGCAAAGCGGCCCGGATCTCCCTCCCACACGATCCGCGCATGCTCGAGCACGTAAACGCGATCGGCATGCGGTAGCGCGAAGGTCACGTTCTGCTCGCCCAACAGCAGGGTGATCGGCGTGGTCTGGCGCAACTTTTCCAGCGCCTTTGACAATTGCTCAAGAATGACGGGCGCGAGCCCAAGCGTCGGCTCATCGAGGATGAGTATTTTCGGTTTCATCATCAAGGCGCGACCGATCGCCAGCATCTGTTGCTCGCCACCCGACAGCGTCTGGGCCATCTGGTTCTGGCGCTCCTTCAGGATCGGAAACAGCTCGAACAGCCAAGCCAATTGCGCGTCCTTGTCTTTATCCGATAAATGCTGTCCACCTAGATCGAGATTTTCGCGCACGCTCATCTCGCCGAACAGTTCCCGCGATTCCGGACACTGTACGATGCCGCTGCGCGCAATCCGTGCTGGGGTCAAGCCGCGCAGCTTCTCGCCCGCGCGCACGATCTCGCCGGTGTATGGCAGGAGTCCCGAGATCGTATTGAATAGCGTGGTCTTGCCGGCGCCGTTCAGGCCGACGATCGAGACGAATTCGCCTTGATGAATATGGATGGAGACGTTTTCCAGGGCCTGCGCTTTGCCGTAGTGCACGCTGACGTTCTCGACCTGCAGCAGCGGCACACTGTCTTCGAAACTGGTCTCCGGGCGCGCGGAAGTCTCGATTGCGCCGCCGAGATAGACGCGCCGCACCGTCTCATTGCGCATGACGTCATCGGCGCGGCCGGTGACGATCTCCTCGCCGAGATACATGGCCAGCACCCGGTCGACCAAGGCGGCGACGCTCTTGACGTTATGATCAACAAGGAGCACCGCGCGTCCTTCATCGCGGAAGCTGCGGATCAGCTCCGAGAAGGTGCCGACTTCGGCGAGCGTCAATCCTGCGAAAGGCTCGTCCACGAGCACAACTTTGGGATCCCTTGCGATGGCCTTGGCCAGCTCAAGGCGGCGCAAATCAGCAAACGGCAACGTTGGTGGTCGCCGGTCCATGACCTCGGCGAGACCGACCCGCTCGGCGATCCACTTCGCCCGATCGGTGAGAGCCTTGTCTGCGAACAGCATGAACAGACTGTCCGGCAACAACGCCACCATGATATTTTCCAGGACAGTTTGCCGATTGAGCGGCCGTGAATGCTGAAACACCATGCCGAAGCCTTTCCGCGCGATCTTATGCGCGGGAAGTCCTGCGAGATTCTCGCCCTCGAAAACGACTTCGCCTTCCGACGGCCGTTCGATTCCCATGATCGCCTTCATGGCGGTCGATTTGCCGGAGCCGTTCGGGCCGATCAGCCCGAAGATTTCGCCCGGACGCAAATCGAGGCTCAGGTTCTTGACCGCGGTCAGGCCGCCAAAGCGCTTGGTCAGCCCGCGAACCTGGAGAACATGAGTGGTGTTCAAGGTTGCATCCATCACGAGCGAGCCTCGCGTGAAAGGGCCGCTCCGAGAAAGCCGCCTGGGAAGAACAGAACGACAAGCAGCGCTACCGCCGAAACGATAAAGGTCGCCAGTTCGCCGGTTGGACGCAGGAATTCGCCGGCCACAATCAGGAAGATGGCGCCGAGCGCTGCACCCAGCACCGTGCGCCGGCCACCCAGCACCGCGGCCACGATGACGTTGACGCCAACCGCAACGTCGACGACCGTTCCGACCGAAGCGGTGCCAAAATAAAACACCAGCAGTGCGCCTGAAAGCCCTGAGAAGAACGCACTCACGACGAACGCGGCGAGCTTGTGTTTCACGATATTGAAGCCGAGCGCGCCGGCTTGCACCGGGTCTTGTCCGCTGGCCTGCAGCACCAACCCGACCGGCGACTGTGACAGGCCGTACAGAATGATGGCGCTAATCGTCATGAAGCCGAGCGCGATCCAGTAATTCACGCCGGCGTTGATCGTGATCACGTCCGGAATTGTGAGACCGATTTCCCCACCGGTGAGCTCGGCGAACACGACGATGAAGTTCTGCAGGATCAATACCGCCACCAGGGTCGTCAGCCCGAAATAAGGACCGCGGACGCGCAGCGCCGGAAGCGCGAGCACAAATCCGGCAATGACGGCAGCCAATGCACCGAGGACGATGCACAGATATACCGACCAACCATACTCGTTGTTGAGAATCCCTGCCGTGTAGGCGCCTACGCCGATCAGGAACGTCGGCCCGAAATTCACCTCGCCGGCGAACCCGAACAGCAGGTCCCAGGCCATCGCGAACACGCCGAAGTAATAGGCCACCGTAAGCAGCCCAAGGATGTAGCCGGAAACGTACAGCGGCAGCGTCGAGGCGATCACAACCACGATCAGCGAGATCCAGAACAGCCGCGATTTGAAAAATTCAGCCATGCTCATCGCCTCCCGAGCAGGCCTTGTGGCCGGATGTACATCACAATCACCAGCAGCAGCAGAGCCGGAATCGTGCGATACGCCGGCGAAACCAGATATGCGGTAAGGGTCTCGAGATAGCCAACCACGAACGCGGCAATCAGCGATCCGGAAACGCTACCAAGTCCACCGAGCACCACGATCGAGAAGGCGCTCGCGGTGAGCGGACCCACGCTGTACGAGCTGACGCCGAGAAACATTCCGAGCAGAACGCCGGCAATACCGGCAAGTATCCCGTAGATTGCCCACACCACGATGTAGATGTTGGTAAGTTCCAACCCGAGCAGGGTGACGCCACGCGGGTTCATCGAAGCCGCCAAAACCGCCTTGCCGGTACGGGTGCGATTCACCAATGCCCAAAGTAGCCCGATCACCAGACAACAGACGACCGCGGTGAAGATTTCATTTCGCGGCGTCCGAACGCCGAAAATGTCCATGACGCCTTCCACGATGGGGAGCACGGTTTTGGCGTTGTTAGTGAAGAAGTAGGCGATTAGTTCCTGGATCATGATGCCCCAGAGCAAAGTGCCGGTCAGAACGAAGATTTCCTTCTCCTCGTTGGGTATCCGAGTCGACCTTTGAATCGGCTGCACCACCGCAAAGTAGGTTGCGAACGCCGCCAGCAGCGCGACCAGGACCCCAAGCAGCGCGCCTTCGTAAGTGTTCATGTGCAACATGCTGGCACCGGCCCAAGCGGCTACCGCCGCCAGCACCATGATGGCGCCATGGGAAAGATTGAGCACACCGGAAACGCCGAAGATAAGCGTGAAGCCGGTCGCACCCAAAGCATACAAGGCACTGATGGCAAAGCCGTCGATGAGAATTTGAAAAGCGAGCATCTAATGAACTGCTGCGGCAGCACCGCTGCCCTGTAGGAAAACCCCATGCGAAAAATTGCTCCCGGGAAGGACCCGGGAGCATTCTTCATTCGACTTTAATTGGAAGTGACCTTGATGAAGCTTGGGAACTTCAACTGGCCTTTGGCGACCTCGGCAGGCCAGACCGCGACCTGTTTCCCATCCTGCCACTGCAGCATCAGGCCGGTAATCAGGCCCTTGCCGTATTTGATGGAATGAGTGAACTGATCCTCTTTGCCGTAAAACTGGACACGGCCGATGGTGCCGACCCAATCGGTCTTTTCGAGTGCAGCGACCAGCTTGTCGGCATCGGTTGAACCGGCGCGCTTCACCGCATCCGCGATGTAGTACACTTCATCATACGAGGTGTAGCCCGCGTATGAGGGGAAGTTGCCGAATTTGGCCTTGAATGCCTGCGTGAAAGGCAGGCTCTTCGGCGTCACCGGAACGTCCGGCCCGGAGACCGCCTGAAACAGCACGCCTTCTGCGGCATCGTTCGTATCCTTGGCGAAGGTGCTGTTGGTTGCCTGCGAGCTGATGCCGAACATTGGAATCGGAACCTGCTGATTCTTCCACTGCACCGTCGGCTGCACGCCAACATGCGAAATCCCGGTGATGATGACGTCCGGCTTGGCGCCCTCG
>NZ_DATEPI010000184.1:0-4298 GCF_035273305.1 Bradyrhizobium sp. | reverse complement strand
GGCCGCGGCAGCGCCGCCACATGGCGCGCCTGCTCAAAAGTGCCTCACATCTCGTGGAGAGGTGGCCGAGTGGTTAAAGGCAGCAGACTGTAAATCTGCCCGCGCAAGCGTACGCTGGTTCGAATCCAGCCCTCTCCACCATCAGACAAATGCCGGATTTCCGCCATTAATGATGAGTTCCGCGGACGATCGACGTGGCGATGTCTATTTTGCAACGCGGTGCCGAAGTTTCTCGCAGTTTTTTCGCCGCTTTCGATTCCATCTCAGCGGCTCCGCGGTACATCGCCGCCGCCGGCCGGCAACGCTGGCGAGTTGCTGTTCGCCGACACATGATCGGACGCTTGGCTCACTCATTCCCGCCTCAGGCCTATGGTGCGGCTTCAGGCTGCCTTCCACCGGCCGATTTCATTTGGCTTTTGGCTTGGAAACAACGCCAAGCTGAGGCGTCGATGGGGCAGCGATCGTATCGCTGATCAAGTCATTGACGTCGATCGGCCCAGCTTCCACGCGCCTTGCGCTGACGTTTTGCTCGATCGCTGCGCGCCGGTCTGCTTCGGACGTGTCACCGAAGCCAAACGGTCGGCCAGCATCCTCGCGATAGTGCGCCCGCGGATCATACAGCTTGACCGGCAATTGCAGGGCTTCGGCAGTCATTCCGCCAACGGTCGCAAGGACCTGGAAGGCGGCCACAAAGGCGTTGCGACGAGCGGTGAGCAGCGACGCCTGGGCGTTGACGAAATCCTCTTCTGAAATGAGCACTTCCAGAGTCCCGCGCTCGCCAATCACCGTCTCAGCGCGAGCTCCCTCGAACGCCACGCGGGTCGCCTCCACCTGCTTCTCGCTGAGGGGAACCGCAGCTCGTTCATTGCGCAGCGTATCTTCGCTGACGCGAAGCTGCTGACGCACCTGACGCTCGGCATCGGCTGTATTGTAGCGCGCCTGCGTCGCCTGCTGCTTCGTCTCGCGAACCTGCGCATATTCGCCGCCGCCCTGGTAGAACGGAATATGGAGCTGCGCCGTAACGGTGAAGTCGTTGATGCCGATCCCCGTCGCCACGAGATCCTTCGATCGTTCGTACTGTCCCTGCAGCGACACTCTAGGCACGAGCGCCCCCTTGGCGGCGCTCACCGCATGATCGGCAATCACACTTTGGTCGCGCGCGTAGAGCACCGTCGGGTTGTTGTTCATCGCGAGATTCAACGCCGCGTCGAAATCGTCTGGAACAACAGGAAATGACGGATCGACAAGATTCTCGGCTGGCCTGCCAACAGCATGTTCAAACGAAGCACGGGCGCTGGCGAGCTGCGTCTGGGCCGCGGTGAGGTTCTCCATCAAGTTGTACAAACGGCCTTCGGTTTGGCCTAGCTCCGTCCGGCTGAGTTCGCCGACGCTGACGCGCGTCTGAACTGTTTGGCGGAGTTTCTGCAAATCAATGATTGACGCCTGTTCAAGGTCGACGATCTTCTGGAAACGAAGAACATCGAGGTAGGCGGTCGCCGCATCAAGCAGAACTTGTTCTTCGGTCGCACGCAGCTGTTCCCGGCTTGCCTCGACCGTCGCGCGAGCCTTGCGGATGTTGGGCAAGATGTCGCCGCCGAACAGAGGTTGGCTCAACGTCGCGGTGACGCCGCGCGGGTAGGTGCCGGACGGAGGGCCTGGAATCGCGTGATATTCACCCCTGGCGTAGGCGTAGGTTGAATCGACCGTGGCTTTCGGCCGCCAGGCGCCATAGGCCTTGGCCACTTCCTCGTCGGTGGCCCGCACGGCGGCTCGTTGTGCCTCGAGCTGCGGATTGGTCTCGTAAGCGACGGCGAGTGCCTGGACCAGCGTGAAGGGCTCGGCGCACGCAACCGACGACGCGAAGGAGAAGGGAAGAAGCGCTCCCGCCGCGACGCCGACAACCCCGTTACGCATGACTGCCCCCTCGGTCCTCACCGGTCAATCCGGTCCATTGCTCCCGCTGCGCTCCGCCGCTTGGTGATGGATCCCTTGCCGCGGAGAGGGCACAGCATTGCGCTCGTCCTCCGACAGGAATTCTTCCAGCGCGCCGAGCCAGGGTCGATAGTTCTGCCAGCGGGCGATCGATGTCCGGTAAAGCGGCTGTCTTGCTTGCCACAGGCTTGCGGTCCTCACCGGGCGAGTGTTGCGGTCATGGTGCAGGCACGCATTATCCCAATCGAGGCCGCAGAAATCGATTAGCTTGCGCGTCAGCGGTTCGGGATCGGCGACAAGCTCCTCATATTGGACTTCGAACAAGCGGTCGGACGGGACGACGCTGCGCCAGTGCGCCATCAGTCGCTGATACTGACGATAGAACGCCAAAAGGTCGGTTCGGTCGTAGGCGAAGTCGACGTGGCGGCTGAAGTTCTGGAAATAGATGGACAGGCATGTGTCGATCGGATGGCGCATGCAATGGATGAACCGCGCGCGCGGGAAGACCGCACGGGCGAGCGCAACGAAATTGAAATTTTGCGGCATCTTGTCGGTCACCTTGCGGGCACCCGGGCAGAGCTCCGTAAGCAAGTTTTTATACTCGCGGGCGGTCGACTCCGCCCATGCGCGATCGACGCGGCGCGACCGATCCATTCGAAAGCCCGGCATATGATCGCGCCAGAACGCAAGTTCTCCACCTGCCCCCACGTCCTGGTGGCTGGACAGGATCTGCTCGACGAGCGTCGTTCCCGATCGCGGCATGCCGATAATCAGGACCGGAACGTCACAGTCCGATCCGATATCGGCGTTGCGCGCAAAATAGTCGGCGTTGAAGTTCGCTATCTGCCAGTCGACACGGCTGCCGAAATTTGCATACACGGCGGTGTCTGGAGAAGTCTGCTGGTGCTTCAGACTGTTGGCTTCGTCGAAATAGCCGATCGCCTTTTCATATTCGCCATAGTCGTCATAGGCCTTACCAAGCGCGAAGCCGAGGTCGATGCGTCCGTCTTGGTGTAGCCCCCCTTCCTTCAGCAGCCATTCGATCTGCGCGACGAGCGGGCGATCCCGTTCGGTCATTTTGCGAGCGCTAACAAGCTGATGGTAGCCCGAAAGCTGCTGGCGATTGATGGCGATCGCCAAGTCCGCCGCACAGGCGGCATCGTCGAACCGGCCCAGCTCCATAAGGATGGATCCGAGCAAGACATGGGCATCGCTGTTGTGCGGCTGCAACTCGATTGCCTTCCTGACTGCCTCTTCCGCCGCAGCGGTCTTGCCTTCCTCGGTCAGGATTTTGGCTTGGCACATCCATGCGATTGCGGACTCCGGCCTCGCTTTCACAGCTTGCCGGAACATGTCGAAAGCCGCGGCATGATCGTTGCTCTGCAACAGAAGGTTGCCTAGCTTTGCGTAAGCTTCAGCAAATTGCGGATCGGCGGCGACTACGTCCTTGAGCGCAGCGATCGCCTTGGCGCGTAATCCTTGTGCCTCGAAAACTAGCGCCCTGTTGAAATGAGCGATGGCCATCTTGGGGTCGAGCTCCGCGGCGCGCTCGAAACATTCGGCTGCTTCCCCTGCTTTGTTGTTGTCGAGGTAGACGAGACCAAGATCGTTGTACGCAGCGGCGCTTTTCGGCCGGAGCTCGATTGCGGTCTCCAGCGCAGCGATCGCTTCCTCGTCCTTGCCGTCTTGCCGGAGAAGCTTGGCCAGCTGAATATGAGCGTCGACGTGACTCGGATGCTGCCCGATCACCCGATTGATCAGCTCGATCCCCCGCCGCGGGACGCCAAACTGACCGGCAACCGCCGCCAGCACCTGTATGGTTGCCACGTGGTCCGGGTGATGCTCGAGAATGTGCCTGCACTGGAGTTCGGCTTGGTTCAAGTTGCCGTCGCGATAAGCGGCCATTGCCTCCTGGAGCAGCTGATCGACCGATTCCGCTTCTGCGAGCATCATGCGTTCAGCTCCTGTACTTGCCCTTCAGCGCTGTCCGATGCTCTGGGATCCCCGAGCGCGGCAAACAGCGGCCCGAGATGCTTTTCATACTTTCGCCAGCGGCCGATCGAACTGCTGTAGATCGGCTGACGAACCTGCCAGTGACTGACCGTCGCAACGGTCCGCTCTGTTTGGTGAAAATCAAGGCACGAGGGCTCCCAGTCGAGCCCGAGGAAATCGACGATCCTTCTGCTTTGTCCTTCCAAATCGCCGACCAGCGTTTCG
This sequence comes from Bradyrhizobium sp., assembly GCF_035273305.1. Lineage (GTDB taxonomy): Bacteria > Pseudomonadota > Alphaproteobacteria > Rhizobiales > Xanthobacteraceae > Bradyrhizobium. Next base: position 149 of record NZ_DATEPI010000184.1, on the reverse strand, counting down.
TAATTCACTTCGATCATGTGGTGCGGCAGGAGTTTGAGCCAGTGCTCAGCAAGGCGCCTGACCTGAACGCAGCGCTTCCCGCAATCCGAAAGGTCGTATGAAAAATGCTGCGCGCCCTCGACGAAGATTTGAAAGTAACAAGACAGGGA
>NZ_DATEPI010000183.1:0-13184 GCF_035273305.1 Bradyrhizobium sp. | reverse complement strand
AACGGTGCGACCGAGCACCGGCCCGGCACCTACATCTACAACGATCGCATGCAGGTGGCCGCCGGCGTCGCCACATGGGATGACTGCGCACTGAATATATATTCAACCGTGGTGAGCCGCGCCGGGCCGGATCGCGGCATTCTCGATGCCGGCTCCAAGACGCTGACGTCTGACACGGGTGGCGGGCTCGAAGGCCATGGCCTCATCCTCGAGCATCCCGAAGCCCGGATCGCCCGCTTTGCCGAGGAGCACGGATTTCTCGACCTCACGCGCAGCAACACGCGGCCCAATATAGGCGATGTCGTGCGGATCGTACCGAACCACGTCTGCGTCGTCGTCAACATGGTCGATGAAGTGGTGATGGTGCGCGGCAACGAGATCGTCGGCACGCTGCCTGTCGCGGCGCGCGGCAAACTGCGTTAACGCGTTTTCGACGAAGTGGATGCCAATTCGCGTGAGGAAAACGCGTCTGAAGAGAAAAGCTAGCCCGATTCGGATTCAATCAGAACGGTCAGGCTCTAGCCCGACAGCCACTGCAAGGCTCCGCGCCCCGCCCCCGCGCCGGTAGCAAAACAAGCCTGGAGCAGATACCCGCCGGTCGGCGCTTCCCAATCGAGCATCTCGCCAGCAGCGAATACGCCCGGCAGGCGGCGGATCATGAATTGAGGATCCATTTCGCTGAACGCAACTCCGCCCGCAGTCGAGATCGCGCGTGCGATCGGGGCTATGCCGTTGAGCTTGATCGGTACGGCGTTGATCAACTCGGCGAGGCTTGCTGATGACCTCGAGAGCAGCGACACGCCGGAAATTTTTGCAGACTCCTGGAGCAGGCCGATGCCAACAGGTGAAAGCTGCGACGCCTTGCGCAGCCAGTTCGAGAACGATTGCTTTCGTTTCGGGATCGACAGTCGCGCAGCCAATCTCGGATAGTCGAGATCGGGGCGCAGTGCGATACGAACGGTCGCGTCCCCCGAAGTGATGATCGCGTCCCGCAATTCCGCCGACAACGCATAAACCGCGCCGCCCTCGATACCCGACCGCGTAATCACGGCTTCGCCGCGCGAAGTGTGCGGGCCAAAGCTCAGCGCTACTCCCTTGAGCGGCTGGCCTTCGAAGCGACCCAGAAATATCTCCGACCAGTCCACGGTGAAGCCGCAATTGGCGGCGCGCAACGGCGAGATCATGACTCCTTTGCCAGCAAGCGTTTCCAGCCAACCCGCATCGGAGCCGAGCCGTGGCCAGCTCGCGCCCCCAAGCGCAAGCACTGTTGCGCGGGCATCGAGAGCGGCTTGGCCGCTGGACGTCTGAAACACCAAACGGCCATTGACGTCCCAGCCAGTCCAGCGATGGCGAAATACGAATTTCACACCGAGCGAATTAAGCCGGCGCAACCACGCGCGCAGCAGTGGCGAGGCCTTGAAGGAGTCGGGGAAAACCCGGCCGCTGGACCCAATGAATGTCGGTTGACCCAGCCCCTCGCTCCATCGCCGCAAAGCTTCCGGCGAGAATGCGGTGATCGCTGGAGCAAGATGAGAACTGGCCCCGCGGTATCGTGCCAGAAAATCCGATAGCGGCTCGCTGTGGGTCAGATTAAGTCCGCCCCGTCCAGCCATCAGGAACTTGCGGCCTGCCGATGGCATCGCATCATAGACGGTAACGGCTGCGCCGCCTTGCGCCAGCACCTCTGCCGCCATCAGGCCGGCGGGACCTGCGCCAATCACGGCGACCGGGATTTGGGAATTGGTCGACGCGGCGGTCAAGAAGACTCCCCTCTCAGCATGAAGCCCCTACTCTGAGGGACTGCGCTCTGCGTGGCGCCTCGAAGGAGGGGACGCACCGTTCGGAACGCGCGAAAGCGCGCCTAGCCATGTGGTCGTGACCGCATGAGGGCTACAGCTTTATCCCCGCCCTCGCCGCTGCGTGTCCGACATATTTTTGGGTCTGCTGAAACGCGCCTTCCAGCGGCTTCGCGGTCGACATATCGCTAATGTCGGCGAAATGCGCGGACACCGCCTCGGGCGTCCAGTCCGATTGCGGCAGGTTGATGCCTTCGGTCTCCACTATCCTGATCACCGCGAACGAGCCCGCGCCGGCACCCATAATGGTACGGGTCGGCGCGTCCTCGCCGAGCAGATAGAGCACTGCCGGGGTGATCGCTTCCGGCTTCATCAACGCCAATGCTTGCGGCGGCAGCAGTTCCTCAGTCATCCGCGTCGCCGCGGTCGGTGAGATCGTGTTGACGCGGATGTTGTTCTTGCGGCCCTCCTCGGCCAGCACGTTCATCAAGCCGACCATGCCTGTTTTCGCTGCACCGTAATTGGCCTGGCCGAAATTGCCGAACAGTCCCGACGATGAGGTGGTGACGACAATGCGGCCGTAATTGCGCTCCCGCATTCCATCCCAGACTGCCTTGCAGCAATAGAACGTGCCGGTCAGATGCACGTCGAGCACCTTGGCGAAATCGGCGATCTCCATCTTGGAAAACGATTTATCGCGCAGGATGCCGGCATTAGCGCAGAGCAAATCGACGCTGCCCCACTCCCTGCTCGCACGCGCGACCATCGCTTTGACCTGCTCGAAATTGGAGACGTCGGCGCCGTCCGCCATGGCGACACCGCCGGTCCGTCGGATTTCCTCAACCACGGTTTCCGCCGGCGTCAGCGAGCCGCCAGTGCCATCACGAGCGCCGCCGAAATCGTTGACGACGACCCTTGCGCCACGGCTTGCCAACCCCAGCGCGTGTGCGCGTCCGAGCCCGTTACCCGCGCCGGTTACGATAGCAACGCGTCCGTCAAACCTGATTGTCATTAGCATTCCCTAATGTTTAGTTATCGACAGATGCCGGGTGTGGCTCGCTCACTCAGACCGGAATCGCCGTGGTTTCACGGCACGATCTGGTCTCAGAGAGCAGTCGTCATGGATGAGTCGTGGCGTCCTCAATACCCCACCTGCGCGGAGCATTAGGAGTGATGGTGTGGTCAGAACCCGCGTTATACGGGAGATTGCTTTCAGGCAAAATAGATCAAACCGATCCAGTCGGCCACGATCGCGGGCTTGTCCTCACCTTCGATTTCCACGATGACGTTGGTGCGCGATTGCAGCTCAGTAGGCTTGCGCAATTTGGCTTCCGCAAGAGTGAAGCGGCCACGGACGCGTGAGCCCGCGCGCACCGGCGAGATAAACCGCAGTTTATCGAAGCCGTAGTTGACACCCATGGTGGTGCCCTCGATCACCGGCATCACTTCGTAAGACATGATGCTCATCAGTGACATCGTCAGAAACCCGTGGGCGACCGTGGTGCCGAACGAAGTCTCGCGTTTGGCGCGTTCGGGATCGACATGAATGAATTGGTGATCCTCGATCACATCGGCGTAAAGGTTTATGCGGTTCTGGTCGATCAGATGCCATGACGATACGCCGACCTCGCTCCCAATCATTTCCTGGTACGCCGTGAGTGAAATCGGCGGCTTTTTCCAAACTTCATTCATCAATCAGTTCTCCGCCGAGCCGGCTGGCCGCAGCTTCTGTAATTCCGGGAAATCCTCTTCGCGGAATTCCTCGCCCCGCAGCGAATTGCCGCGATCGTTCTCGTGCTCCAGCCGGCGCAACTGCACACGCCGAATCTTGCCGGAGATCGTCTTCGGCAGCTCCGCCACGAGTTCGATCCGTCGGATCCGCTTGAAAGGCGCCAGCCGGGTGTGCAGGTGCCGAAAAATCGAAAGCGCGGTTTGCGATGAACGCTCCGCGCTCGACACCAGCAGCACGTATGCCTTCGGGATAGCAAGTCGTATCGGGTCGGGGCTCGGTACCACCGCAGCTTCCGCGACCAGCTCATGCTCGAGCAAAATACTCTCAAGTTCGAATGGACTGATGCGGTAGTCCGATGATTTGAAGACGTCGTCCGAACGGCCGACGAAGGTCAGATATCCCTCGTCATCTACAGATACCACATCGCCGCTGCGATAGAGCTTGCCATCGGCACCGCTCAGCTTGCCGTCATCGCCCTGATATCCCTGCATCAGACCTGCGGGCCGGTCAGCGCCTAGCACCAGCGTGACCTCGCCTTCATTCGTGACGTGTCCGTCGGCATCTGTGATCTGCACGCGATATCCGGGCATGGGACGCCCCATTGATCCGACCTTCACTTTCTGGCCTGGCGAATTGCCCGCCAGCGCGGTCGTTTCGGTCTGGCCGTAGCCGTCCCTGATCGTCAGGCTCCAGGCGGCTCGGACCTGATCAATCACCTCGGGATTGAGCGGCTCGCCTGCGCCGCAGACTTCGCGCAAAGATACGTCAAAACTCGACAGCTTCTCTTGAATGAACAGCCGCCAGACCGTTGGTGGGGCGCAAAGCGTCGTGACCCCGCATCGGGCGACAGTCGCAAGCAAGCCCTTTGCATCGAATCGCGGCTGATTGACCACAAACACAGTAGCGCCCGCATTCCATGGCGCAAAAAAGCAACTCCAGGCATGCTTGGCCCAGCCCGGGGAGGAAATGTTCAGATGAACATCGCCCGGCTGCAGCCCAAGCCAATACATCGTCGATAGTCCGCCGACGGGATAACTACGCTGGCTATGCAGCACCAGTTTCGGTTTTGCCGTGGTGCCGGACGTGAAATACAGCAGCATTGGATCGTCGGCTTTGGTCGGCCCGTTCGGCGTGAAGGTATCCGGAAATTCGTCGGCTTGCTCGTAGGCCAACCAGCCGTCCTGCTTTTCGGACATATTGACGACGATCCGAATGAGTTGCCCTCCGCCTAGACCGGAAAATTTCGGGACCTGATCCTGCGATGCCACCACCACCCTGGCGCGGCCGCGATCGAGGCGATCGCGGAGTTCATCCGGGGTCAAGAGCGTCGTCGCGGGGATCACGACAACGCCGAGCTTCATGGCCGCAAGCATGGTCTCCCAAAGCGGGACGACATTGCCCAGCAGCAAGAGCAGATGATCACCCCGTTGCAGGCCTTGGGCGCGTAAGAAATTCGCGACCTGATTGGATCGGCGCGACATCAACTCAAATGATGGCTTGATTTCGCGATTGCTTATGGCGTCGACGATCCACAGCGCCGCGCGGTCTTTGCTATCCGGGTTGCGGGCCAGCTCCGCGTCAAACCAGTCCAGTGCCCAGTTGAACGGCACTGGATCGGGCCAGCGGAAGCCCGCGACCGCCTTATCGTAATTGGTCCGATGCTCAAGCAGAAACGAGCGCGCTTGTTGGAAGGTCGTCATCGGTTCGTCACTTTGCCGCCAGGCTACGGACATGCCTGACGATGCCCGAAAAATCCACGCCGCCGTTTCCGGCCGCATCAAATGCCTTGTAGATTTCCTGCGCGTGTTTGCCGAGTGGCGTCGCCGCACCTACAGCGTTGGCGGCATCCTGGGCCAGCGTGAGGTCCTTCACCATCAGGGCCGATGCAAAACCCGGCTTGTAGTCGTTATTTGCCGGTGAGGTCGGTACCGGGCCCGGCACTGGACAGTAGGACGTTAGTGACCAGCATTGTCCCGATGAGGTGGAGGCGACCTCGAACAGGGCCTGGTGCGAGAGCCCGAGCTTCTCGGCCAAGGCAAACGCTTCGCTGACCGCGATCATCGAAACTCCAAGGATCATGTTGTTGCAGATTTTCGCCGCCTGACCGGCGCCGGCTCCACCGCAATGCACGATCTTCTTGCCCATGTTTTCCAGAACCGGCTTCCCCGCGGCAAATGCTTTGTCCTCGCCGCCGCACATGAAGGTCAAGGTCGCGCCCTTGGCTCCGCCGGTGCCCCCCGATACGGGCGCATCGACAGACGCGATGCCATGCTTTGCCGCCAGCGCATGCGCCTGTTTCGCGCTTTCGACATCAATGGTCGAACAGTCGATGATCAACGAACCCTTGCGCATCGCAGGCAAGACCTCGGTCCAGACTGACAGCACATGCTTGCCTGCTGGCAGCATCGTGATCACGACGTCGGCGCCCTGTGCCGCGCTCACTGCGGTGTCTGCCAGCGCCGCACCATCGGCTTTGGCCTGGTTGCGCAAGCTTTCGACGAGATCGAAGCCAGTCACCTTATGACTCGCCTTGACCAAATTGGCCGCCATGGGGCCGCCCATGTTGCCGAGGCCGATAAATGCAATGCTTGGCATGATCCAATTTCCCTCCGTTGAGGAGCTTCTATTTTGTTTGATCGAAAACCAGTTCGTCGGCGCCAATTTCGGCGAAGTAAGGCGCGATCATCTGCGCCGTCAAATCCTCGATCCGTGGCGGCGACCAGCGCGGATTCCGGTCCTTGTCGATGACAGCCGCGCGCACCCCTTCGCGGAAGTCGTCACTGGCGAACACCTGCAGCGCCGCACGATATTCACGGACCAGGCATTCTTGCAGGGAGGGCGATGCGCGCGCCAGCCGCAGCAGTTTCAGCGCGACTACCAATCCGCGCGGCGATTTTTCATTTAGTGTCTTCAGTGTCGACTGCGCCAGGTCCGACCCGTCTGCGCGAAGCGCAGCGACAATGTCCTGCATCTGGTCATGCGCAAACCATCGATCGATTTGCGGCCGCATCGCTGCGATGGGTCCAGCGGTTTCGCCGTTTGCGAAGCCATCAATGGTATTTTTCACCTCGGCGTTGGTCACGCCGGCCGGAAGCCTAACCAGCATTTCACGCAGAGTGCCAAGTTTGCCGGAGGGCACGACCCCATCGGCAAAACGGGAATAGATTGCGTCGGGACCATTCATGGTCTGGCCAGTTAGTCCGAAATAGGTGCCGATTTCACCCGGCGAGCGGGAGAGCAGCCAGGTGCCCCCGACATCCGGAAAAAAACCGAGGCCGACTTCCGGCATCGCAAGCCGGGTCCGCTCCGTTACAACGCGATGGCGGCCGTGCGCCGAGAGGCCGACTCCCCCGCCCATCACAATGCCATCCATGAAAGCGACGTAAGGCTTCGGAAACCCCGCGATCCGGGCGTTGAGAATGTACTCCTCGCGCCAAAGAATCTTGCCGAGGTCACCCCCAACTTGAGAGCTTTCATACAGCGCGCGAATGTCGCCGCCCGCGCAAAGCCCGCGCTCGCCCGCCCCTTCCAGCAAGATCAAGCCGACCTCCGGATCGGCTTCGAATTCGTCGAGCGCCTTGTCGACATCCCGAAACATTTCCAGCGTGACGGCATTGATCGCCTTCGGCCGGTTAAGGCGGATCACGCCGACAGGGCCCTCGCGTCTCGCGATCAGGTCGGGCTCGGAACTCTCGACAGCGGCGCCTTGGGCCGTCATCGCGCGCCCTCGATCAGCTTGCGAGCCACGATCAGCCGCATGATTTCGTTGGTACCTTCGAGAATCTGATGCACGCGCAGATCGCGGACGATTTTTTCGATGCCGTATTCGCTGAGATAGCCGTATCCGCCATGCAGTTGCAGCGCTTGATTGGCAACTTCGAACCCGACATCTGTGCCGAAGCGCTTCGCCATGGCACAAAGCATCGTCGCGTCGGGCTCCCTGCGATCGAGCGCCGCAGCGGCGCGCCACACGAATGTCCGCGCCGCCTCCAGTTCCGTCGCCATATCGGCGAGCCGGAACTGCAGCGCTTGAAATTCATCGAGACGCTTTCCGAAGGCTTTGCGCTGTTTCATGTAGGCGAGTGACTTTTCGAGCGCGGATTGCGCCCCGCCCAGTGAGCACGCTGCAATGTTGATGCGGCCACCATCAAGCCCCGCCATGGCGATCTTGAACCCGATGCCTTCGTCGCCAAGCCGGTTTGCCATCGGCACGCGCGCATTCTCGAAAATCACCGCCCGGGTGGGCTGCGCGTTCCAACCCATCTTGCGCTCATTGGCGCCCAGCGAAAGTCCGGGCGTGTCGCCCTCGACTACGAGGGTCGAAATGCCGGCCGGGCCATCGGCGCCGGTCCGGACCATCACCACATAAACGTCACCCTTGCCTGCGCCGGAGATGAACTGCTTCTGGCCATTGAGCACATAATGGGCGCCCTCGTGCACGGCGCGGGTGCGTAGCGCCGCCGCATCCGATCCGGAGCCGGGTTCGGTCAGGCAATAACTCGCCAGCAAGTCCATGGTGCAAAGCTTCGGCAGCCACTTTTTCCGTTGCGCATCGCTTCCGTACGCATCGATCATCCACGCGGCCATATTGTGGATGGAAATGAACGCAGATACAGTCGGACAGCCCTGCGCAAGCGCCTCGAAGATCAAAGCCGCATCAAACCGAGTCAGTCCCGAACCGCCGACGTCATCGCGGATGTAGACGCCGCCGATGCCAAGCTTCGCCGCCTCGCGCATCACATCGACTGGAAAGTGCTTCTCCTCGTCCCAGCGGATGGCATAAGGCGCGATTTTTTCCGCGGCAAAATCCCGCGCCATATCGCGAACCGCAAGCTGGTCCTCGTTGAGAGAAAACTGCATCCGATGTCAGCGCCTGTCTAGGTGATCACGCGCTGATCAGTTCATGGTCGGGATCGAGAACTCCGCGCCTTCCTTGACTCCGGATGGCCAGCGAGCCGTCACCGTCTTTGTCTTGGTGTAAAAGCGGATCGAGTCCGGCCCGTGCTGGTTAAGATCGCCGAAGCCGGACTTCTTCCAACCACCAAAAGTGTAGTACGCGATCGGAACCGGGATCGGCACGTTGATGCCGACCATGCCGACGTTGACCTTGGCGGCGAAGTCGCGTGCGGCATCGCCGTCGCGAGTGAAGATCGCGACCCCGTTGCCGTAGTCGTGCTCTGAAGGCAGGTTCAATGCCTCGTTGTAGTCGTGCGCGCGGACGACGGAGAGCACCGGGCCGAAGATCTCTTCCTTGTAGATCCGCATGTCCTTGGTAACATTGTCGAACAGACAGCCGCCCATATAGAAGCCGTTTTCATACCCCTGCATCTTGAAGCCGCGGCCATCGACGGCGAGCTTGGCGCCTTCCTTGATCCCGATCTCGACGTAATTCTTGACGCGGTTCAGAGCATCCTTGGTCACGAGCGGTCCATAGTCCGCCGACGGATCGATCGATGTACCGATCTTCAGATTCTCGACGCGAGGAATCAATTTGTCCATCAAGCGATCGGCGGTCGTCTTGCCGACGGGAACGGCGACGGAGATGGCCATGCAGCGTTCGCCGGCAGAACCATAGCCGGCGCCGATCAAGGCATCGACAGTCTGATCCATATCGGCATCCGGCATGACGATCGCGTGGTTCTTGGCGCCGCCGAAACATTGCGCGCGCTTACCAGTAGCGGCGGAGCGCCCGTAGATATATTGCGCGATCGGCGAAGAGCCGACGAAGCCGACGGCTCGTATGTCGGGATCGTCGAGAATGGCATCGACGGCTTCCTTGTCGCCGTTGACGACGTTGAGGACGCCTGGCGGCAGGCCGGCCTCGACCATCAGTCTGGCCAGCTCCATTGGCACGCCCGGGTCACGCTCGGACGGCTTCAGGATGAACGCATTCCCGCACGCGATCGCCGGGGCGAATTTCCACATCGGAATCATGGCCGGGAAATTGAAGGGCGTGATGCCCGCGACAACACCGAGTGGCTGGCGTATCGAATAGATATCAATGCCGGGACCAGCCCCTTCGGTGTATTCGCCCTTCATCAGATGCGGAATGCCACAGGCGAATTCAACGACCTCCAGCCCACGCTGGATATCGCCCCTGGCGTCGGGAACGGTCTTGCCGTGCTCGCGCGCCAACAGGTCGGCAAGCTTGTCGTAATCGCGCTGCACGAGTTCAAGGAATTTCATCATCACCCGCGCGCGGCGCTGCGGATTAGTCCCGCCCCACTCGGGCTGCGCGGACACCGCGTTTTCGACCGCTGCCCGCAATTCGGCTTTCGAGGCCAGCGCTACCTGAGCCTGGACGTCACCGGTCATCGGCTCGAACACGTCCGCGAACCTGCCGGAAGTGCCCTTGACCTCGCGGCCTCCGATAAAATGTCCGATTGTGCGCATGCGGTACTCCCTGTGTTGGAAACTCTCCGCGCTTCAGCTACGGGCTTTTCAGAGAACCTCTGAAAACCACGAAGGCATCGCAGAGTTCTGGCATCTCTCGCCTCAAGCTCAAACGCCGGATCGAGGACACCGAGACTAGGTTTTTCGGCATCTTGCAGTCTTTGCAGCGTTTGGAAAGGGTCTGGATGCGCGGCCGATTTGCGAAATTGCGTGATACGCCGGCTTTCGCGCCGCATACGACCAATGTCGAACCTGGTTTTTCAGGCCGCGTTCAAGACCGCAGTCGCGGGCCGGTGTTCCTGGCAGCGGTTTTCTTGGCGGCCCGCTTCGGCGCGCTCGCGGGCTCCAGCACAGCATCCCGCCCGGCGGCGAGGATTTCGTCGGACAATTCGCCGGTCCCCGCGATGCGGGCCAGCACCAGGGTACCCATCATGCTCGCAACCGTCGCTATCGCCTGCTTGCGAGCCAGCTTGCGCGGAACGTCCGGAATTTGCTCGGCAAGCATGTCCACCATCTGCTCCAGCTTGGCCAGAAACGCTTTGCGGGTTTTGGGGCTCTCGCGGGCAATTTCGGCGCCGAGGGTCGGAACGGCGCAGCCGTGCCCGGGATCATCGCGATGCACCTTGGTCAGGTATGAATTCACAATCGCGGGCAGTCGCTTCTCCGGCGGCATCTGCTGGACGAGTTCGCGCCAGCGCGCAGTAGAGCGGTCCATGGCGTAGGCAAAAGCCTCGATCACCAGCGCTTCCCGGGAATCGAAGTGAGCGTAGAAACCACCATGGGTCAACCCGGCCTCTTTCATCAGGTCGGCCACCCCAATGCCATGCGCGCCTTTTTCCCGAAGCCGCACCGAGGCTCGTTTAATGATCCGGGCATGAGTTTCGAGTTTGTGTTCCCTGGAATAACGCATCGGCAGTCCCATAAGATGTTTCTGGTCATATAATAGCAGTTACGGCCGCAAAAAGCTGTAGCTATTTGCTGGCCCCGCTTCGAGCCATCGAACTCGCTCATGGCTAGACAGTACACGGACTTGCTCCAGGTTTGACAAGTCCTACGAATTGACGGGGAATAGTCGCCAAGCGCGCTATTTCGCAACGCCCGAGATCGATCCATGGAAATGCTCAATGATTATTGCGGTGTCGACCGCGACGCACGCGGCGTCGTTCGTCTGACCATCTGCAACGCAGGCTCGCTTAATATTCTTGGATCGGCTGTCATCAAGGGCGTTCGCGAGGGCCTGGAGGCGCTTGCAGATGACCGGCAGATTCGCGCGCTGGTCATATGCGGCCAAACCGAAAAGAGCATGATCGGAGGCGCCGACATCAAGGAGATGGCGGGACTCGACCAAGCTTCGGCTGAGAAGTTCATAACTGGCCTGCGCGATCTCTGCGAGGCGGTACGGGCATTTCCCGCTCCCGTGATCGCGCGGATGCCCGGCTGGTGCCTCGGCGGCGGCCTCGAAGTAGCCGCTGCGTGCGATTTCCGTATTGCGGCGCATGATGCGAAATTTGGCATGCCCGAGGTCAGGGTCGGAATTCCATCTGTGATCCATGCGGCCTTGCTGCCGCGCCTGATCGGTTGGGGCCGGGCCAGATGGCTGGTCATGACAGCGGAAAACATCGACGCTCCCACGGCACTAGCCTGGGGTTTGGTCGACGTCGTCGCGCCGCAAGGTGGTTTGGACGCGGCTGTGGAGCGAACGGTAAAGGCATTACTGGAATGCGCGCCGGAAGCCCTGCGCGCGCAGAAAGATCTGCTGCGACAATGGGAGGAGTTGCCGCTAAGGGAATCCGTGAACCTCAGCATCGGCGTATTCGGCAAGTCCTATTTGACGGGCGAGCCACAGCGATTGATGCAGGGCTTTATCGACCGCAAAAGATAGCCTCGAGGACCCGGCTAGTAGGGCGCCAGGAGAGTCCGGTCGCCGATAACGGTTCGCGTTCTCTTGCCCTAGAAACAGACGCTATCCACTTCACCACAAGTTTTGGCGAGCAGCCGTTGCATTTGGCGGAGTGGGCCATATTGTACGTACACCCTACTTGATATGTTGGGTATCATATAATATCACCGCTAACTTGAGGAAATGGCGCATCCATCGATAAGGCCATCTTCCAACTTAAATTGTAGTTCGCGTTTTCCAACAGGAAAAACATCATGATCTCGGATCGGCTGTCGGCCGCCCTCGCCCGTCGCAACATCCATTACGGTTGGGCGATGGTCGGCGTGACTTTTCTCACGGCTCTGATCAGCGCCGGGACGGTTGGTGCGCCCGGCGTGTTTATCGTACCGCTGCAGCAGGAATTCGGCTGGACCACAGCCGAGATCTCCTCGGCGCTGTCGGTTCGCTTTATCCTGTTTGGACTGATGGCACCGTTCGCAGCCGCGCTGCTTAACCGCTATGGCCTGCGTAACGTGACGTTGGCGGCGCAGCTGATCGTCGTTTCGGCGCTGGTCGCTTCGCTGGCCATGACAAAGGTATGGCAGCTGATGCTGCTGTGGGGCGTCGTGATCGGAATCGGCACCGGCATGACCGCGCTGGTCTTAGGTGCGACCGTGGCGGCGCGCTGGTTCGCGGCCCGTCGCGGGCTGGTTGTCGGCATCCTCACCGCAAGCGTAGCCACCGGGCAGCTGGTGTTCCTGCCGTTGCTGGCCAGCATGACGGAGCGGCTGGGCTGGCGCATGGCGTTGGCCTTCATGTGCGTAATGCTCGCGGTGTCGGCAACGGCAGTCCTGCTCTTCATGCGCGATCGCCCGAGCGACCTGAAGCAGCGACCGTTTGGCGACAAGGGCACGCAGCCGATAGTCGTGCCGCCTCCCATCACCGCGCCGATTATGGCGGCTGCTCTTGGGACGCTGCGCGATGTCTCGAAACACCGTGCGTTCTGGATCCTGTTCGCCACCTTCTTCATCTGTGGCGCCAGCACCAACGGCCTGATCCAGGTGCATCTGATCCCGATGTGCCTCGATTTTGGCATTCCGCAGGTTCAAGCCGCCAGCCTGCTTGCAGCAATGGGCATTTTCGATTTCTTCGGCACCATCGTTTCGGGTTGGCTTTCAGACCGCTATGACAACCGCTGGCTGCTGTTCTGGTATTACGGCCTGCGCGGGCTGTCGCTGCTCTACCTGCCGTTCTCATTCTCCAACTTCTACGTGCTGAGCCTGTTCACCGTATTCTACGGCGTGGACTGGTTTGCCACCGTGGCGCCGACGATACGGCTCGTCACCAGCGCCGTCGGCCGTGAACGCAGCAGCATCGTCTATGG
>NZ_DATEPI010000182.1:0-13575 GCF_035273305.1 Bradyrhizobium sp. | reverse complement strand
ACGAGTGCGATCCGAACCGCCCTCCACGCTCGCAGAACGAGCCGCTCGCCTCCGGAACCGTGTAGCTCGAAATCATCATCGGGCGATTCTCGACCGTGACGTCCGCGAACCACACCATCTGCCGCGGCTCGCGGCATTCATTCAGGATCGCCTCGTCGACGATCATCACGATGTCGCGGGTTTTGCCGTCCTTGTCGTTGGAAAATTCGGCGATTGGCATGCCCATCATCGGAAAAGTGGTATGGGCCCCGTTGAACGCGGACAAGTTCAGCCGCGAGATTTCCGGAAAGCGGAGATTGTCCGGCGTCGGCTCGCTCGGGCCTTTGATCAGCTTGTCGCGATCGACAATCTGCAACATGCCGCCCTTGTCGGTGCCATATCCGAAATAAACCCGATTGCCTTGTGGACCTGTAGAAATCGGCCCGTGCAATTCGGTCGGCACCGCGCCGGTTGCACCGGGCTCCTGGCCGGGAAGTCCGAAGTCCCTGATCTTGACCGGATGGGCGGGATCGCTGAGATCATAAACTTGCGTCATGCGCCGCGTGCGCCAATCCAGCGCGCCCGACACCAGAAACGCAATGCCGGTGTCGCACTCCCACCAGCTCTTGTGGGTATCTTTCAGCCCGCCGATTCGCGTGACCAGCACCGGATTTGCCGGGTCGGCGACGTTCCAGATTTCATGCGCTTCGCTGCCGAACGTGCGCAGCATGTAAACCGCATTGCGCTCACCTTTCGGCAGCGCCTTGCCGTCGCAAATTCGCACCATCTGCGCGCCGCCGCCTTCATATTTTCCCGGCTGCCCGGGAATGTGGCGCAGATAGTTGGGATGGGCGGGGTCGGTGACATCGACAATCGAGGTGCCGTTCGGCTCGGCCTTGCCGGTCATCGGATTGATCGGCGCGGGGACATCATCAGTGCCGCCGTGATGTCCGATATAGGCGATCCAGCGCTCGCCCTGATGATGGATCGTCGGCTGATACGCGCTACGCGCCTGCAAATCATTGCTGCCGACGAGCCGCATGTTGGAAGCTTCAGGCGCCGCTCCGATTAGTTGTTGCTGCGCATCAGCGAATCCGCCGCACATCAGAAAACAAAAGGCGAAACCAAACCAAAGCTTGAGCCAACTCATCATGCCTTCCACCCTCGACCGCTCAAACCAATCTGCGTTGGCTCGGTCGGACGATATCACGTCCGAATGTCGCGTGTGAAAACACTCCCTTGACATGCAACCTTTTGGTTGCCTATTATCTCCGCGATGGATGAAGTCTTCAGGGCGCTCGCAGATGCTTCGAGACGGTTGCTGCTGGACCGGCTTCACGCCAAAAATGGACAGACGCTCAATGAGCTGTGCGACGGCCTTGCGATGACGCGACAGGCCGTAACGAAACACCTTGCGATACTCGAGGAGGCCAACCTGGTCACCTCGCTCAGGAACGGCCGCGAGAAGCTGCACTACCTGAACCCCGTGCCGATCCATCAGATCGGCGAACGATGGATCAAGAAATTCGAGCGCGACAAGCTTATCGCGCTGAGCGAATTGAAACGCCAACTGGAGAAGCGCGATGAGCAAACCTGATTTCGTCTACGTCACCTTCATCCGCACCACACCTGAGCGGCTGTGGTCCGCACTGACCACTCCGGAGTTCATACGCCAGTACTGGTTCGGAATGCATTGCGAGAGCGACTGGAAGCCCACTTCACCGTGGAAGCTGGTCTTCGCGGACGGCCGGCTCGCGGACGCAGGCGAGATCGTCGAGGCCGACCCGCCGCGACGCCTTGTCATCAAGTGGCGGAACGAGTGGAATGCGGAGATGAGGGCCGAAGGCTATTCGCTCTGCACGTTCGAGATCGAAACCGTTCCCGACGCCAGCCCTCAAGCGGTGAAGCTGAGCATCACCCATGCCATGGATCGGCCGGAGTCCAAATTCATCGAGGCTGTGTCCGGCGGCTGGCCGCGCATCATTTCGAACCTCAAGTCTCTGCTGGAGACCGGCTCGGTGGTGTTGTCGCCCAAGAAGGCATGAGCATACCGGGCACAGCGCTCATTGCGACCGGCGTTAGCGACGAGGTGTATCAGTGATCGATATCCACAAATTCAAGCCGACGATCGTCTCCACCATCTACATCGCCGCCACGGCCGAAAAGGTCTGGGAAGCGCTGAGCTCGGCGGAGTTCAGCCGGAAGTATTTCTTCGGCAATGCGGTTGAAGTCGATCTGAGAGTTGGTGGCGCATATGTCCTGCGCCAGCCGGACGGCTCGGTGCACATCCACGGCGAAGTGGTGGAATGCGAACCGCCGAGGAAACTCACCGTGACATTCAACGTCAACTGGCCAGCGGTGATCGAAAAGCTCGGGCCGACGCTCGTGATTTATGAGATCGAGCCCGCCGGCGAGGTCGTCCGACTCACTGTGACCGAGGCGCACGACCGGCCGATCGAGGACGACATCCTTTCCGGCGGACGTCAGGGCTGGCCCGCCATCCTGTCGAGCTTGAAGAGCCTCATGGAAACCGGTCAAGCGTTGTCAATCAAGATGGAGCCGCCGCAGCAGATGCTCGCCGCGCTGAAAAGACTCGGCATTCAGACGCCGTAGCGGGCGACTAGCTAAGGGACGACCTCACCCCAGCGCTCTCAACTCGCGCCTCAGCACCTTGCCGGTGGCGGTCATTGGCAACGTGTCGGTGAATTGCACGAAGCGCGGGTACTCATGCGCGGCGAGTTGCACCTTCACAAAATCCTGGATCTCGCGCGCCAGCTTCTCGCTCGGCCCAAACCCGGGCCGCAGCACAATCCAGGCCTTGATGGATTCGGTGCGGATCGGGTCCGGAATTCCGACCACCGCCGATAACGCGACCGCCGGATGCTTCAACAGCGTATGCTCGATTTCCGATGGTCCGACGCGATAGCCTGCCGTGGTAATCACGTCATCCTCGCGGCTGACGTACCAGAAATAACCCTCTTCATCCTGGATGCCGAGATCGCCGGTCAGCAGAAATTCGCCGGCGTATTTTTTTGTCGTAGCGTCCGGGTTCTTCCAGTACTCGATCATGGTGCACGGGTTGGGCTGACGCACGCCGATAATACCGCATTCACCTTGCCGCAGCTCCTCGCCGCGCTCATTGACGATACGTACGTCGAACCCCGGTGTAGCCCGCCCCATCGAGCCCGGCCGGATCGGGAACAGTTTCGAGTTGCTGCCGACCACCAGATTGCATTCGGTCTGGCCGTACACCTCGTGTGCATCGATGCCGAAGGTCGCGCGTACCCAGTCCAGCAGCTCCGAGCCAAGCGATTCACCGCCGGTCAACATGCTGCGCAGTTTCACGCCTTCATGTTTGACCCCGGCCTGCCGCATCAGCTTCAGCGCGGTCGGCGGCAGGAAGACGTTTCGAACGGCATGATCGGCCATTAGCTGCATCGCCGCCTGTGGTTCGAATTTTTTGGCGCGATGCCCGACCACCGGTACGCCGTGATACCAGGCAGGAAACAGCGCATCGAAGAGGCCGCCGATCCAAGCCCAATCGGCCGGCGTCCACATCACATCGCCCGGCCTCGGCAGGAAATCGTGCACCATCTCCACATTGGGCAGATGACCGAGCAACACGCGATGCGCGTGCAGCGCACCTTTGGGATTCCCTGTGGTGCCCGAGGTGTAGATGATGATGGCGGGATCGTCGGCGGAGGTATCCAGCGTTGTGAATTGTTCGGACGCGGTTTCGATCGAGGACCAGAATGACTTCGCGCCGGCGTGAATGGCCTCGCTGGTGACGTATATGTCCTGAAGGTACGGCAGCCGGTCGCGGATTTTCGACAGCTTCTCCCAGCCGGTTTCATCGGTGACAATAGCCTTGGCGCCGGAGTTACCGAGACGAAATTCCAGCGCGTCCTCGCCGAACAGCGTGAACAGCGGCACCGAGACCAGGCCGGAGCGGAATGCCGCCAGATGCACGATCGGCAATTCCAGCGATTGCGATAGAAACACCGCGACCCGGTCGCCCCGCGACAGCCCGTCGGCCTTCAATACGTTCGCAAACCGGCTCGATAGCTCGCGCATCTCGTCGAAGGAGGTGCGCGTCGCCTTACCGTCTTCGTCGACATAGATTAACGCCACCCGATTACTGCCATCGGCATACCGATCGCAGCAGGCGCTCGCGACATTGAATCGCGCGGGGATATCCCAGCGAAAATTCCCGTAGAGGCTTTTGTAGTCAGAGGTCTCTGTCAGCATTTGATCAAGTTAACCGATCGTAGTTCGGGCAAAAACCCTCTCGTTGGCACACGCCGTCTCCCAAAGCTAAGGGACTCAAATCCTGCTGCTTACACCGCAGCGGTGAAAATGCGCCACTCGCCTGGAATTCCCTTGAGAGGATAAGTGCCCCGCTCATCGAAGCGCAATCCCGAACCGGCTACCAGATCCTTCACGGTGCCCGAAACCAGAACCTCACCGGCATTGGCAAGAGACGCCACACGTGCGCCGATGTGGACGGCAATCCCGCCGACATCATCGCCGATTATCTCGCATTCGCCTGTATGAAGACCGGCCCGGACTTCTATACCGAGCGACTTGATCTCCTGCGCTATTGCATGAGCGCACCGAACGCCGCGTGCCGGTCCGTCAAACGTGGCGAGAAATCCGTCGCCTGTAGTTTTGACTTCATGACCGCGAAAGCGCGCGAGATTTCGACGTATGACGGCGTGATGATGCTCCAGTAGATCGCGCCAGCGCTGGTCGCCGAGCCTCGCAGCCGTTTCGGTCGAGCTCACGATATCGGTGAAGAGAACCGTGGCAAGGACGCGATCCACCGGAGCCGGTGCTCGCGATCCCGTCAGAAACTCTTCAATGGCCTCCGCGATCTTGTCGGCACTCTCACCGACATAGAAGATGTGATCGCTTCCGGGAAGCTCGACAAGACGAGCGCCCGGAATGTGCGCGGCCATATCGCGTCCACCCTCCACATCGACCGCCTTGTCTTCCGTGCGGTGGATCACAAGCGTCGGTACCCGCACTGCTGGAAGGATGCTGCTGACGTCGATCTGACTGTTCATGCGCATGAGAGCGGTCACGGCGGCGGGGCTAGCCCCGAGCCGCTCGTTGCGGCCCCACCAGCGCTGAAAGGCGGCGTCATTTGCGCGCGAGGGCGCGAACCTTTGTACGCTGCCGCCAGTACCCCACGATTGCTCAACGTAGGTGAAAAACTGGCCGAGTGCCTCTTCGGTGGGAAACCAGTACGAAAATCGTGAAAAGCTGCCATAGAGGATCAACGCGCGACAACGGTCGGGGTAGGTTGCGGCAAACAGAACGGATAGTGGCGCGCCTTCGGAAATCCCGAGCAGCGCCGCCTGCTCCATGCCGCCGGCGTCCATTACTGCCCGGAGATCGTCCATCCGCTGATCGAGGCCCGGCAACTCGGCGACGCGATCCGACATTCCGGTGCCGCGCTTGTCGAAGGTTATCACCCGGGCGTAGCCGGCCAAACGATTGAGAAATCGCGCGAAGTCGGGCTGGTCCCAATAGTTTTCGATGTTGGACACAAATCCGGGGACCATAACAAGGTTGAGGGGACCGTCGCCAAATGCCTGATAGGCGATGTGAACGTCGCCGCTCTTCGCGTACTGCGTAACCGCCTGCATGAACGGGCCTCCGTCCGCTCGCCAAAAGATCCCACCCAAGCATAGCAGGCAATTCAGCCGAACGTGCCACCTACGCTATTTGCGCGCGCCGACGGGGATCCAATGAGGAACCCAGTCCGCGAGGTCCCGCGCGAGCAAGAACTCACCCTGTCAGAGCCGCTTTGACCATGCCGCTGGCCTTGCCGAAATCCATCTGGCCGGCGTATTTTGCCTTCAACGCGCCAATCACCTTGCCCATGTCCTTGATCCCCGCGGCGCCGGTCTCGGCGATCGCGGCGGAGATCGCGGCCTTCACATCGGCTTCCGACATCTGCTTCGGTAAATAGCCGGAGATGATCTCGATCTCCTCGCGCTCCTGCGCGGCGAGTTCGGCGCGGCCGCCCTTGTCATAGAGTTCGACTGCCTCCCGGCGCTGCTTGATCATCTTCTGCAATACGCTGAGCAGATCGGCGTCGCTGAGAGGCGGCTTGCCCTCCCCGCGTGCCTCGATGTCGGCGTTCTTGATAGTCGAATTGACCATGCGCAGAGTGGAGAGCTTGCGCTCGTCCTTGGCGCGCATCGCGTCCTTGACCGCATTGTTGATATCGTCACGTAGCATCGTCTGTCCTCTGCGGCCTTCAGGCCCTGGCAGCACCTGATCTAGGCCGTTCGCGGCTGTGAGACAACTCCAGCGCTTCGGGCCCCGCTTCGAGGCGAACTCGGGCCCCTGGCAGACTAAAATGCGTATCAGGGCAAGATTGAAAAAGGCAAGGTAGTTAGCCGCGAGCTTGCCCTTACGCTGTCAACCGGCCGCAGAGCTTGATTTTGTTGAAGAACCTTTGACCAGGTTTCGCGCTCTATTAAGGGATGGACTGAAGCAGATTGGGTGTGTGCGAGTTCGCTGCGGAGGAATGTTGGCCCACGCGCCGTGTTCGCCGGCTAACGCCCTGATCCAGTCCGGACATATCCCTGATCAGTGAGCAGGATTGCGCCTGATTTCAAATCAGACAGCAGCTTGGTAACGACTCGATTATCGTGAACCTCACGATGGTCAATTCGAGGAGAGCGGCTATCCGTGGTGTCGACGCGGCATGTCTTTTGGGTCGTTAGCTCACCTCGCGATCGACCCATCAGTCCTTGTCTTGACATGGCAAGATCGACGCCATTGGACCCAAACCCATCTTCCGCTTCGCAAGGGCTTTGGGAAACTTATTTAACTAGCGCGCAGCCCGCCGCGACGTCACCGCCCCGATAAACGATCGCATCGGCTCGGACAGGGACGTATCCGTCGTATTCAGCCCGTAGATTTCGGACATATGGTTGTTGCCACCACTGATCGACACGAAAGTGGGGCACTTCCTTTCGCTGCAGAGTCTGGCTTTCAACGCCTCGGCCTGTTCGATGTAATAGGGAACATCCAGTTCGCCGTGAGCGATCAGCAACGGCACATTCGTTTTTGTCAGTCCGGCAATTGACGAACGATCTGCCCATAACGCGGTGTCCGATCCAAAATAGGATCGCTCGCCGGGAAGGTCGATCTCCGGTTTGAGGTCATAGTTGCCGGAAACGAGAATGGCTCCCGCTGCGTGGGGCGGACTTCTGCCGGCAATCCCAGGATGGGCCAGATAGGACGACACGTGCGTCGCGCCCGAGGAATGTCCCATCAGGACGATCTGAGCGGGATCTCCTCCAAATCGCGCAATATTGGCGTACGTCCAAGCGAAGGCCGCCGCGATGTCCTCCACGGCAGCCGGCCACGGACTCGCCGGCGCCAGACGGTAGTTCATGTTCACACCCACCATCTTATGCTCCACGGCCCAGAGCATGACGTTGTCGTAAAATGGGCTTCCAGCGGCGCGCTTGTCGCCTCTCACATAGCCGCCGCCATGAACGAACAGCAGCACGGGCAATGAGGCTGCATCGTTCGACCGGAACACGTCTAAGCGATGATGGTCGTCGCTGCCGTACTTTTCGTCGCGGCTAACGGCCACTCCAGCGTAGGGCTCCTTCTGTTGCAGCGGCGCCAATATCTTGGTGGTCTCTGGCACATTGATGACAGGGCCGATCTTCTGGATGGCGTCCCTAGCCTCCTGAGGCAATTCGCCAGCAATGGAATGAGACGACACGAGAGCAACGAGACCGGCCAGAAGAATGCGCATTGCTTTTTTCCTCACTTCGCCTGATGGGCGTGCAAGCATAACCCCGGTGCGCCTAGCGGATTAATGCTTTCACTGCACTTCAATCGTGCGTATTACTCACGGATGCTTCGATGCTGACGGTTTGCGAGCTTTTGCGGGATTTGCCATGGACAAGCTTCGGCGGCTCGAGATGGTCATTCGCGCGGCGGACCTCGGCAGTTTCGGGGCGGCGGCCAAGCACATGAACATCACGCCATCCGCAGTGAGTCGGGGCATCGCCGAGCTGGAGCGGATGTTGCGGATCTCGATCTTCAAGCGAAGCACCCGGCATATCCAGCTCACAGAAGAAGGCCGCCAACTCTACCACAGGGCCCTGGACGTCCTGGGGCGGCTGGCGGCAATCGAAGTGACGGCCAATGCCGTCGACAAGCAGGTCAGGGGTACGATCCGTATCGGGATCATGCCGCCACTGAGCCGCCACGTGCTCATGCCGCAACTAGCCGGGTTTCTGGATGCGTATCCAAATCTGCGGATCGAGTTTCACGCAACGCAAGACACCCGGGCGATCCAGTCCGAAAATATTGACGTGCTGCTGCACGTCGGCGAGCCGCCGCCTTCGCGATTGATCGCCCGCAAGCTGGGGCAGGGCCGGCCCGCGGCCTATGCGTCTCCCGCCTACATCGCACGATATGGCGAGCTGAAGGACCCTGACGAGTTGCGTGCGCACCGTTGCATGGCATTCAAGCCGGACTGGCTGACGCAGCCCTATATCAGATGGACCTTTACCAAGGGCGCCAGGAGCAAGACGATCAAGATTAATCCGGCAATCGTCACGTCGGACCGGGAAGCCTTGCTCGTTGGTGCAGCGTCATCCGCAGGCGTCATCTTCATGGCCTGCTTCGATCCAGGCCTGATCGCATCGAAGCAACTCGTCCGGCTGTTTCCTGACTGGAGTTGCAGGCCGAGCTTCAACATCTACGCGCTCTATCGCGACAAATCGGCGAAAGCCCCACGCGTAGCGTCGTTCCTCTCGTTCGTGCAGCGTTCGTTCAGGAATTTTGACCGTGATGAGCACACCATCCTTCATGCCGGGAGCTTCGACCCGCAACGACCGAAGGGTTGACGCGTATCTCACGATTGCCCATCCAGGTATCTTGCAATGTCTGGCTTTCGTCCGTTTCGGACCGAGCGACGCCCGGTGCCAGTCCGCAAAGCGCCTAATAGCGGAGCAAGCCGCGCTCACCAATCCGATTTATGCGAACGCGAGCTATCTTCGCAGCCATTCGACCATGGCCTCGGCCGTGGCCTGCGGCTGCTCGACTTGCGGCAGGTGACCGCAATCCGGAAGTATCCTGAGCTTCGCGGCGCGAATGCTGTCGGCCATCTCGACAGACAGAGAATTGGAGATCGTGTTGTCTTCGTCGCCGGTCAGCACCAATGTCGGACAGTTGATGCGAGCCAATGTTGAGCGCGAGTCGGCGCGTCCGATGATGGCGTTCTGTTGCCGCACGAACGCATCCGCGCCGATATCGTCTCCCATCTCGTGAACCAATTGACGCAACGAAGCATCATCGCGCCGTGACGGATGCACGAAGCCGGGGAACAGTTCATCCAGCACCGTGTGGTATTCGCCCGTTTGCGCGCGAGCAATCTGGCCACGACGGCGAGCCGTGGCCTCCGGCGTGTCGGGCCGCGCCTGGGTATTGATCAGCGCCAGTTTCATGATGCGATCCGGGGCCTGTCGCATGATTTCGAACGCGATGTATCCTCCCATCGAATGACCGGCCAGGACGAACCGCGGCGGTGCCTCGGCCAGGATCCGCCGCGCGATCGCGTCCATGTTGTCATCCCGGAAGTGGCTGGCCACCATCACCGGACCGAACCGCCAGATCGCAGACATCACAGGTGCATAGATGCGAGGCGAACCGGCGAGACCCGGAATCAGCAAAATCGGGATCGCCTCGTCCATGCACGGCTCCAATTCGGAAAAGCTTCAGAAAACAGGCGGGTTCAGACACTCGCAGCTTAAAACCGCTCCAGGGGCTGTCAAATTTTGCAGCAAAAGCACATGTGAATCCGCCTGTTCCGCCTTTGACGGCACCGCATGTGGAGACTATGTAATGCGCTCATGACACAATCCGAAAACGTTTCAGCCTGGCCGGACCACAAACCGACCGCGCTGCTGGTGCTTGCCGACGGTACTGTGCTGGAGGGCTTCGGCCTTGGCGCGGAGGGCCAGGCTGTCGGCGAAGTCTGTTTCAACACCGCCATGACGGGTTACGAGGAAATTCTTACCGATCCGTCCTACGCCGGACAGCTCATTACTTTCACCTTTCCCCATATCGGTAACGTCGGCACCAACGACGAAGATATCGAGACCGTGAACATGGCGGCGACGCCTGGCGCTCGCGGCGTGATCCTGCGCTCGGCGATCACCGATCCTTCGAACTACCGGGCCACCCGCCATCTCGATCAATGGCTACGGGCACGCGGCATCGTCGGACTTTCTGGAATTGATACCCGCGCGCTGACCGCGCTGATCCGCAGCAAGGGCATGCCCAATGCCGTGATCGCGCATGCCAGGAACGGCCAGTTCGACCTGCATGGACTAAAAGAAGAAGCGCGCGAATGGCCCGGGCTGGAAGGCATGGACCTGGTGCCGACGGTGACCTCGGCGCAACGCTTCACCTGGGATGAAACGCCCTGGGCATGGGAAAAAGGCTTTGGCCGGCAGACCAACCCCGAGTTCAATGTCGTTGCTATTGATTACGGCATCAAGCGCAACATCCTGCGGCTGCTTGCCGGCGAAGGCTGCAGGGTCACCGTGGTGCCCGCGACCACGTCCGCAGAAGACATCCTGGCGCTAAAGCCTGACGGCGTGTTCCTTTCGAATGGACCCGGCGATCCCGCCGAGACCGGCAAATACGCCGTCCCGGTGATTCAGAAGGTGATCGATTCCGGCATGCCTACGTTTGGCATTTGTCTCGGCCACCAAATGCTGGGGCTCGCGGTGGGCGCCAAGACCAGGAAGATGCGTCAGGGCCATCACGGGGCCAACCACCCGGTCAAGGATGAAACGACCGGCAAGGTGGAAATCACGTCGATGAACCACGGCTTCGCAGTGGATCAGACGACGCTGCCGAAAGGCGCCACGCAAACTCATATTTCGCTGTTCGACGGCTCGAATTGCGGCATTCAACTTGACGGCAAGCCGGTGTTCTCGGTGCAGTATCATCCCGAAGCTTCGCCTGGCCCGCGCGACTCGCATTACCTGTTCAAGCGCTTCACCGACCTGATGCGGGCGAACAAGAGGCACTAGACTTATTCTTCCGACGCGTTTTCTTCACGCCAACCGGCGTCGATCCGCTCGAAAACGCTTTAGGCCGGTCACATTCAGCTTTCGTCATTGCGTTTTCGGGTGTGATGGCGTTCGTTTAGTATGACGCATGTCATTACAACACCAGGAAACCGCCCCTATGGACGATCGAGTGTCCCCCAAGACAGAATATGGCGTAACGCCGACCGAGGTAATGGCCTCAATGGCCGGCATCGATTTCGTCCGCGCTCTTTTCGATGGGCGGTTGCCAACACCCCCAATTCTGCAGACCATCGAACCATTCGATTGCACGGCCGAGTCCGGCATGGCGGTAATGCACAGCATTCCAGCCTTCCGGCACTACAACCCGATCGGCTCTGTGCACGGCGGCTATGCCGCTACCTTGCTGGATTCGGTGATGGGGCTGGCGGTCCACTCGATGCTACCGCCGGGGACCGGCTACACGACGCTGGAATTCAAGATCACTTTCATCAAAGGCATCAGCAAAGACACTGGCGTGATCCGCAGTGAAGGCCGCATCCTCAATGTTGGTCGTCGCGCCGCAACCGCCGAGGGGCGCCTCACCGATACGCAAGGCCGGCTGCTGGCGCATGCCACCACGACGTGCCTGGTGTTCGAGATTCCCACAGCGCCGCAAAAAGGAACGCGGAGCGCCGATAAAGGTTGAATCCCGTAGTCTTCACGCGGGAGAATCATATGTCAGTTGTCACCGACGGCATCGAGCCGCTCACCTGCGTCTTCGAAGACGATGGACTAGTCCCAAACAACCCAATGCCGTTCGTGGTCTACAAGCACGTGCTCAAACTCGCCAACGATCAGCCCGAAAAGACCATCGAAGACCTGTTCGGCGCTAATGGTTGGGGCGACATGTGGCGCAATGGCATCTTCGATTATCTGCACTATCACGCCACGGTGCACGAAGCGCTCGGAGTCGCCCGCGGACACGCGCGTGTCCGATTTGGCGGTGACCACGGGCAGGAAGTCGAAGTTACGGCCGGCGACGTCGCCATACTTCCGGCTGGCACCGGGCATCAATGCCTATCGGCCAGTCCGGATTTCTCTGTGGTCGGCGCCTATCCGCCGGGACCCAAGATGCAGGTGACGCGTCCGACGCCGGAGAATTACCGCAAAGCCATAAAGACGATCCCGGAAGTAAAGCTGCCCAGGACCGATCCGGTTCGCGGTCCAGACGGTCCGTTGATCAAGCTCTGGAATCGGACGGACTAACCAGCGGCGATTGCTGGGCAGTGCTTGACCCGAACGTTCGCCGCAACTGGTCAATCCACATCGCTATGGCGCAGATATCGAGAACGACGGCGAAGAAGCCGAAACATATCCGCCCCATCAGTTCGCTTGGCACAAAGCCTATGCCAACGAAGCTGCCGTTGAACTTCCGCTCGCCGGGACCGAACGCCACCCAATCGAACGTCAGCGCGAAGCAGGTGACCACGAGCGTGCCGAGCAAAGCGCGCCATCTTGTATATTCAGGTGGCAAGCCGATCAGTACGCCCGCGAACACGAACATCAGCCCGGCCGGAATGCCCATCAAATTGTCGGCTGTAAAAGGATCGGCATAGATCGCGCGGTCGATCGCCAACCCGGTAACCATCAGGCCCATCGCGGCGAACAGGAACCCGATCGCAAGGCCGCGAAGCTCGCCATCGCGCGCAGCCCTAACTTGAGCCGCTCGCGCCTTCAAATATCTCGCCAGCGATACAAGGCCGGCGCAGGCGATACTTGCGATCGCGAACAGGATCAGGTCGGTAGCGGTATGGCCTGCGGCGGATGGCACTTCGTCTGAGGCAAATCTCGCGCGATTTTGCTGCGATGGATCATAACGAATATCGATGCGGCTGCCGATGCGGTGCTGCGCCGCCCAGGATCGCAGCTTTGTCGTTTCCGTGTCGGAAGCTACGGCGCGCGACGTCAGGGTCGCCGTTGCCGATTGCTCGTTCACATTATAGCGCACGCGATAGCGAAGCTTCCATTCGGTCCCGCCACCGTCGTTTGCCGCTCGCGCCGATGCAATGACGTCTGCCCGCTCGACCACCGCCGATACAACCGGCCAGCTCGCCTGCGCGGCCTCGCCGTACCAATCGCTAAGGCTGACACAGGCGGCAAAAATCGCGCAAAGTCCCGCGAACAGGCCGAGCAAGCCCGCAAACGCGGACGCCCTCATCGGCTGTTGTGTAGAATTTGCAACGATGAGATCGGGCATGAGGTCACGGTGCGTCGAGAAGGATTTCTGGTACATCTCTATGGACCAGAGCTTTAAATAGCCGAGCGGAACATCCGTTAGCTTTTACGCAAAGCGGCTAACCGCGCATTAAGGCAATGCATTTCACTGGCGCGCGATTCTGGTAGCGACGCCATCAACTCGCACGCGTAGCCGCTATGTGAATTCCGCTTTCGGCGGCGCAGCGGATGCGACCGGAGTCGGCTGGCTTGACCCGGTCGCGAAAGACCCATCTGAGACATTGCCCGAGAAAAT
>NZ_DATEPI010000181.1:0-44934 GCF_035273305.1 Bradyrhizobium sp. | reverse complement strand
CCGTGTTTGAAGAAGTTGATGCGGCGCTCGGGGAGAAACTGACCGATATCATCTGGAACGGGCCGGCAGAGGCCCTGCAGCTTACCGAAAACGCCCAACCGGCGCTGATGGCGGTTTCGCTGGCGAGCCTGCGCGCGCTGGAGACCGAGGCCGGCTTTTCAGTCAGGCGGGATGCGGCCTTCGTGGCGGGGCATTCGCTGGGCGAGTACTCGGCGTTGGCTGCGGCCGGCAGCCTCAACATCTCTGATACCGCGCGGCTGTTGCGCATCCGCGGACTTGCCATGCAGAAGGCAGTGCCAGTGGGCGTCGGCGCTATGGCGGCTCTTCTCGGCCTTGATTTTGAGGCTGCGGTAGCGGTCGCAAACGAGGCCGCGCAGGGGCAGGTCTGCCAGGCCGCCAACGACAATGGTGGGGGCCAAGTCGTCGTTTCCGGCGACAAAGCCGCGGTGGAACGCGCGCTCGAAATCGCCAAATCCAAGGGCGCTAAGCGCGCCATGTTGCTGCCGGTCTCTGCACCGTTCCACTGCCGGCTCATGCAACCGGCGGCGGAGGTGATGGCCAGTGCACTCGCCAATGTCACCATCAGACAACCGGCTTCGCCGCTGGTTGCAAACGTGGTGGCGTCCTCAATTTCCGATCCGGACGAGATTCGCCGTCGGTTGATCGAGCAGGTCACCGGCACCGTGCGCTGGCGCGAATCGATAACCTACATGGCAAGTCATGGGGTCACTCGCTTTTTCGAAATTGGTTCTGGCAAAGTGCTGAGCGGGCTCGTGAAGCGCATAGCCGAAGGAGCGGTCGGCATTGCGGTTGGCGGCCCGAATGATCTGGCTGCTGCCAGGGATGCGCTCGCCGCGATGCAGTCGGCCTGAGCGAGGGGGACGATGATGTTCGATCTGACTGGCAGGATGGCGCTCGTAACCGGCGCGACCGGCGGAATCGGCGGCGCCATCGCCGAAGCGCTGCATGCCCAGGGAGCGACCGTCGCCATTTCCGGGACGCGCCGAGAGGCGCTCGACACACTCGCGGGCAAGTTGGCTGAGCGGGTTCACGTGCTCCCTTGCAATCTCTCCGAGGCTGACGAGGTTGAGGCACTGGTGCCGTCGGCGGAAAAAGCGATGGGGCAGGTCGATATTCTCGTCGCGAATGCCGGCATCACACGGGACAATCTGTTCGTTCAGTTGCGCGACGAAGACTGGGATGAGGTCATCAATGTGAATCTGACCGCGACATTCCGGCTGGCGCGAGCTGCGACGAAGCTGATGATGCGCAAGCGCTTCGGCCGTATTATCGCAATCACCTCTGTCGTTGGCGTCACCGGAAATCCGGGACAAGGCAACTACACCGCTTCCAAAGCTGGACTGATCGGCATGATCAAGACGCTCGGGGCGGAATACGCCAAGCGCAATGTCACCGCGAACTGCATCGCGCCTGGATTCATCAAGACACCGATGACGGATGCGCTGAACGATAAGCAGCGGGAAACCATCCTCTCCAAGGTTCCTGCAGGGCGGCTTGGAACAGCACAGGAAATCGCGGCCGCGGCCGTTTATCTCAGTTCAAATGAAGCCGCATATGTCACGGGCCAGACAATTCACGTCAATGGCGGCATGGCCATGATTTGAGCTCACCGCCCGCCGTTTTTGGCGCGCTGAGACGTGGTTTCGGACCGTGGATCGACCATTATGGTCAAGGATGGGGAAGTATGATAACCGAACCCACCACTGGAGGGGCAAAGAACGCCTTGCAGGATTTTGAAACCCTGTATATTGGCGGTGCTGAGCCTGCGTCATTCGCCGGGTCTTGTCGGGCCTGACAAGGCAAAATCAGATTATGCGATTGCGAAGGAAAGTTTACCGGCCAGGATGGCTCGTATCGTCTTGGGGAACGGGTCTAATGGGCACAAGCACGAGGTTAAACGATGAGTGAGATTGGCGAGCGAGTTAAGAAGATCGTGGTCGAGCACCTTGGTGTTGAGCCCGAAAAAGTGGTCGACAATGCGAGCTTCATTGATGACCTCGGCGCCGATAGCCTC
This sequence comes from Bradyrhizobium sp., assembly GCF_035273305.1. GTDB lineage: Bacteria > Pseudomonadota > Alphaproteobacteria > Rhizobiales > Xanthobacteraceae > Bradyrhizobium. The sequence goes on along the minus strand of NZ_DATEPI010000181.1, from coordinate 42,899 downwards.
GATACCGTCGAGCTCGTGATGGCCTTTGAAGAAGAGTTCGGGTGCGAAATTCCGGATGACGCCGCGGAGACCATTTTAACGGTCGGGGACGCGACAAAATTTCTCGAGAAAAACGCGAAGAGCTGACGCCCCGCCCGGTGCTGACCGAGCCGGACGGACCCTCGGCAAGCGGTCCACTGGTTCGTAGTTGTGGTGCCGAGAATACCGGGCTGGAGTGCAGGATATGAGGCGGGTTGTCGTCACGGGCCTCGGCATGGTTTCGCCGCTCGGCTGTGGCGTCGAGCCGACCTGGAAGCGCATCCTCAACAGCGAGAGCGGCGCCCGGAAAATCGATACGTTTGACGTCTCCGACCTCACCAGCCAAATAGCCTGCCTGATTCCGCGCGGAGACGGCAGCGACGGCACGTTCAATCCAGATCAATGGATGGAGCCAAAGGATCAGCGCAAGGTCGACGACTTCATCATTTTCGCGATGTGTGCGGCACGCGAAGCACTCAACGACGCCAATTGGCATCCATCCACCGAAGAGGATCGCTGTGCCACCGGTACGATGATTGGTTCGGGGATTGGTGGCCTTTCGGGTATCGCAGATACCGCGCTCCTTTTGAACGAACGCGGACCCCGCAAGGTATCGCCTTTCTTCATTCCCGGGCGGCTTATCAATCTCGCTTCGGGCTACGTCTCCATCGCGCACGGTCTCAAAGGTCCGAACCATGCTGTGGTGACGGCGTGTTCGACCGGCGCACATGCGATCGGCGATGCCAGCCGGCTGATCGCGCTCGGCGACGCGGAGGTGATGGTGGCCGGCGGAACTGAGTCGCCGATTTGTCGCCTGTCGATGGCGGGGTTTTGCGCTTCACGTGCGCTGTCCACCGGCTTCAACGACACTCCGGAAAGAGCCTCTCGTCCCTACGACCGGGATCGCGATGGATTCGTCATGGGCGAGGGTGCCGGCATCGTGGTGCTTGAGGAATACGAGCATGCGAAGCGGCGCGGGGCACGAATCTATGCCGAAGTGATCGGATATGGATTGTCGGGCGATGCGTATCACATCACCTCGCCGAGTCCCGATGGTGACGGAGCGTTCCGCAGCATGAATGCCGCAATGAAGCGGGCTGGCATCGGTTCCTCAGAGATCGACTACATCAATGCGCACGGAACTTCGACGCAGGTAGGCGACGAAATCGAACTCGGCGCAGTGGAGCGACTATTGGGCAACGCCGCTTCCAAGGTTTCGATGTCATCAACCAAATCGTCCACCGGTCATCTGCTCGGCGCCGCCGGCGCAGTCGAGACGATATTCAGCATCCTGGCCATTCGCGATAACATCGCACCACCAACGATAAATCTTGAAAACCCGTCGGTGGAAACGGCCATCGATCTGGTACCATTGACGCCGCGCAAGCGCGAGATCAACATCGCGCTATCGAATTCATTCGGATTCGGCGGCACCAATGCTTCGGTGATCATGCAGCGCGTGGCTAACGGACGCTAATCGACGAGAGTCCACCGTTTCGCCGTATTCGGTGCTAAATCCTAGCCTTGGGCGTACACTACAGGTCGTTCGGCAGCCTCGCTGGCCGCGATACACCGACAGGATCTCAGGTTGCACTGATGAGTGAGAGGCCGCCCATTTCGCCACGCAGCCCGCGCGCCGCGCTGGAGCCTGAGCAGGTTCCGCCGCCGCCAAAACGATCGCAGCGCGCCCGCAACACGTGGGTGGTGGTAGGCAATGCCGTAATCACTCTTGTGCTTATGGTCATGATCGGTGTCGGTGGCGCGTACATTTACGGCAGGCAGAAGATTGAAGCTCCCGGCCCGTTGAAGGAAGAAAAAATCGTCAATATTCCTGCTCGAGCCGGAATGACCGATATAGCCGACGCGCTGCAACGTGAAGGCGTGATCGATAGCAACAGGTGGGCATTCATCGGGGCCGTATTTGCCTTGAAGGCGCGTTCGGAACTCAAGCCCGGCGAGTACCTGTTTCAGAAGAACGCCAGTTTGCGCGACGTCATCGGCACCATCGTCGAAGGCAAGGTGGTGCAGCACGCGGTCACTATTCCCGAAGGTCTGACTTCCGAACAGATCGTGGCCCGGCTGTCGGATAATGACATCTTCTCGGGCTCCGTTCGTGAAATCCCACGCGAAGGCACGATGCTGCCGGAAACGTACAAATTCCCGCGGGGCACCAGCCGCGAACAGGTGATTGCACGGATGCAACAGGCGCAGAAGCGCGCGATTGCGGAAATCTGGGAGCGCCGAAGCCCAGACCTTCCGATCAAGAGCCCGGAACAACTGGTCACGCTCGCCTCGATCGTAGAGAAGGAAACTGGCAAATCGGATGAACGCAGCCGGGTTGCTGCAGTGTTCGTCAACCGGCTGCGGCAAAAAATAAAGCTGCAGTCGGATCCAACGATCATCTATGGATTGGTCGGCGGCAAGGGCACGCTTGGGCGGCCGATCAAGCGCAGTGAGATCCAGCAGCCATCGCCGTACAATACTTATGTGGTTGATGGCCTTCCGCCCGGGCCAATTGCCAATCCAGGCCGCGCCTCGCTGGAAGCCGCCGCCAATCCGGCCCGTACTCGCGATCTGTTCTTTGTCGCGGATGGCACCGGCGGCCACGCATTTAGTGATACTTACGACCAGCACCAGAAGAATGTTGCCAAGCTGCGCGCGATCGAAAAACAGATTCAGAACGATACCGTCGAGCCGGCCGACGAGCCGCCGGCCGCGAGCGCGCCCGCCGATACCAACCCCACAGCCACGACCACGAAACCGGTACCGTCGAAGAAGCCGGCTCGTGTGACCCCGGCGCCCCGGCAGGGGGCTGCGGAATCGATCATCTCCGCGCCGGTGGTTCAGCGCTAGCCGGCTGCCAACGTGACGGCAAGAATCCCACCTGATTCGAGCCCGTTCCGTTCGCGAAACCGGTATCCACGCTTGCGCAATACGCGATAAAGTCGCGCACGTTGTTTGCGAATCTCATTTAGGGGCGGAGAAAATCACGCGATGGCGTTGTCGAGCATGACCGGTTTTGCACGAAGCCATGGTGCCAGCGGGCCATACGCGTTCGAATGGGAATTGAAATCGGTCAACGCCAAGGGATTCGATCTGCGCATGCGCCTGCCGCCCGGATGGGACGAACTCGAACTGTTCGCCAAGAAGCGCGCGGGCGAGGTGCTATCGCGCGGAACCGTGTACGCCAATTTGAATGTCAGGCGCAGCAATCCCCTCTCAGTGGTCCGTATTAACGAAGAGGTTCTGGCATCGATCGTCAAAGTGGCAGGCGTGTTGGCCGGCAAGATTGATGCGGTGGCGCCGAGCATTGACGGGCTGCTGGGCATCAAGGGGGTTATCGAGGTCGTTGAGCCTGAAAGTAACCAGGATGAGGATAACGCCGCGAAGGCGGCCGCGGGGGCGGCATTCGATCAGGCGCTTCTAGACCTGGTCGAGATGCGCCAGCGGGAGGGAGTGACGCTTGGGCAAATCCTGTCCCAGCGAATGGATGAGATGGAGCGCCTGGCCACGAAGGCTGAGGCTGCTCCCGGTCGCAAGCCCGAGGCGATCAAGGCCAGGCTGGTCGACCAAATCGCGACATTGCTGGAAGCCTCCGACCGCTTCGATGCTGACCGACTCAATCAGGAAGCGCTTCTGATTGCCGCCAAAGCCGACATTCGCGAAGAGCTCGATCGCATCGCATCGCACATCTCGCAGGCGCGCGAGATGATCGCCAAGGGCGGCCCGATCGGGCGCCGGTTGGATTTTCTGGCGCAGGAATTCAACCGTGAGGTCAACACCTGTTGCTCGAAATCAAACGATGTCGAACTGACCAACACCGGCCTTGCGATGAAAAACGTGGTCGAGCAATTCCGCGAACAGGTCCAGAATCTGGAGTGATGATGAAGGCTGGCGGCCACGGCTTCGATGGAGTTGAGCGGCGCGGACTCATGTTCGTGCTGTCATCACCGTCGGGCGCGGGAAAGACCACGCTGTCGCGTATGCTGGTAGCAGAGACGCCTGCGTTGCAAATGTCGGTCTCGGCGACGACGCGACCGAAGCGGCCGGGTGAGGTCGAGGGCAAGGACTATTATTTCGTCAGCCAAGGCCGGTTCGACGAGATGATTGCCCACAGCGAACTTCTCGAGTGGGCGACTGTTTTTGAAAACCGCTATGGCACGCCGCGTGCGCCGGTCGAGGCCGCTTTGTCGGCGGGCCATGACGTGTTGTTCGATATCGATTGGCAGGGCACTCAGCAACTGCGCAGTCGCTCGCCGAGCGATGTCGTCAGCGTGTTTATCCTGCCGCCCTCGGCGCAGGCGCTCGAACAGCGGCTCCACACTCGTGCACAGGATTCCGATGAAGTGATTCGCAGCCGCATGAAGAAGGCGGGTGATGAAATGAGCCATTTTGACGCGTACGATTACATCATCGTCAACGACAACATTGGAATGGCATTCGAAGCGGTCAAATCCATACTTCGCGCCGAGCAACTGAAGCGCGAACGGCAGATAGGCCTGTCAGGCTTCGTTCGCGGGTTGCAGCAGCAGCTGGAAACTTGAGGCTCGATCAGCTTGGAGCACGCCCGGTGAGCTGCGAGAACGCCTCCGCAATTCTCCTGTTTGTTTCAGCGCGGTCGGGATCGCGTTCAATACCGCCTCGGCGCGAGGGCAAATGCGCATCCGATCTGTCAGAAATCGCGAAGCGGGCGTCATCGCTGCGCTCCCAGTTGATCGCTCGTCGCACTCGGGGTTGTCTTCCCGCGGCTCCGAACTTCAGAACGATACTGGCGATGATGGCCGCAAGCGCCGATGCGGCCGCGATAGCACCTAGCAGCATCGGAATCGACCTGGATTGATCGTGCGGCGCCCGTTCCACGGGAGTGGGCGGCGTCTCCGCAATGGCGGGCATTGGAGCCGCCGCCGAGTTTGAGGCCAGCCTGGGAGCGGGACTGTCCGTCCTCGTTGCGCTCACTGTGTTCTGCGTTTCCGCTGCAGCGACCCGCGAAGTTACAGCGGAGGGATCGGGCCAGCGGGAGCCCACGACCGATGGCTGCTGCACCAGTGCATCCGCCGGAGCAGGTTGGCGCGGCTCGGCCGCCGACGCCTCAGCCTGCATCGCCGCGACTGGCGCATCGGTCCGGATCGGCGGTTCGACCCGTGATTGCGGGGATAATTCGGCGTGAGCGTCGGCGATAGAACGTTGCGGCGCAGTCTCGGCTTGGGGTCCGCTGCTCCTTGCCGATCGGAAGGAGCGCGCGTGGCTCAGGGATGCCTTTTCGCCTTGTTCACGGACATACCAGCAGTGACGCTTTGTGGCTCGATCGATGCGATAGTACCAATGGCTTCCATCACTAACTGGCGCGTTTGGAGCGGAAAGGCAGTCATCTGCCGCGGGGACCGCGCCTAGCGGTACGGGTGCAAGGGTGCCCGCGAGAATACTGGCGAATACTGCTGACACAAATTTCGCGGCTCGGTTTGACATGTGCGGCTCCGGTGATGCGCGAGGCGTTACGCTCCAAACTTCCGAGAAAAGTTGGGTCGCAATGAGCCGCAATTCCGGAGAGCATGAGGCTTAATTCGGGCTCGCTTTTACGGCGAGCCGGCTCATGACGTGATGGAATCAGGGACGGCCGCTGTCGTTCGGGTTAAGTCAGTCGCTTGCAAGCACGTCGCTGAACAGCACGTATCTCGACCCGTCAAAGCGCACCAAGCGCATCTGCTTGATCGGGCGCAGGTCGGTCGGGGTCGTCTTCAGGCGGATGCCCGGCAACAGCAGAGGCAACTCCATATCCAGATGCGACGCATGCTTCATGATGTTTTCGCGGGTGAGATTGTCGCCGCACTGCTTCAGTAGCTGCACCACCGCATAACCGATGTTATAGCCGTACGGCGCGTAGTAGTCGCTCTTGCTGATGCGAGGGTTATACTTGTCCATCCATACGTTCCAGGCTTTCATTGCCGGATCGTCTTTCCACTGAGGGTCGGCCGGATCTTTTTGATAAGCTGCGGAGATGATGCCTTTTGCCGCGTCAAATCCCGCAGGCTTGATCGCCCCGGCAATCGAAGAGCCGATGCTCACCACGATTTCCTGCGGATGCCAATCGATGTCGTAAGCCTTTCGAATGGCCTGCGCCGAAAATTTCGGGATCGTGATAATGAAAAATACGTCGGCGCCGGACGACTTCAGGGTGACCACCTGCGAATCCACTGTGGGATCGGTGGTGTTGTAGGTCTGGGTCGATACGATCATGCTCGAGGCCTTTTCGCCGAGCCCCCGTTTGAAGCCGAGCAAATAATCGCGACCGAGATCGTCGTTCTGCGCCAATATCCCGATCTTCGCATCGGGCTTCACGGACAGAATGTATTTGGCGTAGATTTCGCCTTCCGACGCATAATGCGGCGTCCAGCTCATGGTCCATGGGTAGTGTTCCGGATCATTAAAGACCGTCGCACCTGAACCAACGAAGAGATGAGGCACCTCTTTCTGGTTGATGTATTTGACGACGGCCATATTCGGCGCCGTGCCTACTGGATTGACCAGAAACAGCACCTCGTCGCTTTCGATCAGACGCCTGATTTGTTCGACCGTTTTCGACGGGCTGTATGCGTCGTCGAGACTGATGAAATTGATCTTGCGGCCGTTAACCCCGCCTTGTTCGTTGATCATCGTGAAATAGGCGGTGGCGGAAACCGCGCCAGCCGAATAGGCCGAGGCGGGGCCGCTATAAGGCGTCGTCGTCCCGATCTTGATTTCGGTATCGGACGCGCCTGGGCTGTATTTCTTTTGCGCCAGCGCCGGAGCGTTGAAGACCAGAGCGCACGCCAATAGCGCGGCAGTAGCAAGAGTCGAACGGTTGCCCGAGAAAGCCATCGATGTCCTCCCAACTAAGCGAGGCTTACTTGGCGCTCTACCTCTTTTGTCGAGGCTTACGAGTGCTGTGCCTCAATTCTTCAGAACCACGCGGCCCACGACTTTTCCAGCCCGCAATTGGTCTATCCATTTTTGTACGTCCGCCATTGGTTCCTCTGTCATGGGCGTCGGCTTGATCTTGCCGGCACGGGCCAGCGCCATCAGCTCGTAAGCCTCTGCGAGTGTTCCAACCATAAAGCCTTCAATAGTCATCCGCTTGTAGATCCATTGTACCATCGGCAGGCTGAAATTGCCGCCCATCAAGCCCGATACGACGATCTTGCCGCCACGCGCGAGCACGGAAACCGCGAACGCCATGGACTTCTCATTACCCGCGAAGTCGACGATCTCGTCGAATCCACCTTCGGTTTCCTTGATGATCCGTTTGGCGATGTCGGGCTCGGCCGGATCGTAGGCGAAGTCTGCGCCATTCTTAAGCGCCGCCTCCCGCGCGGCCTCGCTCAGATCCGCTACAGAAATCTTTTGCTTGAACATGGCCTGCGCGAAGGCCAGACCCATCATGCCGACACCACCGAGCCCGATCAGCAGGAGGTTACGCTGGCGAGGCCGATCAACCAGTCGCTTCAGGGCTCCGTAGGCGGTCACGCCGGAGCACATCAGCGTCGCCGCCTGGTTGACCGGCAGGGGATCATAGTCGAGCAGGTATTTTGCGTCGGGCACAAGCACGTGGCTGGCGAAGCCGCCATCGATGGCGACTCCGAGAAAACGTTGCTTGAGGCAAAGATTTTCGTCGCCATTGGCACAGTCGCGACATTGACCACACCCGATCCAAGGAAACACCGCTTTCTTCGCCCCGATCAGATCTTTTGGGACATCCGGTCCGACCTCCTCGACGATCCCGGCGATCTCGTGCCCAAGCGTGAACGGCAACGTCATCCCCCGAGTTGTGTCTAGTCGCTTGCCGCCGCCGAGGTCGGCATAGCCGTCCTGGATGTGCAGGTCGGAATGACACAGGCCACAACGCTCGATGCGGACGAGAACCTCCGTGCCTTGCGGCTTAGGTGTTTCGACGATGGTTTCGCACAATGGCGCGTCGAACTTGACCAATGATTGGCGTCGCATCAGCGCCATACTGCGTCTCCTCAAGTAATGTTCGGTTTTGTTTTCCGTATATCGGTCAATTCACGCGCCATAGCAACGAAGCCACTGACCGGAATGGTCTCGGCGCGTCGGGTCGGATCGACATCCGCGGCGGCAGCCAGCCGGGTGGCGTCGACTGCAAGCGATTTGAGGCTTTGCCGGAGCATTTTTCGACGCTGGCCGAATGCCGCCGCAGCGACCTGCTCGAGCGCACGGCGATCGCAGGGCTGCGGAGCCAGGCGGGGAATCAGTCGCACCACAGACGAGGTCACCTTTGGTTGTGGCACAAAGGCGCTTGGAGAAATGTCGAACAAAATCTTTGTTTCAGTGCGCCAATTCGCGAGAACCGCAAGCCGCCCATAAGCTTCCTCCTTCTCGCGCGCAACGATGCGCTCGGCCACCTCGCGCTGAAACATCAGCACCATCATATCGTACCAGGGCGGCCACGGCTCGATCGAAAGCCAGTCAACCAGCAGCGCCGTGGCGACGTTGTAAGGGAGGTTCGCAACGATCCTGGCTTTGATGCCACCGAGCATCGGTGCTGGATCGAAAGTCTGAGCGTCCGCACATACGATTTGCAGCCGTCCAGGATATCGTTTCGAGATAGCTTCGAGTGCCGGAAGGGCCCGCTGATCGCGCTCGACCGCGATCACGCGGCGCGCGCCGAGGGCCAGCAGCGCGCGCGTGAGCCCACCGGGACCCGGGCCGACCTCCACGATGGTGGCATCTTCCAGAGGACCTGCCGCACGCGCAATTCGCGCGGTGAGATTGAGGTCGAGCAAAAAGTTCTGACCGAGCGATTTTCGCGCGGATAGAGCGTGCTCGCGAATGACATCGCGCAGCGGAGGTAGATCGTCGATTGCGCTCATGCCGGCAGTGTCGCCGCCATCCGGGCCGCCAGCCGCAACGCAGCGATCAGGCTGGATGGATTGGCGCGGCCGGTACCCGCAATATCAAAAGCCGTTCCATGGTCCGGCGATGTGCGAATGAACGGCAGTCCCAACGTTACATTGACGGCCTCGTCAAATGCCACCGTTTTGACAGGGATCAGCGCCTGATCGTGATACATGCAGATCGCGCAGTCGTACGTCTTGCGCGCGGCCTCGTGGAACATGGTATCCGCCGGCAGCGGTCCGCGGATATTGATGCCTTCGCTGCGCAGAGTTTTAACGGCCGGCGCCACGATGGTCTGGTCCTCACTCCCGAGCGAGCCGTCCTCGCCGGCGTGGGGATTAAGTCCGGAAGCGACGAGCCTGGGATTGACGAACCCAAATCTGGCTTTCAGATCCGCAACCACGATACGGGCTGTGGTCACGATCAAATCGCTCGAGAGCTGCGAGATGGCTTCACGCAGCGGAAGATGGATGGTCACGGGTACGACGGCGAGAGCAGGGGACCACAGCATCATGACCGGCTGGGGCACGCGCCTCCCAACCGCAGCAAGTTCTGCGAGAAACTCCGTATGTCCAGGATGCCGGAAGCCGGCGCGGTATAGAATGTTCTTTGCAATCGGATTGGTGACTACGGCAGCGGCCCGCCCAGCGGCTATATCCTCTACGGCCAGACGGATTGAGGCTATCGCCGCATCTGCACTGGTGCTGTCCGGACGGCCAGGCTCGGCCGTAGCACGGTAGCCAGTGTCAACGACCGGCAGCGCATCTGCGAAAGCAGCAACCGCATCTTCAGGCCGTACATTGGCAGTTTTGATATCCACCCCGATCGCTTTCGCTCGACGATCCAGGAAATCCCGATCTCCGAGGAGGTAAAAGGGTGGAAGCTTCAGTTCTTTCCGACGCAGCCACGCGGCGAGGGTGATGTCAGGCCCTATACCTGCGGGTTCGCCTGAAGTCAGGGCAAGCGGCTTTGCCATGCGTCAGCGGTATTCGATCATCGCGGCTTTGCGAATTTCGTTCAAATACCATTTCGACTTGGCCTCGAATTTCTGCGAGTACATCTTCTCGCGGACTTCCCTTTTCTTGGGTGTATCGACCGTCGTCGGATTGCGGCCGCAAAGCGCAACCATCTCGATACCCTGTTTGGTGACCTCGGGCGCGGTCAAATGTCCGATCGGGGTCTTGTCGAGCAGCTCCCGTAGAACTGGGGGTATGTCGGCCGAGGTCTTGGTCACGGTCTCGCGTATCGCAGCGTTTGGCATCGACTTGAAGAAAGCATTCGCCTCCGCGCAGCTTTGCACCCGGTTTCGCAGCGCTTCAGCCTCTTTCTGCCTTGCCTCAATTGCAGCTGGCGCAGATCCTCGCGGGACAACCAGAACGATCGGCTGCATCTTATATTCGAAGGCGGCGCCCTGCTGCTTGTCGTCGGCTCCATCCACCTTAACTGCCGCCGCGACATCCTTCTCGCCGACTTGAAGGCTTTCCTTATATCGTCCACGCACCAAACTCGTCCAAACCATGTCAGCCTTGATGCGAGCCTTCAGCGTGTCAGGCCGAATGCCCTGGGCTTCGAGGGATTTGGTCAGTTGGTCCGGCGTGATGCGCATTCTCTCGCTCATCGACGCATAGGATTGATCGATGTCGGAGCCCGTCGGGTCCACACCGAATTTTTTCGCTTCCTTGATCTTCAGTTTTTCGTCGATCAGTTCGTTGATCACCTGCTGCCGGTCCGCAACCTTGTGAGTGGTCAAATAGTTCAACTTGCTGCGCTGTTCGATATCAAAGCTGGTGATGGGATCACCATTGACCATCACGGCGACGGATTGAGCCTGCGACGTCGAGGCGCAGATCATCAATGCTAGTGCGGCTACACAGCTTTGGATCAGACGAGAGATCAGAGGAGAGACGGTCGTCATGGTCATATTCGCATTATCAACGGGATCGAATTGCAACGTTAAAGGAAATCTATCTTCAGCAGCGGCCTTCAACAATTAGCCTGATCGGAAGTGCTACTGAAGCGCGGGGCCGGCCGCAGCGCTGGAGGAGTTCGCAAGCGTCCGCAATCCGATCTGCAGCATAAAGGCGTGGCTGAGGACCGGCGGCGTTGTGCCCGCAGCGTAGTTGTAGGAGGTGACGTAGTTAGCCGCCAGCACGAAGCAATCGTCCACATATCCTGCACCGACGATGTACTGATTGACCTTGTTCGCTTCGAGATCCCATCGCGCAGCTCCCGTGACTACCCAGTTGGCCGCCAGCTTCATCGAGGCGCTACCCAATAGTCCTTCGCGGCGGGTAAGATAACCCAACTCCGGCTGCTGGGCGTAGTTGCCGTACAGCATGCTGACCGACCACCGATCAAAAGCTGCGCGGCCTTCAGCCTCAAAACGGTTGACGTTAAGTGTCGCCTCGTCGAGCCTAGTGCGAACGCTGAAACTATACGTGCGGTTGGGCGAGTAATTGACCCTAGCGACGTAGTCGGATCGCGTATTCTGCAGGCCGGAATCAAGACCGGTGTTGGTCATGTCTGCGACCGCGAATGAATTCAGGCCAAACAGTTGATAGGACTGTCCGAACAGCACATTGACGGCACCGCCGCGGTCGAATTGCGTAGTCGCCTGCACGCCAACATTGGCGCGACCGCCGCCCTCGACCCGATCGTAGCCCGAGAACTTGTCGACGCTGAATAGATTGCTGGCATCGAACACCATGCTTTGCGCGTCTTCATTCGGAAGCTTGCCGGCATAGGATTCGTTCGGACGAATGATGACCTGTGCAATCGGTTCGACCGTCGTCGTGCCCCACGGTTGAACGTTGATAAAGGGGTATCGGTATTCGAGGCCGACCGTCGGCATCGCACGCAAGGCTTGGGTGTCGCCTACCGGGAGGAAGTTGGAAACGCCCGGCTGGTTCGAGATCGAGGAGTCAATCGCATCCGCGCGGATGCTCGCAAATGGCGTCCAGATTTGTCCGGCGGAATCGGTAAACGAGCGCCGCCACTGTGCCTCGGCCGTCAGCCGCGTGTAAGTGCCGGGCATTCCCCGAAGCAGGCATTGCGAGGGTAGGCGGGCCAGCGGATCGGCGGAAGCCGTCATGCACAGACTTCCGGTATTCGCTAATGTCGTGATCGGGTCGAAGGCCGCCGTCTGGCGCGTCAGACTCGTAAAATTCGTTTTGTAGCTGAACTCTCCGCCGAAGATCGGATTGTTCAGGACGTTCGAATAATCAAGTACCGGATGTATCACGGGCACCTGGGCCTGGTTACCGGAATAGCTCAAATAATAAATCGTGCGGAGGTCGAAGAAGCTGCGGTTGCCCACGCCCGTGAGGTAAAGCTGGGAGATGGCTTCCGTCGGCAGCGTGAGGAACGAGCCGAGCGGATCTCTGTATTGAGCAAGCCTGTAATCGGAGAAAAAGGCGTAGTCCGAGAGCAGCACGCCATCCCAGCCCCACACCCATTTATCGTTCAGTGCGAACTGACCCTTGGTGTCAATTCCTCCGCGGAATTGCCGATCACCGGGCTGTCCCGCGAAATCCCCAGGCTCCAGCTGATCGATGCCATAGGCGCGGATTTGGTATGAACCGCTCAACAATCGCTGACGAAATTCGCCCTGAAACAATACGCCCTGTTTGGTGGTGAAGCGCGGACTGAAGGTGGCGTCGTAATCCGGGGCGATGGCCCAGTAGAAGGGCGTTTCAACGCCGTAGCCGTAGCCCGATGCCGTGGAGAAGCCCGGCATCAAGAACCCCGTCTTCCGCTTAACCGTCGGATCGGGTGTCGAGAAATAGGGCACGTAAGCGATCGGAACGCCGAAGAATTCCAGCTGCGCGTTCTCGAAATACAGCATCTTTTCGTTTTGGTCGTGAATGATGCGCGCACCTTTGACCTGCCACAAAGGCGGCTTCTTCGGATCGTCCTTACAGGGAGCGCAGGCGGTGTAGACTCCGTTTTCAAAAACGGTGTAGTTGCCACTCGAGCGGTCAGCACGCGTCGCAGCCATCCGCGTCGCATCGGCGGTGTCGACCCGAAGCGAATCCACGAATCCGTCGCGATAATCGTCGCTCAGATCCATGATGTTCGCGTAAGTGATCTTTCCTTCGGCATCGGTCATGCGGATGTTGCCTTCCGCATGCAGCCGCTTCGTCTTCTGATCGTAGATGACCTTGTCGGCTTCGACGCTTGTGCCGTTGTAGAACATCTGTACGTTGCCGACTGCCGATACGCGCGAATTGTTGTAGTCGTAATCTACCTCGACCGCCTGGACGAGCATCCGTCCATCATTGGCGGGGTGCGGCGCGACTGGTCGCGGAGGCCTCGGATTGTAAGTGAAGCTTTGCGCCGCGGCCGGTGTCGGAGCGCCCAGCACCACCGCAAACACCAATCCAAATACCAGTGCGGTGCTGAGGGCAATCAGGCGAGCACAATCGCGGCGCACGGGGGTGCGCCGGCCGAGCACAGGCAGCCGTCTCTGGCGGGCGGCGACAGCAGCCACTACCCGTCCTCCTGGTACAGCAAGGCCAAAAAGCCGGTGAGGCCGCCCACGAGCACGGGCAGCCACGCCGCAGCGATCGGATGCATCAAGTCAGCCTTGCTCAAATCCTCAGTTACTTTCGAAAGAACATAGAGCAGAAAGCCCGCCCCCACGCCACTCAAAACCATCTTTTGCACGCCGCCGAAACGGAAGAAGCGCAGGCTCACAGCGGCTGCGAGCATGACCATCGCGGCCAGCAAAAACGGCTGCGCGATGAGTTTGTGGTATTGCAGACGGTAGCCGGCCGTGGCGAAGCCGGAGCTTTCGGACGACCGGATGTAGCTCGGCAGTTGCCAAAAAGACACAGTCTCCGGTGTCGAGAAACTGTTGCGGACCTGAGCCGGCGTCAGGCTGGTCGCAAGCTCAAAGCTGTCCTGGTCGACAGGGGGAGCATCGAGCGCATAGCGGCGCGCGGATTTGAAAAGCCATCGCCCTTCCTGCAGCGTGGCCTCGCGCGCTTCGATTCGCTCCTTGAACTGGGCGTCGCTATCGAATCGAAACAACGTCAATCCGGTCAACCGCACGCCCTGCTGCTCGCTACGCGCGGCGTTGATGATGACCTGTCCATCGCTGTTGACCTGGTTGATCCAGAAACCGGACGCGTCCTGAACGCCGCCCCCCGGCGCGGAGCCAAACAACTCGGCTTCCATTCGCTTGGAGAGCTCCCGAAGATTCGCAGACATCGGATTGTAAACGGCGGTGGCGAAAATTCCGATCATGATCGCGCTGGCCAGCGCCGGCGCGATGAACTGCCAAGCGGAAACGCCGGCGGCGCGCGCTACCACCAGCTCCAGCCGTCGCGAAAGCGCGAGATAGCAGGTCATGGCCCCGATCAGGATGCAAAACGGCATCATCTTTTCGAGCAGTTGGGGCACCCGAAACAGGGAGGTCTCTGCCACGGTTATCGCCGACGCGGACACCAGGCCAGACGTCCTTCGGACCATTTCGATGTAGTCGACCAATACCAGCAGCACGAAAATGCTTGCGAACACGCCGATGGCCGAGACCACAAAACGGCCGGCAAAATATCGACCCAGCGTATTGGTAATCATGCTCATGCGGTGACGGGCCGCCCAAACAAGCGTGAAAGACGCGCATTGGTTTTGTTGATGGCTTCGATCAGCGCGGCCGGCGGTTCGAGCACGACGCCGCCAACGATGATCCAGATGCTCGCTGCGATCGACGCCACCAGCATCAGGTACTGTAGGACGGGGGCGAGCGATGATTTCACTGCCAAAACAGAGCAGGCAAACCCTGCCATTCGTAATCCGAACACCGCGAGAATGGAGCCGCCGATTGAAAAATTGCGACTCTGGCGCGTGGTGCGCGGTGCGCCAAGAAATGCAAACGTGAGCACTGCAAATGCGAATGGGTAGATCGGCGCCATAAAGCGGTCATGCAGTTCGGCGCGGAATTGACCGGGCAATTGCAAGTAAACCGGGTCATTGGCGGCGGGCATGAGCAATTCCCAGAGGTAGCGTTCGCGGATGCCCAATGTGACGTCTCGCCCTTGATTCGAGAACTTCGACATATCGAAAGCATAGCGGCCGAATGCCACCAAAGCCGGGTCCCGCTTTCCGACTTCGAAGCGCTGCAGATTTCCGTCTTCAAGAATCAAAAACGATCCACCCTCGTTCTTGAGGACCGTTCCATGGTCGGCGATGATGCTGACCCGTTCCTTTGGATCGCGACGATCATCGACGAAGATGCCGACGAGCACGCCCCCTGGCCGCCGCTCCCGAATCCGGATCGTCAGGTTGGGATCGAGTTGCGCAAACCGACCCGGCTGTAGGATGTTGGTCAATACGTCTGCGGTGATTTCGGCATCCCAGCGCTTCAAGCGCCGCATGCCGTCGGGTGCGAGATAGGATGCGATGACAGCGACCATTACCGCGACCACCGTCGTGGCGTAGAAGAACGGTCGGAACAGCCGGAACGGCGAGAAGCCGGCCGCATTCATCACGATGATTTCGGAGTCGGTCGCGAGTTTGTTCAGTGTATGCGAGATCGCAATCATCAGCGCGATCGGCGAGATGATCAGCACCAGCGCCGGGATCACCAGGCTGGTGACGCCGAGAAAGGTCAGGATGGTCTGACCCTGGCTGGTCATCAGGTCGATGCCGCGTAGCGCCTGCGTAATCCAGATCACCCCTGTCAGGCTGACCAGAACCAGCGCAAACGACGCGAGCGTCGTGCGAAAAATATACCTGTCGATTGACCCCATCGCTACCGCACGATCCCGCCCTGCGAACAGTCACGACCAATCCCGAATGTGGGACCCCCGATGGTCGAGCAGCTAGTTCACGCAGCCTGCCATTCTCACACTAGCATCCCCTTGATCCGTCAACAAAATGGCTGCCGCATGGCACCCTCGGAACAAGGTTAAGAATTCATGCTATGTGGCCACCGCGCCACGCCGGACGCTTGGCAGCGTGGCCGCCGACAGTCCATAGTGCGTCGCTAAGCTCCTGAGGGCGCGCAATCGCACCAAGCGAGCATTCCGGGCACCGTGCGCGAGTTTCCGACCAGCGACAGCCCCTGATTGGAGGATTTGCCTATGCCCGACGCCCTCACGGTGGGTTTTGTTCCTTTTTCTACTGCCCGGCGCGGCATTCTGGTGGTTTTCTGCGACGATGCGCTGAAATTTGGACCGGCAACCCGCAAGATACTGGGCCGCGCGGCCGGGCTTGCCGATCGGGCCGCGGCGACCAACCAGTTCAAGGGAAAAAGCTGTTCAACTCTCGACATTCTGGCGCCGCAAGGACTGCAGGCCTCGCGCCTGATTGTGGTGGGCGCCGGCAAGCTTTCGGCCCTCAAGGAGGAGGACTTTCTCAAGCTCGGTGGCACGGCTGCCGGCAAACTCGGGGCCACCAAGGAGGCAGTGACTATCATCGCCGAATTGCCGAGCGGGCCGATGGAGCCAGATCAGGCCGCCGCCTTAGCCGCCGGCGTGCGGCTGCGGGCCTATCGATTCGATCGTTACAAAACCAAAAAGAAGGATGGCGAGGATACTGCGTTGCGTGGCGCAATCTCGGTCGCTGTCAGTGACGTGGGCGCCGCGCGCAAGGCTTTCGCCGCTCGCGCACATGTCGTCGATGGCGTCATCATCGCGCGCGAACTCGTGAACGAGCCCCCCAACGTACTCTACCCCGAGGAATTCGCCCGGCGCGCCAGCAGGCTGCGAAAGCTTGGCGTCGAAGTCGAGATTCTCGATGTGAAGGCGATGAATAAACTCGGGATGGGCGCGTTGCTCGGTGTTGCGCAGGGCTCGGCACGGCCCGGCCGCACCGTGATCATGCGCTGGAACGGCAGCAAGCGCGGTGATCAGCCCGTGGCCTTTGTCGGAAAAGGAGTGTGCTTCGATACCGGGGGGATTTCGATCAAGTCGGCCGGTAGCATGGAGGACATGAAAGGCGACATGGGCGGCGCGGCTTGCGTGGTTGGACTGATGCACGCGTTGGCAGCCCGCAAGGCGAAGGTCAACGCAGTGGGCGCCATTGGGCTGGTCGAGAACATGCCGGACGGCAATGCCCAGCGCCCGGGCGATATCGTGACCTCGATGTCAGGGCAAACCATTGAAATCATCAATACCGACGCCGAAGGCCGGCTGGTTCTCGCCGATGTGCTCTGGTACGTGGCAAAGAAGTTCAAGCCGAAGTTCATGGTCGATCTCGCAACCCTTACCGGCGCCATCATGGTTGCGCTCGGCACCGAATATGCCGGACTTTTCTCCAACAACGACGAACTAGCCGGCCGCTTGACCGAGGCCGGGCTTGCAACTGGGGAGCGGGTCTGGCGCATGCCACTCGGTCCCGAATACGACAAGCAGATCGACTCGCAGTTCGCTGACATGAAAAACACCGGCGTCCGTCACGGCGGCTCGATCACCGCAGCGCAGTTCCTGCAACGGTTCGTTGACGAGACGCCGTGGGCGCACCTCGATATCGCCGGAACCGCGATGGGCGCGCCGAAGACCGAAATCAATCAAAGCTGGAGTTCAGGTTATGGCGTTCGCCTCCTCGACCGGCTGGTGGCGGAGCATTACGAAGCCAAGCGATGACCGAAGTGCTGTTTTACCATCTGCAAGACATGACGCTCGAAAGCGTTCTGCCGCCATTACTCGAAAAATCGCTGGAGCGCGGCTGGCGAGTCGTCGTGCAGTCGACATCGCGGGAGCGCGCCGATGCGCTCGATGGACATTTGTGGACCTATCGAGATGATTCATTCTTGCCTCACGCGATCTGGAGCGCAGGCGATGCCCAGGACCAGCCTATCGTGCTGGCCATCGAAGATATCAACCCGAACGGCGCCGAAGTCAGGTTTCTCATCGACAATGCGGCTTTCCCCGCGGATTCCGAGCGCTACGAGCGAATGGTGGTAGTCTTTGACGGGGAAGACGACGACGCACTCGCCACGGCCCGAACCGCCTGGACCGATTGCAAAGCGCGCGGGTTTGACGTCACTTATTGGCAGACCGACGAGCGGGGCAGATGGCAGCGGCGAGAGTGAGGACTGGTCCGCAATTAAGATAATCCACGCTTTCAACAGGCGAGCTTGGATAAAGCCACGGTCGTGCCGCAAACTGGTGGTGGGACAAAAGCTTAACGGGACGGCTTCGGAATCGACTCGATCGTGCAACACAACGGCTTTTCTCGAAAACCTCTGCTGGCGCTGCTGCTGTTTGCGCCGTTAGTCGCCGGCTGCTCGGGCGCGTCGGATCTTATCTCACGCGATGCCGAATGGTTTTCGCGTCCTGGCAGGTTGTTCATCAAAAATATTTCGATTGACGCGCCGCCGCTCACGCCCAACAAGCCCGTGACGGCAGAAGACTTGGTCAGCGCCGAGGGATTTTGTGCGGGAATGGTGCCTCCGGGTGGCAGCCCTGCGGACGCCAACGCCGCGACCGATGGTGCATCAGCAGCGCCGATGCCGTCGACATCGGGAACGGTGGCGCTTGGCCACACCGAATGCGATGTCGTCCGCGGCATCGGTGCGCCGGCGAATGTCAGCCTTTCGAACAATGCACGCGGCGACCGGGTCGCCGTCATCACGTATGCAGAGGGCCAGCGGGCCGGCATCTACACCTTTACGGCCGGACGCCTGACGTCGATCGAGCGCGGCCCCGAGCCGGTTGCCTCGCCGAAGACCGCAAAACCAAAGGTGGCCAAGAAGAAAGCGGTGGCAACGTGAGCGTCGCCTCGGTTTAGAGCGTTTTCGAGCGAAGTGGACGCCGGTTCGCGCGAAGAAAACGCGTCAGAAGAAGCTAGCTCACGCTTCGCTTCCCGCAACTCGAGAGGACGTATTGAAAATTGCGCTCTCGGCCGAGCGCGATCAGCCGGTTTCCTCATATTGCGAACTCGCGGCCAGCCACGCTTCTTCCGCGCGCTGTAATGCTCGCTCGGCGGCAGTCCGGGCCTTCGCCAATTGCCCAGCCTGCTTCGGATCGCGCGTGAATAAATCGGGCAGAGCCAAAGCCGCATCAATCTTGGCAATGATGCCGTTGATCCGCTCGATCTCGGTCTCAGCCTCGGAAATCCTTTGCTTCAGCGGAGTAGTGCGTTTTTCGGGCTTGCTGCGCTGAGATTTGTCGGAGGCATCGACCTCACGATCGCGCGAGCTGGCACGCATGCCGCGCGCGGATAATACCATTCGCCGATAATCGTCAAGATCACCTTCAAAGCTCGTCACCGTGTGATCGGCCACGACCCATAGCTGATCGGCACACGCCTCGATCAAGTAGCGATCATGCGAGACCATGATGACGGCACCCGGAAATTCGTTTATCGCCTCCGCAAGCGCGGCGCGGCTGTCGATGTCGAGATGGTTTGTCGGCTCATCGAGTATGATCATATTCGGACCAAAGAAGGTCGCGAGCCCCAACAACAGCCGAGCTTTTTCGCCGCCCGAGAGATTCTGGACGGGCGTATCGCCTGCCTTTCCCGAAAAGCCGATCGCCCCCGTTCGTCCGCGCACTTTGGTTTCCGGCGCGTCCGGCATCAGCCTGCGAACGTGATCGTAGGGGGTGGCATCGACATCAAGTTCATCGAGCTGGTGCTGGGCGAAGTATCCGACCGCAAGTTTATCTGCGCGGGTGACATGCCCGGCGAATGGCGCCAGCCTGTTGGCGAGTAGCTTGACGAGCGTCGACTTGCCGTTGCCGTTTGATCCAAGCAGCGCAATGCGGTCATCATTATCGATACGTAGCGTGACGCGACTGAGTACCGGCTTCTTTCGATCGTAACCGACGGTTACATCGTCTACCGCGATGATGGGCGGCGAAAGCATCTTCTCAGGAACAGGGAATGATATTTCCCGCACGTCCTGAGTCACCAATGCGGTGACCGGTTTCATCCGTTCCAGCATTTTCACGCGCGATTGCGCCTGACGGGCTTTGGAGGCCTTGGCCTTGAAGCGATCGACAAAGGCCTGCAGGCGCTTGCGTTCGTCTGCTTGCCGCTTGGCGTGTTTGGCGTCGAGCATTTCGCGGATAGCACGCTGTTCTTCGAATGAAGAGTAGGTCCCCTTGTACAAGGTCAGCTTGCCACGCTCGAGGTGAAGTATCTGATCGACCGAGGTGTCGAGTAGGTCGCGATCATGGCTGATGATGATTACGGTACGGGGATAATTCGCGAGATGATCCTCAAGCCACAACGTCCCCTCGAGATCGAGGTAATTCGTCGGCTCATCCAACAACAACAGATCGGGAGCGGCGAATAAGGTGGCGGCGAGTGCGACGCGCATCCGCCAGCCGCCCGAGAACTCCTGACATGCCCGCGCCTGGTCCGCGGTGCTGAACCCGAGGCCGTTGAGGATGGCAGCGGCGCGAGCGGGCGCCGAATGGGCGTCGATATCGACAAGTCTGGTGTGGATGTCCGCGATCCGGTGCGGATCATTGGCGGTCTCGGCCTCGCGCAGCAAGGCATCGCGTTCGAGATCCGCCTTGAGGACGATCTCGATCAGGCTTTCCGGCCCGTTCGGGGCCTCCTGGGCAAGGCTGCCGACTCTCCACCGAGGCGGAATCGTGATCGTCCCGGTCTCCGTCGGCAATTCTCCACGGATCGCGCTGAACAGGGTTGATTTACCGACGCCGTTGCGGCCAACGAAGCCGACGCGCGCGCCCGGCACGATCTGGGCCGAGCCATGGTCGATCAGAAGCCGTCCGGCGATCCGGACCGATAGTTCGGTGATTGAAAGCATGCCAGCTTGTCACCGGACTGGCGGCTAAACGCAACCCGTATCTGCACGAATAAGTCGTCTGGTGCGCGGCGAAAGGTTAGCTGGAGCTCTTGTAGTTCCAGCTGTCGCGCCGGCGTAGTTCGTCCATGAGACTTTGAAGGCGAGGGGACAGGCGCGACGATTCCGGGCGGAAGCTCTGCCGCAGCGCCTCAGCCAGGCCGTCGCAAATCGACCGCATGATCTGGCGATCCATCACAGGGTTGCTTTCGCTAAAATGCCGATTCATGACAGATGTCGCTCGTGTCTCGCGTGGACAGTGCAGCATCAAGTCTTCGGCTTGAAGAATGTTTCCCGGCGCTGGCCGATTGCATGCATTGTAGTTAAATTTGAATGAATGGCAGAAGCCGCTCGCGTCGCTTAACGAAAAGCCCCGGCGCGACCCGCCGGGGCTAACTCGGTCATTAGACGATCGAGCTTAGTAGCAACGATTGACCAGTCGCCAGCGGGGACCCCATGGGGTCGGGACCAAGCGGCGCACATAGCACCCGCCGTAACCATAAAAAGCTGGGCCGCCAACGAAGAAGCGCGGGCCACCCCAACCCCAGCCCCCATGATGGAAGCCATGGCCGTGAAAACCGCCAAATGCAGAGGCGGAGGTCGGTGCCAGGCCGGCCGCTGCGAGAGAAGCTGCGGCAACTGCAACAAGCGAGAGTTTGCGTAACATCGTCGTCTCCTCGGAGTTCGGACGCGACCGGCGTCCTTGTTGATTTGCTCCCGGGACGTCCGCCAAAGGGCAGGCGGCGCGATCGGTAAACGTAACGCTATTCCCGCGAAGCTGAACGAAGCCGGGACGTTCGCTTCAGAGTGGGTTAATGTTCGTGAATTTGTTGTAATCCGGAGCTTGCCACGTGCTCGGACGATCCCACTGGCCGATCGCTTGCTGTTCGCTCGGGGCGTCGATATAAGCGCCCGCAATTCCCATCAGCTTTGCAAGGACGATATCATGTCGATTGAGCGCACCTTTTCGATTATCAAACCGGACGCGACCGCGCGCAACCTGACTGGCGCGATCAACGCCCTGATCGAAAAGGCAGGACTTCGAATCGTCGCCCAGAAGCGCATTCGCATGACCCGCGACCAGGCTGAGACTTTTTACGCCGTCCACAAGGCGCGACCATTTTTCGGCGAGTTGGTTGATTTCATGATTTCCGGTCCCGTTGTGGTTCAGGTCCTTGAAGGCGAAAACGCCGTGCTCAAGTACCGCGATGTCATGGGTGCAACCGATCCGGCCAAGGCAGCCGACGGCACGATCCGCAAGCTTCACGCGAAGTCCATCGGTGAAAACTCAGTGCACGGCTCCGATGCGCCCGAAACAGCCGCCATTGAGATCGCCCAATTCTTCTCCGGCAACGAGATCATCGGCTGATTGTATGCGCCGCATGCACTGATCGTCGCGTAAATGCTCGTCTTTCTGTAGGAACGCGATTTGAACTGGCTGCTGCACATCTTCGATCCGGCGAATATCGGGGTGTTGGCCGCGCAGTTTCAGCAGGAGCTCCAAGAACCGGCATTTTGGGTCGCCGTCGGCAAGATCATCTGGATCAATGTATTGCTGTCAGGTGACAACGCGCTGGTGATTGCATTGGCATGTCGCGGACTGGAGCCGCGTTACCGCCTCTGGGGCATGGTCATTGGCGCCGGCGCCGCCGTTTTCCTGCGCATTGTCTTCACCGGAGTTGTTGCGTCGTTAATGGCATTGCCCTTCCTCAAATTGGTCGGCGGCCTGGCGCTGATTGTGATAGCCGCGAAACTCCTGGTACCGGAAAGCGAGAACGAGCAGGGCATAGAATCCTCGTCGCATCTGTGGGCCGCGGTGCAAATCGTAGTTGTCGCGGACGTCGTCATGAGTCTGGACAACGTGATCGCTGTCGCTGCCGCCGCCAATGGCAGTGTGCCGTTGCTGGTGCTTGGATTGGCGATCAGTGTCCCTCTCATTGTTGGTGGGGCGGCGTTGATCATGGCGATTCTTAATCGCCTGCCGATCTTGATATGGGCTGGCGCCGCACTGTTGGGCTGGATTGCAGGCGACGTTATTGCCACTGATCCAGCTATCCAGCCGAAGCTACAGGAGCTTTTCGCTTCCTGGTTTGGCACGAATCTGGACGCATTACTGGCGTGGTTCGGAATGGACACGCGGGGTGGGGCAGGTGCCGAAGTCGCCGCTGCGTTAGCCGGCGTGACTATCGTGCTCGTCGCAGGATGGATTTGGCGAACACGCACCTTGCAGGGCACGAAGCGTGCGACGTGATGAGCGGAGCCGATCCAGCCCTTAGCGCCTCACGATTGAGCCTGATCTGCCGACCAGTCGTGCAAGCTGTTTGAAACGGCTGCCGACGCGGTCGGCGACCAGATCGACAAGTCTATGCTCAAACACCAGCATCAGCTTGCGGCCGCTGGTTCGAAAATGGGTCGCAGGCAACACGCCGGGTCGCGCCGCCGAAATCAAATGAGCTACGCGAAAAGCAGCGCCCAGCACACGGGCGCGCTCTAGCATGGGTGACGACACCAGTTCCTGAATAGCGATCGGCGGTTCGTTCTGCTCGCTCAAGCCGGCGTAACGATAAAATACCGACAGCGCCACAAACGCTCGGCCTTGATGGCTGATCGCGCCGAAATTGCCATGAGTGATCAGGTTGAGTGTCTGCTCGCCGCGATAGTCAGGATGAACACGCCAGCCGATATCCGATAGGAGGCAGGCGGCATGACGCAGGCGCCGATCTTCTTCGTTCTCCCGCAACTTTATCACCCGCACCAGACGATCGGTCCATTCGATCAGCTCCTGGGCGTGACGCGCCGAACGCGACAGCAGTTCGTTTAAATCCCGCGCAGCACAGATAAATCCATCTCGTGACCGTTCGCTAGCTGGCAACTTTTCGTACAGCAGGCCTTCGCGAACGCCGAAGGTCGAAAACACAATCATCTTCGGCTTCGCAGCGCGGATGATGTTTTCGAGCACCAGAGCCGCATAGGCCAGTAATGGCCGGCGTGCGTCAGCAACGACTTCGATATTGGCCAGCATATTGGCAGACGCAAGTCGCCGAAGGCGCCGAGCGAAATCGAGCGCGTCGGTTGCGGGTATCGAATAGTCGTGCATCACCCGCAATGGATAGCCGCTCTGGATAATGTGAATGCGGGCAAGTGCCCGCCATGTTCCTCCTACGGCATAGAAGCTGCGCCCGCGAGCAGCGCGGAGCTGGGGCGCCGCGGAAAGCTCTGTCTTGACGATGCGCTCGGCGCGCTTGAGCGATTTATGTGACAAGTCCTGCAGTGCCAGACTTCCGAGAGGCAAAGTAACACCCTTCCCGACACGGCTGCCGCGCACGTCAGTCAGCTCCAGCGATCCGCCGCCGAGGTCGCCGACGACGCCGTCGGGCTTGTGCACGCCCGATATGACTCCGAGCGCGGACAATCTCGCTTCACGTGATCCGGAGAGGATTTCGATGTGGACGCCGCAGATGCGTTCGGCCCTTGCGATGAAATCGGGGCCGTTGGAGGCATCACGGCAGGCCGCCGTGGCGATCGCGTGCACTCGGCCGACTTTCATCACTTTGCAGAGCGCTCGAAAGCGCCGCAGCGACGTCAGCGCCTTTTTTACGGCGTCCGGAGCCAACAGTCCGGTGGTTTGAACCTCGCGGCCAAGGCCGCACAGCGCCTTCTCGTTGAAGATCGTGATGAGGCTGCGCGTCATCGATTGGTAGACGACGAGGCGTACGGAGTTCGAACCAATATCGATTACGGCGACGCTGGAGGCGCGCTTGCCCGGCGATTTCACCGCAACGATCCTTCAGGAAGAATGCTGACGCTCAGTACGGCGCGTGAGGCGGCGCGGCGAAGATTCCTTGAGCGACTTTCCACGGCCTGACAAACTCGGATTCGTCATGAAATAATTGTGCAGGTTGAAAGGCTCCTCGCCCTTCGCCGCCTTCATACGCGTTGACGAACCATCCGGCAACAATTGCCAGCTCTGCTCGGTGTCCTTGAGATTAGCCACCATGATCTGCTCGAGAACCTGCTGATGCACCGTGGGATTTGTCAGAGGGCACAGGATCTCGACGCGCCTGTCGAGGTTGCGAGGCATCATGTCGGCCGAGGAGATATACACAGCCGCCTTCGCGCTGGGCAGGCCCTGGCCCATCCCAAAGCAATAGATCCGGCCATGTTCGAGGAAGCGCCCGATGACAGACTTGACCCGGATGTTTTCTGAAAGTCCGGCAAGGCCTGGCCTCAGGCAGCAAATCCCGCGCACGACCAACTCGATCGACACTCCAGCCTGTGACGCCTCGTACAACGCATCTATGATATCTGGATCCACCAGCGCATTCATCTTCATCCAGATCGCGGCCGGCCTGCCGTGGCGTGCGTGATTGGTTTCTGCGTGGATGTGTTCGATCACCCGCTTGCGCAGCGTCAGCGGCGATACCGCCATCTTCTCGATGTCGCTCGGCTCGGCATAGCCGGTGATGTAGTTGAACACCCGCGCGGCATCGCGGCCGATGGTCGGGTCCGAGGTGAAATACGACAGGTCAGTGTAAATGCGAGCGGTCACGGGATGATAGTTTCCGGTCCCGGTGTGCACGTAAGTCGTGAGGCTGCCGGCCTCACGGCGGACAATCAGTGACAGCTTGGCGTGCGTTTTAAGTTCGAGAAACCCATAAACGACCTGGACGCCCGCACGTTCGAGGTCGCGCGCCCAGCGGATATTTGCTTCTTCATCGAACCGGGCCTTGAGTTCGATCAGCGCCGTGACTGATTTTCCCGCTTCAGCAGCTTCGGCCAGCGCGCGAACGATGGGCGAATTGTTGGAAGTCCGATAAAGCGTCTGCTTGATCGCCACGACATCTGGGTCCCGGGCGGCTTGTTGCAGAAACTGCACCACGACATCGAAAGACTCATAGGGGTGATGAACGATCAGATCCTTTTGGCGGATCGCGGCGAAAATGTCGCCGCCGTGATCACGAACACGTTCGGGATGACGTGGAACGTAGGGTGCGAACTCGAGGTCGGGTCGGTCCAGCCGCGTCAGTTGCGACAATTCGTTCATTGCCAGCACACCGTTGACCAGCAGCACCTCATCATCGGTGGTGGAAAGCGCCTGCTGCACGAACAATCGCAGCCCTTCCGGCATGTTGGCTTCGATTTCGAGTCGGATCACCGAACCGCGTCGCCGCCGCTTCAGCGCGGTTTCGAACAGCCTGACCAGGTCTTCCGCTTCTTCCTCGATTTCGAGTTCGGAGTCCCGGATGATACGAAATGCTCCCTGACCTTTCACCGTGTAGCCCGGGAATAACCGGCCGATGAACAGGCTTGTGGCCTGCTCAATCGTAATCAGCCGCACCACTGCATCCTTACTGACGGGCAAGCGAATAAAGCGGTCGATCTTGCCCGGCATTCTGATCAGCGCATTCATCGGCTTGCCATCCGAGAGGCGCGCCAGATGGAGCGCGATCGTAAATCCGAGGCTCGGGATGAAGGGAAAGGGATGCGCAGGGTCGATCGCGAGCGGCGTCAGCAGCGGGAAAATATTATGGAGGAAATGATCCTCGATCCAGCTTCGCTCGGCTTTGGTGACATCGCGGCCATCGACTAGCGCGATACCGACATCGTTCAGGATGTTGCGCAGATCGCGCCAAATTGCCTGCTGATCATTGGCGAGCTTTGAAACGGTTTCGTTGATAAGGACAAGCTGCTCGGCTGGAGTAAGCCCATCGGGGCTGCGCTCCGTGATCCCTTCGCGAACTTGGGCTTTTATTCCCGCGACCCGGACCATGAAGAATTCATCAAGGTTATTGGCGGAAATGGACAAAAATCGCACGCGTTCCAGCGCGGGATGGCCGGAATTGACCGATTCCTCGAGCACCCGGCGGTTGAAATGCAGCCAGGAAAGCTCACGGTTAATGAACCGCTCGGGGCTATGGGCGATCGTCGGACCGGCCTGGACCTCGAGTTCTTTTTCTTTGTTTACAACGAGTTGCGCGGATTCCATGAAGTTTCAATCTATCGAAGTCCGTTGCCGGCCCGGGTCTGTCAGAGCTCCCACCAAAGGTGTGTTATCGCCATGACCTTTCAATGACATTGACGTTCGCCGGGTCCATGCGAGCAGAATGATAATGAGGCGCAACAGCAATCACATCTTACGCAACAATTCAGCCGCGAGCGCTCGGGTAACAGGCCGACCCAGCCGCAACGCTTCGGTATCCAGGATCGCAACGGCTCGCCTTGCGGCCGCATAGGACCGCTCTATTCGGGTCGCCAGGTAGCCGACAACGCTTTCGTCGACGGCCATTTGGCGATCGGCGCAGAACTTCACGATCAGGGAACGAAACAACTGATCGTCCGGCGGCAACAACGATATCGTCGGCAGCGCGCGCAGTCGCGAGCGCAGATCGCGCAATTCGACAGGAAATGCCGAGGGCGGCTCACGCGCGGTGATCAGGACGAAAGCCTCTTCTTCTCGCGCCAGATTTATCAGATGGAACAGCGCCCGCTCATCGAACTCCGAGGAATTCAAATCTTCGACGACAAGCGCACCGGTCGCCAGCGCGTCTGGAACGAACGACGCACTCAGCAAGTGAGCCGATGTCGACCGCGCGCCCGCTTGCTCGGCCCAGATAGCCGCTAGATGACTCTTTCCGGATCCTTCCGGCCCAACAACCAGCATGATCCGGTTTGGCCACTCGGGCCAACTATCGATCAGCGCCAGCGCTGCGGCATTGGCCGGGCCTTCCAGAAAATTATCCCGGGTCAGACTCTCCGAGTGCGACAGCGCAAGCGCAAGCTGACGGGGTTCAACGCGGCCTGACACTACAGTTACTCCATGCCGGAACCGACCGGCGCGCTACTATGCGGTTTCGATCGTGCTCATGTGGCGCACCCACTCGACGAGATAGAGGGACACGGAAACCAAAGTAAAGATAGTTACAAAACCCATCAGTATCAGATCGTACGGACCTGAATTGAAACCGAAGCCAAGGGCAGCGAGCACCAGCGCGGCGAACGCCACCTGCGCTGCCGTGTTCAGTTTTGATACCATCAAAGGTTTCATCGGGATCGGCTTGCCAAACAACCATGACACGATCACGGCGGCGACAATCATGATATCGCGCGAGACGACCAGGATGACGATCCAGCGTGGGACCGCGCCCCAGATTCCCAGTGCGACGTAGATCGAGACGAGGAGGGCCTTATCGGCGAGCGGATCGAGCAAGGCTCCCAATTCGCTTGCCATATTGAAACGCTTGGCCAGAAAGCCGTCGACCGCATCACTGACGCCGGCGATGATGAAGATCGCAAATGCGATTTCCATCTGGCTGGAAGCGATAGCCCAGATAATGAACGGCACCAGCAGAATGCGGCCCAGAGTAATTATGTTTGGAATGCTCACAAGGACGCTTCCCGGCTCCCGGCCTTTCTGAAAATCCGGTCTTTTCAGACTAAACCGGTTCGTATCTCAATAGTAGCCGCTTGCGAGCCATTGCACATGAGCAGAAACCGACGTAACCAGCCGCCATCAGTTGGAATAGGGCCATGGTTAACCGCAAAAACGGGCTCACTTACGCGGATTCTGGCGTCGATATCGAAGCGGGCAATCGTCTGGTCGATCTCATCAAGCCGCTGGTCCGCGCCACGGCCCGGGCTGGAGCCGATGCCGAGATCGGCGGGTTCGGCGGCTTGTTCGATCCAAGGGCCGCCGGATTCAAGGACCCGGTTCTGGTAGCCGCCACCGACGGTGTCGGCACCAAGGTCAAGATCGCGATAGAAACCGGATTACACACCGGCATCGGCATTGACCTGGTGGCGATGTCGGTGAATGACCTCGTCGTCCAGGGCGCCGAGCCGCTGTTCTTTTTGGATTATTTCGCATGCGGCAAGCTCGACCCCGAGGCTGCCGCTGCAATTGTTGCCGGGATCGCCGAGGGATGTCGCGAAGCCGGGTGCGCGCTGATCGGCGGAGAGACCGCCGAAATGCCGGGACTTTATAAGGACGGCGACTACGACTTGGCAGGTTTCGCGGTCGGTGCCGCCGAACGCGGCACGCTGCTGCCGCGACGCGACATCGAGGCAGGAGATGCGGTAATCGGGATGGCGTCCTCGGGCGTTCATTCGAATGGCTTTTCGCTAGTTCGCAGAATAATCGAAGGCTCCGGTTTGAGTTTTGAGGCGCCGGCGCCGTTTTCGCCTGTTATGACGCTTGCTGGCGCGCTGTTGATTCCGACACGGCTTTACGTCAAATCATGCCTGCGCGCGATTGGCGTGAGCGGGGCGGTAAAGGGGCTTGCCCACATCACCGGCGGCGGTTTGACGGACAATATTCCTCGCGTGCTGCCTCAACATCTCGGCGTCGGAATTGATCTGCCGCGCCTGCCAGTGCTGCCGGTTTTCAAATGGCTGGCGGAGCAGGGAGGTATCGCCGAGCTTGAACTATTGCGCACCTTCAACTGCGGCATCGGCATGATCGCCATCGTGCCGCCGGATGCAATCGAGGAAGTCACCGACATTCTCACCGAGGGCGGCGAGAGCGTTACGGTGTTAGGTGAGGTAATCCAAGCCAAACGTGACCACCGCGTCGTCTACAACGGCCATCTCGACCTCTCATGGTGAGTCCATGAAGCGCCGTGTGGCAATCCTGATTTCGGGACGTGGGTCGAACATGGCGGCATTGATCCGGGCCGCCGCAGCCGCTGATTACCCCGCCGAGATTGCCCTCGTCATTTCCAACCGCCCGGACGCCGGCGGACTCAAAAAAGCGGCGGCGAGCGGAATCGCGACGACTACGATCGAAAGCAAGTCGTTCAACAACGATCGGTCGGCGTTCGAGGCGGTTCTGCAGTCCACGCTCGATCAACACAGGATAGACCTGATCTGCCTTGCCGGTTTCATGCGGTTGTTCACGGCAGAGTTCGTTCAGCGCTGGTACGGTCGCATGCTCAACATTCACCCCTCGCTACTGCCCGCGTTTCCAGGTCTCGAACCGCAGGCGCAGGCGTTGCGGGCGGGGGTCAAGATTTCCGGAGCAACGGTCCACTTCGTTATTCCGCAGACGGACGCGGGCCCAATTCTGATGCAAGGCGCAGTCGCGGTGCATGATGACGATACAGCGGAGGCGCTGGCCGCGCGAATTCTTGAAATCGAGCATCGCATTTACCCGGCGGCCCTGCGGCTGGTCGCGGGCGGACAGATGCGATTCGAAG
The DNA here is from genome assembly GCF_035273305.1 of Bradyrhizobium sp. GTDB lineage: Bacteria > Pseudomonadota > Alphaproteobacteria > Rhizobiales > Xanthobacteraceae > Bradyrhizobium. Next base: position 13,040 of record NZ_DATEPI010000181.1, on the reverse strand, counting down.
GCGGCATCTGGAAAACGTCAGCTGATGCCGCCCCGGCTGTTTTGATTTCGCCGGCTGTGAGCTGAGTATTTCGGCGCGCATGGAGGCAAGATGGCCAAGATTGCGGTGGTCGGCTGCGGTGCAATGGGGTCGGTTTACGCCGCGCTTATGGCGGACGCCGGTCACGAGGTTCATGCCGTAACGCTCTGGCCGGATCACGCCGAGGCCATGGCCACAAAGGGCCTGCGCTGCGAAGGCGCCAGCGGTGACCGCACCGTGCCAATTCACGCTTCGACAACAACGGACGGCATCGGGAAATGTGATCTCGTCATCATCGCCACCAAGGCTTTCGACGTCGAGGCGGCCGCGAAATCCTGCATTCCCCTGCTCGGTCCGGAGACGATCATCCAGACCATTCAGAATGGGCTGGGATCTCCGGAAATCGCCGCACCCATTCTCGGCGAGGATCGCCTCGCGGTCGGCGTCGTCGGGGGTTTCGGAGCTTCGATAAAGGCGCCTGGCCACGCGCATCACAACGGCATGGAAATGATCCGGTTCGGCGCCTTTGCCGGATTGCCCAAGCAGCTTCTGCACGCCTCAGCCAAGATCTGGGAATCGGCCGGCTTCAAGGTCGCCCTATTCGACGACATCAAGCAGATGGTCTGGGAAAAACTGATCATGAACGTGGCCTTCTCCGGGACCTCCTGCGTCACCGGGCTGACCGTTGGCGAAATCCTTGCTGATACCGACGCCTGGACCGTGGCGCGAGGTTGCGCGGAAGAAGCGATCACGGTCGCGAAGGCGTCCAACATCAGGCTGAACGTTGGCGATCCGATCGAACATATTCGCAAGTTGGGCGGTAAGATTCCCGATGCCCGACCTTCGATGCTGCTGGATTACAATGCGGGTCGCCGATGCGAAGTGGACGCGATCAACGGTGCGATTCCCCGCGTGGGTAAGCCGCTCGGTGTAGCGACGCCGATCAACGAAACCGTAGTCGGGATCATCCGGGCGCGAGAACGTCGAATGCTCGCAACTTGATGCGATTTAACAAGGGGGAAAATAAAATCCCCCGGCAATGGCCGGGGGTGCATCAGGATTGCTTGCGCGGATCGTGACGAAGATTAGGAGACCTTCAGGTTTTCCGCGGAGGTTTTTCCGCGATTTTCCACGAGGTCATATTCGATAGTTTGATTTTCGTTGAGGGTAGAGAGTCCGGCGCGCTCGACCGCCGAGATATGGACGAAGACGTCCTTATCGCCGACCATCGGCTTGATGAACCCATACCCTTTTGTCGGGTTGAACCACTTGACGGTGCCCTTTTGCATCGCCTGTCTCCTGGTCTAGACGTAAAAAAGACGCGGCCACGGATTTTTCGTGCCACGCCACAAGCGGCCTTCCGGATGTCTGCTCAATTTCTTGGTCGCGAAACGCACAGTCGATCGGCCTAGATCCGATTGTGGCCGGGATTGCAACACGAAATTTCTGGCTTAGCAAGCTTTTGGCGTGTCCCAACAACTGACTGCCGCCACATTGTCCCAAGCACCTGTGGCAACGGCGCAACCTATCGACTGATCGCCGTTACCGGAGAACCGATGCCTTATCGGGAGCGCAGAGGCGGTCTTTTTACGGCCTGCCGAAGTGCCGGCGGTCTAGGTTCGATCCACCCTGACCACGCGTCCCTTTTCGATCGCAAGCGCCAGACGGCCATGCTTCAAGGACAACGCCGCCTCGCCGAACAACTCGCGTCGCCAGCCGTGTAATGCGGCCACGTCAGCCTCATCATCTGCGGCGATCCGCTCGAGATCGTCGACGGTAGCTATGACCTTGCTCGCCACCGCGTGGCGCTCGGAGGTCATGCGCAGCAAAACCTTCATCAATTCGACGATCGCGGCGCCATTTGAGTTGGCGCGCGGCTTTTCCAGTTTGGGCAAGCCGGCAGGGTCCCGCGCGAGTCCGCGCTGCACTGCGGCCACGATATCGGCGCCCCATTTCGACCGATCAAAACCCTTCGGCAGCGAGCGCAAATTTGCCAATCGCTCAAGAGTCGCGGGTGCATGGGTCGCAATATCGCCCACTGCGTCGTCCTTCAGAACGCGGCTTCGAGGGACGTCCCGACTCTGCGCCTCCTGCTCGCGCCAGGCAGCGACTTCCATGAGCACAGCAAGCTCCTTGGGCTTGCGCACCCGCGTCTTCAGCCGTTCCCATGCACGTTCCGGATGGAAATCGTAAGTCTTGGGCGAGGTCAGAACCTCCATTTCTTCGCTCACCCAATCGCTGCGACCGCGTTTCTTCAGGTCGGCGTCGAGTGCCGTGAACACGTCACGTAAATGGGTGACGTCAGAAACCGCATAGTGCATCTGCTCCGCCGTGAGCGGCCGGCGCGACCAGTCGGTGAAGCGATGGGTTTTGTCGGGCCGATGGCCCGTGATGCGCTCGACCAGCTGATCGTAAGCGATCGAGTCTCCATAGCCGAGCACCATGGCAGCGACCTGAGTATCGAAGATCGGGTGGGGGACAATGCCGGCTTGGTGCCAGACTATTTCGATGTCCTGGCGGGCGGCATGGAAAACCTTCAGCACCTTCTCGTTTGCCATCAGTTCAAAGAACGGCTTGAGATCGATGCCTGGCGCCAGAGTATCGATGACCACCGCTTCTTCGGCGCTCGCCATCTGTACGACGCAGAGCAGGGGGTAGTAGGTCGTCTCGCGCAGGAATTCGGTATCGACAGTGATGACGGGGTGCTTGCTGAGACGCGCGCAAGCCGCGGCCAGTTCCGCAGTGGTGCTAATCAAATCCATGAACAGTCCATGACACTTCTCGGCACGGCGTTCTGCCGAAAGCGCAGATATGTCAAGGGCCATGCGGCCAATTCGAGGCTTGAAATGCCGCCGTGGGTCGACGAAGGCGCACCGTATGAGTCCATTGATCGCCGTTACAGCGATTTCCGGTTGGCCAGATGCAAAAAGCGATTGACGATTCAGGTCCCGCAAAACGTCTGCAGAACGCGTTGGTGCGGCTGCGGCGGCTGCGCGTACTCCGCGAAAGCCGGCTGGTCTTCATACGGCTTTGAAAGCACCGTGAGCAGTCGTTCAAACGGCGCGAAATCGTCATGGCTCACGGCGGATTCGAGTACCGCTTCGACCCGGTGGTTCCTCGGAATGAACAGCGGGTTTGTCGATAACATCGCGTTCCGCCTCCCGTCAGGGCTCAGCGGCTCGTCGGCGGTTCGCTGTCGCCAGCGCACGACCCATTCGTCATATGCGCTGGGATCGGCGAATAAATCCCGAACGCTGCCATCGTGATCGGGACCGAGCGCGGCATCGCTCAAGCGTCTGAATGTAAGCGTAAAGTCGGCCTGGTTCTTGGCCATCGTGTCCAGCAGGTCTTGCGCGAGCGCCTGGTCGCCGTCGCGCGCCGTAGCCAGCCCGAGCTTATTTCGCAACCCGGACTGATAGGCCGCATTGAAAACTTCCGCGAATTCAGCGAGCGCCGACTGCGCTTCCTCGATCGCTTTGTCCTGCTGATCGGAAAACAGCGGTAACAGGCATTCAGCAAGCCTGGTCAGGTTCCAGAGCGCGATCCTGGGCTGATTGGCGTAGGCATACCGGCCGAGCTCGTCGATCGAACTGAATACCGTCGCCGGATCGTAGTGGTCCATGAAGGCGCACGGACCATAGTCAATGGTCTCGCCCGATATTGAAGTGTTGTCGGTGTTCATTACGCCATGGATGAAACCGACCAATAACCAGCGCGCGACCAGCTCGGCCTGTCGCGCGATAACGCCCTCCAGCAGGGCGTGGTAGGGTCTCTCGGCCGTGGCCACTTGCGGGTAATGCCTTGCTATGACGTGATCGGCCAGTTTCCGCACCCCGTCCGTATCGCCGCGCGCGGCAAAATACTGGAAGGTCCCGACACGAACGTGGCTCGAAGCCACGCGGGTTAGGATTGCCCCGGGCAATTCCGTTTCGCGAAGTACGCTCTCCCCGGTCATCACAGCCGCGAGCGAACGCGTCGTCGGTATTCCGAGCGCCGCCATGGCTTCACTGACGATGTATTCGCGTAAGACCGGACCAAGCGCGGCGCGGCCATCGCCGCGGCGCGAAAACGGCGTCGGGCCCGAACCCTTCAGTTGAATGTCGCGGCGGACCCCATCGGCATCGATCACCTCGCCAAGCAGGATGGCGCGCCCGTCACCTAGCTGGGGCACGAAATGACCGAACTGGTGGCCGGCATACGCCATCGCGATCGGGTCGGCGCCCGGGGGAAGCTGCTTTCCCGCAAGGATCTCGGTTCCCTCAGGGCTCGCGAGCCGATCCGGATCAAGCCCCAGGTGCAGCGCCAGCGGCCGGTTCAGCTTGATCAGCCTCGGTGAACTGACCGGTGTCGGCGCGACCCGGGCAAAGAAATTCGCCGGGAGCTCCGCGTAAGTATTCTGGAAGGGGAAATGCACAGTCATGGCCCAAACATAAGCATGCACTGGAATTAGACAATCGGGACGAAGCGCCCCCGTAAATGAGTTGGCTCGGGCATTTTTCCGCGCCAGAGCGGGTTTCTTTGGCCCGTTTGGTGGCGCATTCGGTTGCCGCGCCAGAGAGCCTCGGCTAAACCCTCACCCTCTTTCCGGGGCGGTTTCGCCCCCGATTCGATCCTGAACACCTGTTTTTGGAATATCCATGCATCGTTACCGGTCCCACACGTGCGGCGCGCTCCGCGAGAGCCATATTGGCCAGACGGTTCGGCTGTCAGGCTGGTGCCATCGTATTCGCGATCATGGTGGTGTGCTTTTTATCGATCTACGTGACCATTACGGTCTGACCCAATGCGTGGCCGATCCGGATTCCCCTGCGTTCAAGGATGCCGAAAAATTGCGTTCCGAATGGGTTGTGCGGATCGACGGGAAGGTGCGTCGGCGTCCTGCGGGCACCGAAAACCCGGAACTGCCGACCGGGGCGGTCGAGGTTTACGTCAGTGAAATCGAGGTGCTGGGCCCGTCGGGTGAACTGCCGCTGCCTGTGTTTGGTGAGCAGGAATATCCGGAGGACATCAGGCTCAAGTACCGCTTCCTCGACCTCCGTCGCGAGAAGCTACACCAGAACATCATGACGCGCGGCGCGATCATCGATTCGATGCGCAAGCGAATGAAGGAGCAGGGCTTCTTCGAGTTTCAGACGCCCATTCTCACGGCATCGTCGCCAGAAGGTGCTCGCGATTTTCTGGTGCCATCCAGAATTCATCCGGGCCGGTTCTATGCTCTGCCCCAGGCGCCGCAGCAGTACAAGCAGCTCCTGATGATGTCCGGTTTCGATCGCTACTTCCAGATCGCGCCCTGTTTTCGCGATGAAGACCCGCGCGCTGACCGGTTACCCGGCGAGTTTTATCAGCTCGACGTCGAGATGAGCTTTGTCACTCAGGATGACGTGTTCGCGGCGATGGAGCCCGTCATTACGGGTGTGTTCGAGGATTTCGCCAAAGGCAAACCGGTTACCAAAGGCTGGCCGCGGATTCCGTTCGCGGAAGCGTTACGCAAATACGGCAGCGACAAGCCTGATCTGCGCAATCCCATCGTGATGCAGGATGTATCCGAGCACTTCCGTGGTTCCGGTTTCAAAGTGTTCGCGCGCATGCTGGAGGAGCCGAAAAACCAGGTGTGGGCGATTCCCGCACCTGCCGGCGGCTCCCGCGCGTTTTGTGACCGCATGAATTCGTGGGCGCAAGGTGAAGGGCAACCTGGGCTCGGCTACATCATGTGGCGTGAGGGAGGCGAGGGCGCGGGTCCTCTCGCCAACAATATCGGCCCCGAGCGAACGACGGCCATCCGAGCTCAGCTCGGATTGAAGGAAGGCGACGCAGCCTTTTTCGTGGCCGGCGATCCCGATAAGTTCTGGAAATTCTCCGGTCTGGCCCGCAGCAAGCTCGGTGAGGAATTGAACCTCATCGACAGGGACCGTTTTGAGCTCGCCTGGGTCGTCGACTTCCCGATGTATGAATACAATGAGGAAGACAAGAAGGTCGACTTCTCGCACAATCCGTTCTCGATGCCTCAGGGCGGCCTCGATGCTCTGAAAAGTCAGGACCCGCTGACCATCAAGGCTTTCCAATACGACATCACCTGCAACGGATACGAGATCGCTTCCGGCGGCATCCGCAACCATCGGCCCGAGGCGATGGTGAAGGCCTTCGAGATCGCCGGCTACGGCGAGAAGGAAGTCGTTGATCGTTTCGGCGGCATGTACCGCGCTTTTCAGTACGGCGCGCCGCCGCATGGCGGCATGGCAGCCGGTGTCGACCGCATTGTCATGCTTCTTTGCGGCACCACCAACTTGCGCGAAATCTCGCTGTTTCCGATGAACCAGCGGGCCGAAGACCTGCTGATGGGAGCGCCGTCGGAGGTCACCGTGAAACAGTTGCGCGAGCTTCACATCCGGCTCAATCTGCCGCAGACCTGATGAATGTTGAGGCCTGAATTCGGGCCGACAGCGTCACGCGGGGGGAAATCCATGACGTCCTATTCCGATGATTTGCATTCCGCTGCCCTCGCTTATCACCGGCTGCCGAAGCCGGGTAAGCTCGAGATCCAGGCGATCAAGCCGCTCGCCAATCAGCGCGATCTCGCGCTCGCCTATTCGCCGGGCGTGGCAGCTGCTTGCACCGCGATTGCCGAAAACGCGGCGGAAGCCGCGTCCTTGACGACGCGCGCCAACCTTGTTGCGGTCGTTTCCAACGGCACCGCGGTGCTCGGACTTGGCAATATCGGCCCGCTCGCGTCTAAGCCGGTGATGGAAGGCAAGGCGGTTCTGTTCAAGAAGTTCGCCGGCATCGACGTATTCGATATCGAAATCGCCGCCGACACGATTGAACGCGTGGTCGAAACGGTGGCGGCGCTGGAGCCTACCTTCGGCGGCATCAATCTTGAGGACATTAAAGGTCCTGAGTGTTTTGAAATCGAGGCGCAGCTCAAAGCGCGCATGAAGATTCCAGTGTTTCATGACGATCAGCACGGCACCGCCATTATTGTCGGCGCCGCCATCACCAATGCGCTGCTGCTCAACGGGAAGAAGCTTTCGGAAGTAAAAATCGTCACGTCCGGGGCTGGAGCAGCGGCGATCGCCTGTCTCAATCTTCTGGTGTCAATGGGGGCGCAGCGCAAAAATATTTGGGTTTGCGATATCGACGGCGTGGTGCACGAGGGGCGTAAAACGCTGATGGATCGTTGGAAGTCGGTCTATGCCCAAAAGACCGACAAGCGCGTGCTGGCGGAAGTCATTGGCGGCGCGGACATCTTCCTTGGCTTGTCCGCGCCGAATGTGCTGACGCAGGACATGGTCAAGCAGATGGCCGACAAGCCATTGGTGATGGCTCTGGCCAATCCAAACCCGGAAATCATGCCGGACGAGGCCCGCAAGGCGCGCCCAGATGCGATGATCTGCACCGGGCGCTCCGACTTTCCGAACCAGGTCAATAACGTCCTGTGTTTTCCCTTCATCTTTCGTGGCGCCCTCGACGTTGGCGCAACAGCCATCAACGAGGAGATGAAAAAGGCCGCAGTCGATGCGATCGCGCAGCTCGCGCGTGACCCGCCGGTGGATGCGGGCGCGCAAGGCCTCGACAGCAGCGAAGTACAGGGGTTCGGTCTCGGTTCGCTAATCCCGAGCCCGTTCGATCCGCGGCTGATTTTGCGGATCGCGCCGGCGGTGGCGAAAGCGGCCATGGAATCCGGCGTTGCCTCCCGCCCGATCAACAAACTTGAGGATTACATCGCACAGCTGGAGCGTTTCGCGTTCCGCTCCGGGCTAGTGATGAAGCCGGTGTTCGCGAAAGCGAAGACCCAGCCGGTTCGCATAATATACGCCGAGGGCGAGGACGAACGCGTACTGCATGCGACGCAAGTCGTCCTGGAAGAAAAGCTGGCGCGCCCGATATTGGTCGGACGTCCTTCGGTGGTCGAAGCGCGGATCAAGCGGTTTGGATTAGCCATCAAGGCTGGCCAGGATTTTGATCTCGTCAACCCCGAGGACGATCCGCGCTACCGCTCCTACGTCCAATCGTACATCGATTCGGCTGGCCGTCACGGCGTCACGCCCGATGCCGCTCGCACCATGGTCCGGACCAACGCTACCGTGATCGCAGCCCTTGCCGTGATCCGAGGCGAGGCCGACGCGATGATCTGCGGCGTCGAGGGTCGCTACATGAGTCATCTCCGCCATGTGCGCGAGATCATCGGCTTCCTTCCGGGGGTCAGCGATTTCGCGGCGCTTGCGCTGATGATCACGACCCAAGGCGCTTATTTCATCGCCGATACGCAGGTGCGGCCTAACCCGACTGCCGAAGAACTTGCAGAAATAGCTGCTTTGGCCGCACTTCATGTGCAGCGCTTCAATCTGAAACCGAAGATCGCGTTCGTGTCGCACTCGGATTTCGGCAGCTATGATACCGAATCCTCGCGCAAGATGCGCCGCGCAACCGTGCTGCTCAAACAAAGCCATCCCGAACTCGAGGCCGATGGGGAAATGCAAGGGGATACAGCACTCTCGGAAGCCGCACGGAAGCTGGTTCTACCGCACTCGAAGCTGGAAGGAGTAGCCAACATCCTGATCATGCCGAACCTGGATACGGCTAACGTCGCTTATCAGATGATCAAGGTCCTGGCCGATGCCCTTCCGGTCGGGCCAATTCTGATCGGCCCCTCGCGTCCGGCGCATATTCTCACGCCCTCGGTCACCGCGCGCGGCGTGCTCAACATGACCGCCGTTGCGGCCGTCGAAGCCCAGGAACGAGCCGGCCGCCAGCAGCCATCCCTGTTTGCTTAGCTGCCAATTCCGTTTAGCGTCTGGCCATGCTTCGAGAGCGTTTGAAAAGGCGCGCCCGAGCGCGCATAATCGCGTAGCGATTTGCGAGCATTTTTTGCATCAGTGAGGCCGAAACATGCCAGCATTTATTACTTTCGGGCGGATCATATTCTCGGTGCTGTTTATTTATTCGGGCCTGACGAAGCTTTTTACGATCGCTGCGACGGCCGAAGTGATCTCCGCAAAAGTCGTGATTCCCGCTTTGGTTGATCCCTATGCATCACAACTCGAGGCGATGACCGGAATGCCTGCGCCACAAATGCTCGCCGTTGGGGTCGGCGCCTTTGAAGTCATCAGCGGATTGATGATCGCACTCAATTTCGGCGCCCGGTTCTTCGCTATATTGTTGATTATCTCCGTCGCCGTCTCGACGTTCTATTTTCATGATTTCTGGAATCAGCCGGCGCCGGAAAACGCTAGAACCATTATCGATGCGTTGAAAAATCTGTCGATCATCGGCGCGCTCTTCTTGATCGCAGGCTACGGCCGAACACCGCGTACGATAGAGCCTATTTATCGCGATCTCTGACCTGCGCGCCGCCATGGCGTGACGCTGACTTCGTCAGCGGCGTCCAGAATTTGGATTGTGCCGGGTGTGAGACCGTGAGCGGCGAGGACTTGTTCGGGGGACCGCTCCGGTACGCCCGGGAAACACGGTTCGCCCTCAGGCAAGCGCACCCGCGCCGCCCGCGACAGCCAAAACGTGTCATATCGGTCCATGAACATTCCGAACACGACGGGGCCGCCGATTATGGCCGCCGTGCCGGAATTCACGCCGGCGAAATCGCAGGCGTCTTCAAACGAAGCTCCGGCGGGATTCCACAGCGTTGCTTTGGGATTGGAAGCATCCGGCGCGATCGCGTCAATCATCCCGGTCAATATGATTCGCTTGCGCCGGGGCGAGTTCGGTTGGTCTTCGTAGGAATTACGGCCGTGCACGATCAGATCGGCATGATCCAGCGCGGCGGTGAAGAACTGCTTGTCGGCCTCGAACTTTAGTTCATCTGGCATGACGCGAGCGGCGTTCGCCAGCATTCCATCCGCCGAGACGATGACATAGCCATCGATACGTAAGGCCGGCATCCTGCGCGAGCGACCCTATTCGGAAATCGTCTGCACTACACTGGAGACCGGCCGTGAACTCACGGTGGGGAGTTTCGAATCCTTCAGGATTTCCTCGTCGTATTGCGGGAGCGTTTGCACCGGCGACTTGGCAATCATTTTGACGACCTTGAAGCCGCCTGCCTTCAGCCTGTGCAGCAATTCCGGCAGGGCTTCCGCCGTGTGCTTCTGAAAGTCGTGCATCAGGATGATGCCTTTGCCCAGTTTGTCGACCTTCCTCATAACCGTGTCGATGACGGTCTGCGGCTTGCTAGCCTTGAAGTCGAAGGAATCGAGGTCGCAGGAAAAAATCGCTATGTTTCGGCTGCCGAGATAGGTCACCATTTCGGGCGGATGCTGTAGCGCCGGGAAGCGGAAGAATGGCGATGGCGCAGCCCCCAGTGCCCATTTGACCGCACTGAATCCCTTTTCGATCTCTTCCTTGCGCTGGTCCTCATTCAACTTCTTGTTGCTTAGATTTGCATGCGACCAAGTATGCGCGCCGATGGTATGGCCGGCAGCGGCAACCTGCTTCAGGATTTCGGGATGGTAGGTAGCGTGCTTGCCGATCGGAAAGAAGATGCCGGTGGTACATTCATCTGCGAGCGTCTTCAGGACGGACGGCGTGTTGACGGGCCAAGGACCGTCATCGAAGGTCAGGACCACCTCGTGGTCACGCAGGAAATCGAGTTGCTTGAAGTGCTCGAAACCAAAGCCAGGTCCACCCGTGGTATCAATCTCAACGGTGCGGCCGATCCCAAGGGCATTCGGATTCGCGCAAGCCGCTTTCGCCGTCGGTGGGGCCGGCGCCGGAATCGGGGCGGTCGCCGCTTGCGGAGCGGCCGCGCTTTTCGCGCCAGCTGTTTGAGACCACGCCGCGCTTGAGGCCAGCAGTGAAACTGCGCCTGCGACGATCAATGCTGTGGCAATACGCATTATTGTTCCCCTTACCCGATCCTGCGCTGCGGCCTGCCTCTCGCTCGTGGGTCCGAACGATTTCCTGCCTTCATGATGGTAGCCTAATTGGACCTGCGCCGCCACGGCAACAGCCGTCATGGGCGGTGAACAGATTTGTCTCCGAAGGTTAATTCCAGGCGAAAAACGTGGCGGGTAAGCAACCTGAACCTGACAGGTGCAGATCGTTTAGCTGTAGTTGCCTTACTGTGGAACTCAGTAATGCCTACATCATTGCAAGTGGGCAACGGAGAACGACATGACACCCAAAGCCTCGAATTCGCGGGAGAACAAGTGGAAATCTCTGGCTTTGGTAGCGATTGCGGCGATGCTCACCGCTTCGGCGGCTGTGGCTGCCGATGAGCCCGACCTGATCTTCCGCCGGTCGACTGTCTTCAAGTGGCTCACACCGAATGACAAGCTCGCGACCTACGGAATCGACGATCCCGAGGTCGAGGGGGTCGCCTGTCATTTTACGGTGCCCGAAAAGGGCGGAGTCAAAGGTTGGCTTGGGGTCGCGGAGCAAGTATCGGATATCTCTTTGGCGTGCCGACAGATCGGGCCGATTCATTTCAAGGGAAAGATGGAGCAAGCCGACGACATGTTTCGGCAGAGACGTTCGCTGTTTTTCAAGAAGATGCAGATTGTCCGTGGTTGCGACGCCAAGCGGAACGTGCTGGTTTATATGGTGTATACCGACAGACTGATCGAAGGGTCGCCGAAGAATTCAACATCCTCAGTGCCGATTATGCCGTGGGGCGCAAGCGACACAACGATCCAAAAGTGCGGTGACTTCATTCAGTGACGTTTATCGCTAAGGTTTGGGCGATCGCGCGAGTTCTAAACGCTTCCCGTTTCATCTTCGCGGGCCGAGCCGCGGAATGCATTTTTGCGCCCTAGCTATTCCGCTAGCGGTCATTCTAGTGCCGGAGACCTCCTTGATCTGACCGGCGGGGCACGATCCGTCGTCGACGAGGATACGCTGGCCCAGCCTTAAACTTACGATATTCTGCTCGCGCGACACTTGTTCCGCTGTCGCTAGTTGTGGGAACGCGCCGATTGCGAGAACGACAACCAGCAGCAACGAGCCAGGCCGGATATCAACTATGTTTGCCGTCGCGACCGGTTTCATTTGTTTTGAATCTTCAATCCATTCGGCCCGACGTTGATCTGAAGGCCTTCCGGTTCCTTTTTGGTCTGGTAAAGATTGTAACCGAGCACGCCTACAGCAACGATCAGTGCGCCAATGATGAGATACAGGATATTGCGGTTGCCGGGCATGCTGTTTCCCTCCGCACCAAAAATCTTCGCCACAACCTATTGGCACCCACGTGATTCTAGAAGTGACAACTCTACAGGCGACCACGGGAATGGGACTCAATGAACGCGCTCGATAAGAACCAAAGAATTCTCGATGCCGTCGATAGCCGTTTCGACGCGCAGCTTGCCACCACAAAGGAATTCGTCGCGATTCCCTCCACCCGCGGCGCCGAGGGGCCCTGCCAGGATATGATCGGCGATCTCTTGCGGCAGCGAGGGTACGAGGTCGACGACTGGCATATCGAAATTGACGAGTTGAAGAATTTGCGCGGTTTCGGTCCCGTCGAGCACGATTTTTCCAAGGCGCGCACCGTGGTCGGCACCTACAGGCCTACGAAGATCGCAGGGAAGTCGCTCATCCTGCAGGGCCACTGCGATGTGGTTCCGGCGGGGCCGCTCGAGATGTGGGAGACGCCGCCGTTTTCGCCGGTGGTAAGGGACGGCAGGATGTATGGTCGGGGCGCTTGCGACATGAAGTCCGGCACCATCGGCGCACTTTATGCTCTGGATGCGATCAGGGCCGCGGGCTTCAAACCAACGGCGCGGATTCATTTCGAATCGGTGATAGAGGAGGAGAGTACTGGCGTTGGCGCGCTCTCAACCCTGCAGCGCGGATATCGCGCCGATGCCTGTTTCATTCCCGAACCGACGTCGGGCAAGATGGTGCGCTCGCAGGTCGGGGTGATTTGGTTTCGATTGAAAGTGCGGGGCCATCCTGTGCACGTGTTCGAGGCCGGTGCCGGCTCGAACGCCATCGTGGCAGGCTACCATCTCATCCACGCGCTGCAAAAACTTGAGTCAGACTGGAATGAGCGCGCCAAGGCCGATCGCAACTTT
>NZ_DATEPI010000180.1:0-12614 GCF_035273305.1 Bradyrhizobium sp. | reverse complement strand
GATCGATGTGCAGGGTGGGGCTGTTCGTGTGTCTGACGCAACCCCAGCCGGCGCTTCGCGCCACCCTCCCCACAAAAGTGGGAGGGATAAGAAGGAGCAGCCCTCGCCGCCGCTTGCGGCGCGAGGGAGAAGCAGATCGAGGCGAGAATGCGGAGGTGTGCCGTAAATATACGCGCCTGTCGTTGCGCACAGTGCCACGCCATCGCCGGTCTTCATCCCTCCTCCTTGTGGGGAGGGAAAGCAGATCGTGAGCGGAGCGAACGATGTGCAGGGTGAGGGGCTGTTCGTGTGTAGACGCAACCTCACCCGGCGCTTCGCGCCACCCCAGAGCGAGCTTGCTCGTCTCGACCCATGAAGAAGGGGAGGGATAAGAAAGAGCAACCCTCACCTAAGGCGGCAAGCCTCGCTCGCTTGGAAATATCAACCACCTGCTCGCTTGGCCCGTTGGGTTTGTCCGCGCTACGTTGGCCAGCCGCCTGCCCATTTGATCACGCCCCGGAGGAAACAGCATGAAGCGACTGATGATCCTGAACGGTCCCAACCTCAATCTGCTCGGGGTGCGCGAGCCGCATATCTATGGGACCACGACGCTGTCGCAGGTGCAGGAAGCCTGCGAACAGCACGCCGGCGAACTCGGGCTCGAGCTTACGTTTCATCAGTCCAACCATGAGGGCCAGTTGGTCGACTGGATTCAGGCGGCGCGGCAGAGCGCCGACGCCATCATCATCAATCCGGCAGGTTATTCGTTCAGCTCGGTTGCGATCCTCGATGCGATCAAGGCGTTCGAAGGGCCGGTGATCGAGGTGCACATTTCCAACATTCATGCGCGCGATGAATATCACCGGCATTCAAAGATCTCGTCGGCTGTAACCGGCGTGATCTGCGGGCTCGGGCCGTACGGCTACGTCGCCGCGATGCATGCACTGGCCCAGATGAGCAAGAAATGAGGCATCTGAGAAAATCATCGTGCGCGAAACGCCATCTCGAGGGATGACGAAGCGGGCGATGAAAATGCGCCGGTGTGTTCTGCTTCAACCGAGGCAGCGACCGTCAGCGCGCCCCGAAACTGGTGGCGCCGAACAGCGCCTTATGAGTCGACGGCTGCGAGCGCCAATATTGCGGCGGCGCCTCGACTTGGCCGCCGAGTTCGGCCGCGGCGTGCCACGCCCAGCGCGGATCGTAAAGCATGGCGCGGGCCAGCGCGATCATGTCGGCTTTGCCGGAGGCGACGATCTCTTCAGCCTGCTTCGGTTCGGTGATCAGGCCGACCGCCATTGTGGTAACGCCGGTGGCTTGCTTGATCGCCTGAGCCAGCGGCACCTGATAGCCGGGGCCGAGCGGAATTTTCTGCTGCGGCGACACGCCGCCGGAGGACACATCGATCCAGTCAACCCCGCGCCTTTTCAGCTCGCCCGCGAATTCAATGGTCTGCGGCAGGTCCCAGCCGCCCGCGACCCAGTCGGTCGCCGACACCTTGATGCCGACGGGCTTGTGTTCGGGGAAAACCGCGCGGATGGCATCGAACACCTCCAGCGGATAGCGCATGCGATCTTGCAACGAGCCGCCATACTGGTCGGTACGCTGGTTCGAGATCGGCGACAGGAATTGATGCAGGAGATAACCGTGCGCGCAATGCAGCTCGAGCGCGTCCAGCCCGAGCCGTTCGGCGCGTTTTGCTGTGGCGACAAAAGCGTCGCGCACCCGCGCCAGCCCGGCCGCATCGAGTGCCCGCGGCGGCACTTCGCCTTCCTTGTGCGGCACCGCGGACGGACCCTCCGCCTGCCAGCCTCCTTCGGACATCGGGATCAACTGGCCGCCATCCCACGGCACGTGGCTCGACCCCTTGCGGCCGGCATGGGCGAGCTGCATCGCGACCGCGATTTTCGAATGCTTGCGCACCGAGGCAATGATCGGGCGCAGCGCGGCCTCGGTGGCGTCGTTCCACAGACCGAGGCAGCCCGGCGTGATCCGGCCGATCGCTTCCACGGCCGTGGCCTCGATGCAGAACATCGCCGCGCCCGAGAGCGCCAGCGAATTGATGTGGGTGAAATGCCAGTCATTGGCCTCGCCATTGTCAGCCGAATACTGGCACATCGGCGCCACCATGAGGCGATTGCGAAGCGCAAGATCGCGCAGCTTGATCGGAGTGAAGAGCGTGCTCATGGCATGTTCCGGGACTTTGAAGAGGGCGGGTTATTCCGCAATGTAAATCGCCCGACCGAGATTACCAGCTCCGGTGCACGGCTCGCCGGCGCTTGGCAGACTTGCGTAGTGAGCTGGCGAAAGGCGAAAGCGACAGGCTCACTCCACCAACGCGAATTGCAGCAATAGCGTGCGCTGGATCATCGAGAAATTATCGTCCGAAACCATGGTCAGCATGGTCTCGCCATCGCCCGTGATGTGGGCGTCGATGCCTTCCATGTTGTCGATCTCCTCGCCGAGATCCGCCCCGAAGATCGCGGGACCATCGACAACCGCGCCGGGGGCGAGCGAGGCCAGCGGGATCTGCCGGATGCGGATGCCGACGCCTTCCAGCAGCGAAAATTTCCGCTCCAGCACCAATAGCTCGCCCGAGCGCAGCAGCACCGCGTCGCTGACGTCGAAATTGTTCGTTCGGCGAACGCTGAATTGCCCGGGATTGGGGCCACCGATCAGAAACGCGATCAGGTTTCCGTCCGCATCGAGGCCGCGCTCGGAAATGGCGATCAGCGTGCCCGCGAGCGGCAGCCCCTTCGGCACCATTACCAGTGCCTCCAGCCCTTTGTTGTACGGCAATCTCCTGGCGGCGGGCGGTAGCGGCACCACCTCGCCGCGCGCGCGGGTGAAGCCTTTGCTGAAATCGAAACGCAGGAGCTGGTTGACCCGCTCAAGCCCGATGTACACCAGCGAACCATCGAGCGCGATTGATTCCGAATCGAACCAGCCGCGCGCGGTGATCGGGCGGCCGTCGGGACCCAGCATCGGCGCGGCCTCGACATCGTCCAGTCCGATCATGTCACGGCCGCGATAGCGAATGCGCCCGGTGAACCACATTCCCTTGTCGCTGATGGCAATGAAGCGCTCGCCTTTTGGGTCGAGCCGCAACCCGGACAGCCCGCCGAAACCGCGAAAGGAGGAGGTCAGCACCAGCCCGCTGCGGTATTCAAGTTTGCCGAAGCGAACTCGCTGCGGGTCACTTGTATCGAACGAAGGCACCGGCCGCGCGTTGACTTCGATCGAAACCGGCCTGGCCGCGGAATATTCGTCCGCCGCAAGCGGTCTGCGCGACGGCTTCGTTGCGAACTGCGCACTTGCCAGATCGGGCAGCGCTGCGAACGAAAGCCCCGCCGCCGTGGATTTCAGGAAGTGGCGGCGACTGACGGTCTCGCCCATGCTTTCAGGAATGCAATCGGCGCCGCTGCCCGCTGGGGGGAGGCGGAACGCCATGGGTCTCGCTGAACAGCTCGGCGAGTTTTTCGGTGATGGCGCCGCCGAGTTCCTCGGCATCGACGATGGTGACCGCGCGACGATAGTAACGGGTGACATCGTGACCGATGCCGATCGCAATCAGCTCGACCGGCGAGCGGGTCTCGATTTCCTCGATGATGTGGCGCAGGTGGCGCTCCAGGTAGTTACCGGCATTGACCGACAGCGTGGAGTCGTCGACCGGCGCACCGTCGGAAATCATCATCAGGATCTTGCGCTGCTCGGAGCGGCCCAACAGCCGCTTGTGCGCCCAATCCAGCGCCTCGCCATCGATGTTTTCCTTGAGCAGGCCCTCGCGCATCATCAGCCCGAGATTCTTGCGCGCCCGACGCCACGGCGCGTCGGCGGATTTATAAATGATATGCCGCAGGTCATTCAGCCGGCCTGGATTGGCGGGCTTGCCCGCGGCAAGCCACGCCTCGCGCGACTGCCCGCCCTTCCACGCCCGCGTGGTAAAGCCGAGAATCTCGACCTTGACGCCGCAACGCTCCAGCGTCCGCGCCAGAATATCCGCGCAGGTCGCCGCAACCGTGATCGGGCGACCGCGCATCGAACCGGAATTGTCGAGCAACAGCGTCACGACCGTGTCGCGGAAAGTCGCTTCCTTTTCGTGCATGAACGAAAGCGGGTGATAGGGATCGGTCACCACGCGCGACAGGCGGGCGGGATCGAGGATGCCCTCCTCGAGATCAAACTCCCAGGCGCGGTTTTGCTGCGCCATCAACCGTCGCTGCAGCCGATTGGCAAGCCGCGCCACGATGCCCTGCAGATGCGCGAGCTGCTTGTCCAGGTAGCTCCGCAACCGTTCCAGCTCGTCATGATCACAGAGGTCTTCAGCGGCGATCACCTCGTCGAATTTCGGCGCGAAGGCGTGATATTCCGGCCCGCGAGGCTCGTTGGCACCGCGCGCGTTCGGTCGCGTCGCTTCTCCCGGCGTCTCGTCATCGCCGAGTTCGCCGTCATCGAAAGTGTCACTTGTCGAGGCTTGCGCGCTTTCCATCGCGCTCTCCGACATCTCGTCGGTCGAGGCTTGCGCCTGATCGGCGCTCATCTCCTGCGCAGCGTCGCTGTCGGGCGATCCTTCGGCACCGGACTGGTCGTTCTCGCCATCGGGATTGTTATCCTGGTTCTCGTCCTCGTCAGACTCCGCATTGCGGTCATCGCCAAGTTCGAGCGCGGACAGAAGGTCGTGGACCGCGTCTCCGAATTTCGCCTGATTGTCGGCGAGCCGATCGAGCCGGTCGAGCCGCGCGCCAATCTTGTCTTCCAAAACCGGCCGCCACAGATCGACCATCTTGCGGGCGGCCGCAGGCGGCGCCAGTCCTGTCAGGCGCTCGCGCACGAGCATCGCCAGCGCATCGGACAGCGGTGCGTCGGCGCGATCCGTGATTTCGTCGAACTTGCCGCGATGAAAATGATCGTCGAGCATCGCGGTGAGATTTTTGGCAACGCCCGCCATCCGCCGCGAGCCGAGCGCCTCGACCCGCGCCTGCTCGACGGCTTCGAATACGCCGCGCGCCTGCGGATTTCCCGGCATCAGCTTGCGGTGCACTTTCGGATCATGACAAGCAAGTTTCAGCGCGATCGAATCGGCATGACCGCGCACGATCGCGGCATCGCGCCGCGTCATCTTGCGAGCGGGCTCCGGCAACCGCGCCTTGCCCGGCGACAATCCCGGCCGCTCGGCCGCGAACGTCACTTCAAGCTCCGGCTTTCGCGCGATCGCACGCAGGCAGGCCGTCACCGCGCGCTTGAACGGCTCGGTGGGGGCTTCCTTTGAACCCGTCCGAAACTTTGAGTTGGTGGTCATCCCAGTCCTTACAGCGCTTTGGTAAACCAGTGCCGCGTCACGCCATTAGGGTAGCCATCGAGTTCGCCGAACGCTTTATACCCGCACGCACTGTAAAACGCCGGCGCCTGGACGCTCATGGTATCGACATAGGATCGGACGGCGCCAAATTGTCGTGCCTCCTGCTCGATCTTCTCGATCAGCGCGCGCCCGTGGCCCTTGCCGCGAAAAGCCGCATCCATCCAGAACAGCTGGATGAACAGCACGGTCATCCAGACCTCGCCGACAATCCCGCCGACGATTTCGTCATCATCTCGCAGCGAGACGGCGAATCGCCGATATTTCTGCCGGCCCATCTTCTCGGTGTTGTAGCCGATCAGTCCCCCAAGGACCGCGCGTTTGGTCTTGCCAATCGTGCGCTCGACGGAGATCGCCGCCATCGCTCAGCTCATCGCGACGTTCACGGAGGACTCGGCGAGCTCCGCGTTAAAGCAACGCTGATAGAACTCAGCCACCAACGGCCGTTCAAGCTCATCGCACTTGTTGAGGAAGGTGACGCGGAACGCAAAGCCGAGGTCGCCGAAGATCTCGGCGTTTTCGGCCCAGGTAATCACGGTGCGCGGGCTCATCACGGTCGACAGATCGCCATTTGCGAACGCGTTGCGGGTAAGATCGGCGAGGCGAACCATCTTGTTGACGGTGTCGCGTCCCTCCGTGGTGCGGTAATGGTGCGCCTTGGCCAGCACGATCTCGACTTCCTCGTCATGGGCCAGATAGTTCAGCGTAGTGACAATCGACCAGCGGTCCATCTGGCCCTGGTTGATCTGCTGGGTGCCGTGATAGAGGCCGGAGGTATCGCCGAGCCCGACCGTGTTCGCGGTCGAAAACAGCCGGAACGCCGGATGCGGCTTGATCACCTTGTTCTGGTCCAGCAGCGTCAGTCGGCCGGAAACTTCCAGCACACGCTGAATGACGAACATCACGTCGGGGCGGCCAGCGTCGTACTCGTCGAACACGAGTGCGATGTTGTGCTGCAGGGCCCATGGCAGAATGCCATCACGAAATTCGGTGACCTGCTTGCCGTCCTTGACGACGATGGAATCCTTGCCGACCAGATCGATGCGGCTGATGTGGCTATCGAGATTGACCCGCACGCAGGGCCAGTTGAGCCGCGCCGCAACCTGCTCGATGTGCGTGGACTTGCCGGTGCCGTGATAGCCCGTCACCATGACGCGACGGTTCTTGGCGAAGCCGGCGAGAATGGCGAGCGTGGTGGCGCGATCGAAGCGATAATCCGAATCGATATCCGGAACGTGAGGATCGACTTCGGAATACGCAGGCACCTCGAGATCGCTGTCGATGCCGAATACCTGCCGGACCGACACCTTCATATCGGGCAATCCGGCCGGTTCCTGCACTTTTGTCATGGCGGCGGTCGTCATCAATCCTCCGAGATCCCGGGCGCTCCCGGAACCAATTTTGCGGTGTGGCTGCGGATGGGTGCTAATCGCAACGTATCAGAGAGCAACCGCTGGCAGAAGCCCGCGGCTCGATCAAAGTTCCATTGCGTTATCATCGAGATAGGTACCGGCCACGGTTTTCGGAAGCCTGCTCTGCGAATCAAGCCATCCTTTCGTCCGTCTCGTTCGCCAGCCGAGGATGGTCGATGGCACTTTTCGACCCGGATAGTCAGTTATGTTAGTTCTGCACTCCGCTCCGACAATGCAAGAACAGGATTTTTGTGGCTTCCTTCCTCGATCCATTGATTGCATTCGTCTCGACCAATGCATGGCTGGCCTATCTGACGCTGTTTCTTGCTGCCCTGCTCGAGGCCGTTCCGGTGGTGGGATCGGTCATTCCCGGTTCCACGATCATTCTTGCATTGAGCGCGCTGGTGCCTGGCGGGGAGCTGCGGCTCGAATGGGTGCTAGCGGCGGCCATTGCAGGCGCGTTGCTCGGCGATGGATCGGCGTTCTGGATCGGGCATCGCAGCCAGCGCGAGATCCTCAGTACCTGGCCGATGACCCATTATCCTCGGGTGGTCGCGCAGAGCGAGGCTTTCTTTCATCGCTGGGGTGCGCTGGCCGTGTTCTTTGCCCGCTTCGTGCCGCCGATCAGGGCATTCGTGCCGATCACGGCAGGCGCGCTGGGCATGAGGCCTGCGCGCTTCTACATCGTCAACGTTCCGGCGATCCTGCTATGGGCGCCGGCGCATGTTTTGCCCGGGGTGCTCGCGGTATCCGCCTTCCGACAATATGCCGAGATGTCGCACCACGGCGGCTTCGCCAAGCATTACTGGATAGTGTCGGTGCTCGGCGGCGCGGTGATCGTCGCGCTCGCCACCTGGACCATTCGCCGTCGCCACGGCGGCCGCGTCCTGGAGCCGAAATGATTTGCGATAGATGCGCCGCGCCCGACAAGCAACGTGGCGATCAGCCGGCGCGCACCACCGTCTTGAGATAGTTATAGGCTTTGATGATCTCGATTAAACGATCTTCCGTGGAGCGGTCACCGCCATTGGCGTCGGGATGGTGCTGCTTCACCAGCGCCTTATATTTCGCCTTGACGGTTTCGAGCGTGGCGTCGGTGCCGAGCCCCATCACCTGCAGCGCCTTGCGCTCTGCGTTGAACACTTTTCGGGTTTCGGATTTCGGTTCAGCGCCGGCTCCCGGCCCCGGTCGCCAGCGGCCGCGGCCGTTAAGCTCGCTGAACATGTTGAACGGATCAGCCGCTCCTTCCAGTTCCGCCTCGGGATTGCCCTTCCCTTTTTTCGAACTGGTGTTGGCGCCCATTTTCCAGGTCGGACGATGACCGGTCAGCGCATCCTTTTGATAACGCGCCACAGCGTCGGCGTTCATGCCCTGGAAAAAATTGTACGACTGGTTGTATTCGCGAACATGGTTGAGACAGAAGTGCCAATATTCCTTGTCGTTGGCGCGGCCCTTTGGCGCGCGATGGGGCGCCTTGTTTTTGCACTCCGGCCATTCGCACATGACGGCGGCTTCCCGCGCCTGAGCCTGCTGCTTCGCACTCAGCTTGTTGGGCTTGATGCGAATGGAGTCGAAGAATTTGGATGAATCAATCGGCATGGCTGACTATGACAACGCAATGCGAAAAGCTTCAAGTCTTGACATTGCGAATACTTCTCCCTCGATGTGACATTGACGAAAAACAAGCATCGGCGCCGCCATGAGTACCAAGGAAACTATCACAAACAAGTTGCGCGAAGCTTTCACTCCGGAGAGCCTCGACGTCACGGACGAATCACATCTGCATGAGGGCCATGCCGGGCACAGGCCGGGCGGCGAGACGCACTTCAGCGTTTATATTGTGTCGCCGGCCTTCAAAGGGAAGAGCCGCGTGGAGCGTCATCGTATGATTAATGCGGCGCTGGCGGGGGAACTCGCGGGATCCGTTCACGCGCTGGCGATCAAGGCCCACGCCCCCGGCGAACCCGGGTAAGCGCTCCTCTCCCCGGCAAGCGAGCGGTGCCACTGTTTGTTCGAATTTGCCTTAGAAGGAGGTCCCCGCCCGCCTCGGCTTCTTCTCCTCGATCTCGGATTCGCGGGGCACGGCCACGATCCGCAGCGCGGTAATGCGGTTGCGCTCGCGGCGCAGGACCCGAAAACGGAAACCGTGAAAGGTGAAGCTCTGGCCGCGTTCGGGGATCGATCGGGCCTCATGAATAACAAGGCCAGCGATCGTGGTCGCCTCTTCGTCAGGGAGATTCCAATCCATCGCACGGTTGAGATCGCGGATCGGCACCGAACCATCCACCACCACCGAACCGTCCGGCTGTGCGCGTACGCCCGCCACCACGACATCGTGTTCGTCGGAAATGTCGCCGACGATCTCCTCAAGGATATCCTCCAGCGTCACCATGCCTTCGACTTCGCCGTATTCATCAACCACCAGTGCGAAGTGCGTCTTGCGCCGGCGGAACGCCTTTAATTGTTCCGACACTGAACGCATCTCCGGCACGAACCATGGCGGCAATGCGATGGTCGAGACATCGATCTTCGATGAATCGCCCTCCGAGGCCCGAATTGCGCGCAACAGATCCTTGGCGTGGAGAACGCCGATGATGTTTTCCGGCTTCTCGCGCCACAACGGAATTCTTGTGTATTCGGTAGCCAGCACCTCGCGCACCAATTCCTCAGGCGGCAGGTCGGCGTTGATCATCACCATCTCGGTGCGATGAACCATCACATCCGAAACCTGAAGCTCACGGAGATCCAACAATCCGCCGAACATATCGCGGTCCTGCTTTTCGACCTTGCCCTCGTGATGCAGCAAGTCGACCGCGCCGCGAAGACGCTCGGTTGGGGACAGAATAGGCTGATTGGCGCCGATCTTGATGCCCAGAACGGCCATCAGCGCACGGACAAACACTTCGATTATCGTGAGCAGCGGCCCCAGCAAGTAAACCATCACCTTCATCGGGCGGGCCACCAGCAGCGATACCCGGTCCGGCGCATTGATGGCGATGGTCTTCGGCAGCACCTCGGCAAAAATCACCACAAGCACCGTCATCACGCCGGTCGCATAGAGCACGCCCACCTCGCCGAACCATGCGGTGAAGATGCCGGTCGCGAGAGCTGATGCGCCGATGTTGGAGATGTTGTTGCCGAGCAGCAGCGCGCCGATCATGCGCTCTCGCATCCCGAACAGGCTCGAGACCACGAGTGCGTCGCGATTACCCTGCTTCGAAAGCCGCAGCATGCTGCCGCGCGATGCTCCGGTCAGCGCGGTCTCGCTCGCCGAAAAGAAGGCGGAGATAAAGAGACAGAGGATGACGATCGAGAATGCAAGCCAGTCCATGGCGTGAAGATCACTTTGTTCTTCGCAGCTTTGCTTTCAGAAAATCGCGAACCAGCGACGGTTCGACGTCGGGAGCGATCACGGCGCGGCCTATAGCGCTTAGAAGGATAAAAGTGAGCCGGCCGCGCCTCACCTTCTTGTCCTGCGCCATCAGCGTCATCAGCGCGTCGGCGTCCGCCAGTCCTTCCTGCGCGAATCCCGCGATATCCTGCAGATGGGTCGGCAGCCCCACTTCGGCAAGGTGAGTTTTGACGCGTATCGCCTCGGATTGCCCGATCATCCCGAGTTCGGCGGAAAATTCGGCGGCCAGCACCATGCCGATAGCAACGCCTTCGCCGTGAAACAGCCGGTCGGAGAAGCCCGTCGCGGCCTCCAGCGCATGCCCGAAAGTGTGGCCGAGATTCAGCAATGCGCGCTCGCCGGTTTCACGTTCGTCGCGCGCCACAATCGCCGCCTTGGCGCGACAGGAAGTGGCAACGGCATGTTCGCGCGCAGGCCCGCCGGCAAAAATGTCCGCATAGTTGGATTCAAGCCAGGTGAAGAACGCTTCATCCCCGAGCAAGCCGTATTTTGCGACTTCAGCATAGCCGGCGCGGAACTGGCGCGGCGACAACGTATCCAGCACCGCGGTATCGGCGATCACCAGCACCGGCTGGTGAAACGCGCCCAGCAGATTTTTTCCTTGCGGAGAATTGATTCCGGTCTTGCCGCCGACAGACGAGTCGACCTGCGCCAGTAGCGAAGTCGGCACTTGCACGAAATCGACGCCGCGACGCAGGATTGCCGCGGCAAACCCGGCGAGATCGCCGACGACCCCCCCGCCAAGCGCGACCACCAGATCGTTGCGCTCGATTTTTGCCGATATCAATTGCTCGCTGACCCGCTCGAGGCCGGCGTAGGTTTTCGAGCCCTCGCCCTCCTCGACAATGATGTGCGACGCCTCCACACCGGCCTGCGACAGCGACACACACGCTTTTTCCAGCCAGTATTTTGCGACATTGTGATCGGTGACAATGGCGGCGCGAGCGCCGGGCCGCAAAGCGGCGATCCGCGCGCCGAGCGACGGCAACACGTCGCGGCCGATCACGATGTCATAGGCCCGATCGCCGAGCGCGACGTCCACGGTGACCAGATCGGAGTGTTTTAACGGCGCGGTCATCAGGGATGGCTCGTCATCGGGTGTGGCTCAAGGTGTTGGATGCGAGTTTCCCAGCGCCGCCGCAGACCCAGCCGTGTAGAGCATCGATACATTCATCAACAATTTTTTCATGCGGCACGTCGCGCGATAGTATTGTGATATCCGCGCTCTTATAGACCGGTTCGCGTTCGCTGATCAGCCGCCCCACCGTAGCAGCAGGATCGGCGGTCTGCAGCAATGGCCGATCGGCACGGCGCTTCACTCGCTTCATGATGATATCGAGATCGGCCTTCAACCAGATCGACACCGCCTTGCTACCGATGCGGTTGCGGGTATCTTCCCGCATGAAGGCGCCTCCGCCGGTGGCCAGGACGGCAGGACCGCTGTCGAGCAGGCGCGCGATCACCCGCGCCTCGCCATTCCGGAAATGGGGTTCGCCGTGGGTCTCGAATATGTCCGGAATCGACATGCTGGCCGCTGCCTCGATTTCGGTATCAGCGTCGAGAAACGGAAGCCGAAGCCGCGCCGATAGCCGCCGTCCGATCGTGGACTTGCCTGCCCCCATCATTCCAATCAGCACGACCGAGCGCGTCCCCAACGCCGCCGTGATTTCGGCTTCGGGAGATGCGGGGCTCGCCGGCGAGACGGTCTCAGGCATCGACTCTGCTCAATTAACCGCTTGCGCGGCATCCGTTCACCTATACTACCCTCACCGACGCCCTTGCCAGAGACTCTTGCAAGGGCGGGTCGAACATGTTGGTACTCACGCGACAATTCCCGACGATCTCAATAGTTAACGCCGCCTGAGGCGCGCTCATGCCCAGCCTGTTCCGGTTTCTCATGGTGCTCGCGGTGATCGCCGGAATCGTTTATGGCGTGATTTTCGCGCTGGCGAATTTCGTCAATCCGAAGCCGCGAGAAATGTCCGTCACGATTCCGGCAGACAGGTTCCTCAAGAGATAAGCGCTAGGGTTGGCTCATGCGCCCAACGGTCTCAGACGCCAAACTCTTGAACCTGTTCCTGGACATGCTCGCCGCCGAACAGGGCGCCGGCGACAATACGCTCGACGCCTACCGCCGCGACCTGAGCGATTTTTCGGAGTTCTTGGCGCGCAAAGGCCAGAGCTTTGCCAGCACCGAAACGCAAGGACTGCGCGATTATCTCGGCGATCTGGATGCGCGGGGCTTCAAGTCGTCGAGCGTCGCGCGCCGGCTGTCGGCGATGCGGCACTTGTTTCGTTTCCTCCTGAACGAGCGAATTCGCAGTGATGATCCGGCCGCGGTTCTTTCCGGACCGAAGCGCGGGCGCGGCTTGCCAAAAGTATTGTCGATCGCGGAAGTCGATCGCCTGCTAGGACGAGCCAAGGCGCTCAGCGAAGCGCCGGAGGCGACTGCCTCGCA
>NZ_DATEPI010000179.1:0-7527 GCF_035273305.1 Bradyrhizobium sp. | reverse complement strand
CCCCGTAGAACTACGGATACGCGCAGCCGGATTCTATTTTGGTGCGAAATTAACGCGCTGTTCAATCAGCGCTGATAGTTCTCCCGCTGCTGACGAGTGCAAGTTCAACAAAAGCGTCGACCCGTTTCACGCATTGAATGTCTCGTCCAAGTGCGGCGCTGAACCTGCGGAGTTAGAGATGGCCTTTGATTTATCGATGCCGATCCTGGTGGTCGATGACTACGGCACCATGATCAGGATCATCCGCAATCTTCTGAAGCAGATCGGCTTCGAGAATGTCGACGATGCCAGTGATGGATCGGCTGCGCTCGCTAAAATGCAGAGCAAGAAATACGGTCTGGTGATTTCCGACTGGAACATGGAGCCGATGACCGGATATGATTTGCTCAGGGAAGTGCGAGCGAGCCCCGATCTTTCGCAGACGCCCTTCATCATGATCACGGCCGAATCGAAAACCGAGAACGTGATTGCCGCCAAGAAGGCGGGCGTCAGCAACTATATCGTCAAGCCGTTCAATGCGGCCACGCTGAAGACCAAGATGGAAGCGGTGTTTCCGGAATAAGCGATTAGCGCTGGCCTTGCGTCCTCCGCACGCTCGCACACGGAACGCGCGTGCGTAGTGCTGCTTGAAAATTTGCGACCACAGGTAATCCGAGAGCGTTTTTGAGCGAAGTGGGCGCCGGTTCGCGTGAAGAAAAACGCGTCAGAAAAACAAGCTAGAGCCCATCCACTTCAATCAGAACGATCAGGCTGCAGCAGGTTCGTACTTCTACGGTTTGCAGTTTCATAGATGAATAATCTTAAGCAGCGATAGTTGCGTAGGCAGAGGAGAGACACTTCATGTTTACGTTCGAAACGGCTGACCGGAAAGAAGTCCGGCGTTTTCGCATCGCGCAGTTCAACGGCCGAACCGCGACGGTCTGGTCGGACGGATCTGTCATCACAGGCCATGTTCGATCAGTTCTTGAAACACAGTCGATCGCTCCGCAGCGCTGGGCCATTACCATCATTCCCTGCGCACCCAAGCCCGACGTGTCGCGGCCAGCTCCGGCTGTTCATGTATTCGCGGAAGATTACCGCTGATGGCGGCGACCAGGCGACATCGCCGGACTACCCTGCACTTTGTAATTTGAAATTCGCTCTGATCGACTCGCGCGTCCGATGCGCGATTGGGCCATGGCGTTTTCGAGCGAAGTGGGTGCCGGTTCTCGTGAAGACAACAGGTCAGAAAAATACGCGCCCGAGTCTGACTCAATCAGAACCGATCAGGCTCTATACCGTGGGATACAGCAACGCCAGGCGGACGAGGTCTGCGGTATTTCGCGCCCCAAGCTTTCGC
The DNA here is from genome assembly GCF_035273305.1 of Bradyrhizobium sp. Taxonomy (GTDB): domain Bacteria; phylum Pseudomonadota; class Alphaproteobacteria; order Rhizobiales; family Xanthobacteraceae; genus Bradyrhizobium. The sequence goes on along the minus strand of NZ_DATEPI010000179.1, from coordinate 6,188 downwards.
ATCGCCTCGGCGCGGTGACTCTCGAACGTCCGCGGGCTGATGTTCATCCGCAACGCGCCCTCCTTGTTGGAGTATCCTTCGCTGATCAGGCTGAGAACTTCCCGCTCGCGCCTGGTCAACGGCTTCTGATCGGCCCCCGATGAGAGCATCACCGCGTTTGTTCGGGCAACGTCCTTGCCGCGCGCGAGCCGCTTGTTCCATGCAACGTCACAGCCGGATTGCGTTGCCGCCTCCTCGTGGCTTTCGGCCAACTGCTTGATCATTGCGCAGACGTGCTCCGTCTGCTGCAGCGCGTTTTCGACCACCTGCTGCAGATAGACGCGGTTCTCCCCGGCGTGCGCGAGTTGATGGCTGTGTTGCTTGATCTCGCCCATATAGAGCAGCAGCGCCGTCAGTGGCCCGTTTAGCTGGCGGGCAATGGCGGCGCCGGCTTCTTCCCTCGCGCGCGAGGCAGCGGCCGCTCGGATGTTTTCAAGGTCGTTGTGGGTTGGCTCGTTGCTATCGATCCAAGTCGAGAAAGGCGAATCGCTGATTCGGTCTTCTTGATGTCCCATGCAATTTGTTTAACGGCCCTACTCTCGTTGAGGGTTAATTTTTAGCCCAGTAAGACTACGGGGTGTGTCACGCCAAGACAGCCAGCAAGACCATCGCTGCGCATCGATAACTCACGCCTGATTGGCCCGCAAACGCGTGTCAAATCTCCCCTTGCGCGCAAAACCCGTAGTTTTACGGGGCAGCAAGTTCCGCCAGTTGCTTCTGCGCCTCTGCGTAGTTCGACGGCATCTGCACCTCCATCTTAATACGGCGCCAACTGTTTTTTGTGATTCTAGGGCCAGCGCCTTCACGCGTCTGAGGTCATCCGCAACGTGGGTTGGACCGGTCGCGGAAAACCGGTTTGCGATGATGCTGGCGGACAGGATCCAGGAATTTCTGCAGCGGCTGACGCCGCTCACGAGGAGCAGTCTTCTGGCTGAACTCGAACGGCTGGAGATGTGCGAAGGCGAGTTGCCCGGTACGGCGGAAATACTCGCGACCTTGAGAGCTGAATTCCGCAAGGATGGATCGACGCAGGATCGCGTCAACAATCCGTCGCGGTATTTCTTTGCGCCACTGGAGCCGTTCCTTGTGGACGGCGCTCCCGAGCATACCAATTTCGGGCGGATACAGCGCGGTTCGTTGGCTGCGATCTGGGAGTGGATCAGCCGCGATCTGTTGCCGACGATGGCGCGCGACTACGTCAAGAAGATAGATGAGTTGATCCTGGCCAATCATCCGCGCGAAGCGCAGAAGGTTGCCAGCGCGTTCCAGACCAAGGTTGCCAAATATCTCGAAAGCACGCTTGGCTCGGCCGAGAGCGCCGATCAGACCCGCAGGAAACTCGCTACGTACACGGCCTCCCGTGCGGCCTATACTGATCTCACCAAAATGGTTTTGGTGTTGCGCGAACACGGTGCGCTGGCGAAGCTCGGTGGCGCATTGCCGGCCAGTATCGATAACTTCGATGATGGGAGCGTCGCCAAGATATCGGCGCTGCTGGACGGCTTCAGCAAAACCCATGCGCAATTGCTTCCGTTTGCGCTAACGCTCGTGGCCAAGCGGCTCAAGACTTCGTGGCAATTGATCCGGCTCGCTACCAAGCAAGCCGGCACCAAGAACGCGGCCGATATCGCCGCGACGCCTTACGCAATCTCAGTCTCCATGGTGCTGGACCGGCTGGAAGACAATCGCTCGGCGCTGCGGATAGCACTCAAAAGCAATCGGATCCTCGTCTCGAAGGAAATTCTGAAGCACATCTACGACACCGAATATGCATTGCAGGTCCGCATCGATCAGCTCGAACAATCGGAATGGGGATTGCGGCTCAACGAGCTGATGCATTCGATCGGCGTTCTGGTCGAACAGGAAGTTGCGCGCTTCCCCGACAATGTCGGTCACGTGTTGGGATCGCGACGTCTGCGTAGCCACGATTCGCTCTCAGGCCGGCTGACCTATCTGGCATGGAAAGGACGGGATGTCGTGAGCGGCGGCGCCGCTTTCTGCCGGAAGCTCATCGGCCAGACGTAAAAGCATCGCGGATTAGCCTCGGTTCGTCTTGCGCAATCGCAAGAACTTCTCCAGAAATCGTCCTGAGATCACGAACCTGAACCACCAATAGGCCATTCGCCGCGTCGACATTTTCCTGTCCTCAATACTCGCACTGAGCCCAGCCCGCAGCACCCATACCGCCTAGGCGCAGCGACGCCTGTGACATGGCTCACATTTGACGTCACAAAGCTGGAATTCAGGAACCTGGTTGCCGCGTGAGAGTTTGCGTGACTATCCGCAAATCCAGGCGTGCAGAGCTAATCCTGGCGCGCATGACAAAGGAGAGGGCAATGAGTGGAAGGATCGGAGCACTGGTGGCGGTCGCGGCGTTGGCCGGCTTGGCACTGGGCTCACCAGCAGCGGCACAGACCGCCCCAACCCCGACCGAGAACGCGGCGCCTACCGCTGACAATGCCGTTCTCCTGACGATATTCTTCAAGCACGACCAGTCGCGCCCATTGAACGAGCTCAACGCGCAGCTTGAGAAGCAAGGCTACTACAAGGCCTTTCCGCCGCCCGGCACCGAGGTCGTGAGCTGGTATGTGATGATGGGCATCGGGCAGGTCGTCACGCTGCGTTTTCCCGCCTCGCGCCTTCGAGAGGTCAACCGCATCCTGGAGAATACGGCTTGGGGCAGCTATCGCACCGAGTTCTATCCCACCTATGACTACAAGGCGGTCGGCATGGCTGCCCATGAAAAGGCAGGGCAGTAGGCGCTCTGGTGCTGGCCTACAGTTTCCGCCGCGACCAACCGGCGGCCTTGCATGACCTACTTCCAATGATAACGCCCGCCGGCTGCCTGCCGACGGGCGTTATCTTGGTTCGGCTAGCGCGATCGATCCCGAAATCCCGGTACATCCGCGGAAATCTCGGGCCGGCTGCGCGTGTTCTCCTCAAGCCCGATCGTTTCTGATTGAATCGGAATCGGGCTCTAGATTCTTGTTCCGACGCGTTCTCTTCACGTGACCGGCGCTCAGTCCGCTCGAAAGCGTTGTTATACGCTGCGAAGGTTTTCCGCGCTGGTTTTGCCGCGCTTGCTGTCGACCGTGGCCTCGAACGAAACCTTCTGGCCTTCATCAAGCGAGCCCAGGCCGGCGCGCTCGACCGCGCTGATGTGAACGAATACGTCATTGCCGCCGTCATCAGGCTGAATGAAGCCGAAGCCTTTTGCCGCGTTGAACCACTTCACTGTTCCGATTGTCATGTAACTTCTCCAAGATGCGCAAATGCGCGATGCGCCCGCACGACCTCCGCGCGGGCTTGATCCGATTTCAGCGATGTCCTGGGGAGTAGAGCCGGTAAGGCGCGATCAACAAGGCAAATCGACTATTCGAATGCGCGGCGTCTACGCGGTTGCGCCGGAGAAAGCAAGCGAAATCGGAGGTCCGACGCGAGTCGATGAGATCAGCGAAACGAAACGATTGCTGATCAACCAAGCCGGCTGATCTGCTCCTCCGTGACGACCCGTTCGACGTTTTCGGTCTTGCTCTTGATGCGATAACGCGGCCGGCCGTCCGCCTCGATCGGGAGGCAGGTGACGACAGTGTAGACGCTGCGTTCTTTTACCGTGGCGCGGCCCTGCGGGCCCTGCAACTGGTGATGCACGTCGTCGTTGATCGCAAAATTGTGGGCCATCGCTGTTTTCCGTTGAAGCGCGGCTTTTAGGCGCATTTGCCCGCCAAAGCAACATCTGGATCAGCCTTTTGGTGCTGGCGGCCAGCCAGTTGAAGAGACCGGCGTCACGGGCAGCGGCGGTCGCTAAATCAGCTTGACTGAATAGTAACTTTCAAGATAATAATAATTATGACAGTTGCAAAAGTTTTGAAAACTGAAAAGGCGCGTGGCTCTGTTTTAAAGGAGCCGACAACACGGCCTTACCGCCGGATACCGGCGTACCTGATCCGCCGGCTGCAGATGATCTCTGCGGCTGTTATGGCGGAGGCCTTCGAGGACGAAGACATGCCCTTGTTGGAATGGGCGGTTCTAACAATCATCGACAATCATCCCGACATCGATCAAAGCCGGCTCGCCGAAATCGTTAGCATCGATAAAACCAACACGGGTCGATTGGTCGACCAGCTCGAAGCGAAGGGCCTGGTTGAAAGACTGCCCGATGGCTCAGACCGGCGGGTATGGATGCTTCGCTGCACCGCTCTTGGGCTAAAGACCCGCAAACGGCTGCTTCCGCGAGCGCTCGATGCTCAACAAGAGCTGCTGTCGTGCCTCAAACCGGCACAACGCGAACTCTTCATCGATTTGATGTCGCAAGTGGTATTTGCGAATGAAAAATATATCCGTCCCGGAGCCGGTCGCCGCAAACCGAAGTTCGCGGCTGAACACCAGCAACGAACAGGAACAGCATGAACATTTCGAGCCGCCTCTTGCTCAGCGGCGCCGGTCTCATCGTAAGCGCGATCGTTTGCTGGAGCAGCGCTGGCATTACGGCAGACTGGCCCCATCGAACCGTGCGCCTGATTGCACCCGTCCCGGCTGGCAGCGCGTCGGATTTCAGCGCCCGGCTGTTTGCGCAGCGGCTTTCGCAACTCTGGGAGCAGCCCGTAATCGTTGAAAATCGCCCGGGAGCCGATGGGGTCATCGGTGTCTCCGGTTTTCTCAGCTCTGATGACGATCATACTTTGCTTTATGCAATCTCGGGCGTAGTTACGGTCCATCCCATCACGCACCAGAAGCTGTCCTATGATCCGATACACGAGCTAGTACCGATTGCCTCATCTTCTGACGTAGTCCTTGCCATTGCGGTCTCTCATAATAGTTCGATCCGCTCGCTCGGCGGTTTGGTTGAAGCAGCGCATAACCAACCGGGGAAGCTGAACTGGTCCAGTTCGCCTGGCCTTCCGCCCTTTGTCGTAGCGGGATTCTTCAAAAATTCGAAGTTGGACATCGCTTTTGTTTCGTATCGCGAGCTCGCTCCTGCTCTCCAGGACCTCGATGAGGGCCGCATAGACATCTTCGTTCACGCGCTGAGCGTGATCATGCCGCAGGTCCAGTCAGGCAATGCGCGGCTCCTTGCCGTTGCAAGTAGCGATCGCGTGCCGCTTGCTCCCGATGTACCGACCGTAACCGAAGCGGGTTTCCCTGAGCTCCGAATGGACGGCTTGGTAGGGTTTTTTGGTAAACGCGGAATGCCAGACAAGTTGCGGGACCGCATTGCAAACGATGTTAGCGCAGTCGCAAGCGATCCAGCTATAGGTGAACGGCTCGCCGCCGTGGGACAGGCCGCGCGTCCGAGCACCGCAACTGAATTCGCGGCTTTGCTGGAGGAACACCGTCGCCGACTGCTCGATTTAGCGAAGGCGATCGACTTCAAAGCAACCCAGTGATCGAGCCACACCATGTTCCCGCTGCCCCAGCACCATTCATCTGCTCAGGACATGCTCGGTTCGATCTCCGGCTTCTGGTTGTCGCAGGCAATCTATGTTGCAGCCAAGCTCGGCATTGCTGATCTGTTGCAGGACGGGCCCAAGTCAACCTTGGCTCTTGCCAAGCGCGCCGAGGCGCATGAACCATCGTTGTATAGGGTGCTTCGCGCGCTCGCCAGCCGCGGGATCTTTACCGAACACACAGGATGCCGCTTCGCACTCTCACCGGCTGCTGAATGGTTGAGGAGTGACCAGCCAGGGTCATTACGGCCCTATGCCATCATGATGGGTGAACAGTGGGTTTGGCGCTCGGTCGGTGACATGCTGCATAGCGTGCGCACTGGCGAGTCCGGCTTCCAGCATGTGTTCGGAGCAAGGACGTTCGACTATTATGCGGACCATCCAGACGGTGCTCGCTTCGCTATCGAAGGGATGACCAGCCGAAGTGCGGCGGAAAATATCGCGATTGTAGGTGCCTACGATTTCAGCGGCGCCTCTGCGATCATCGACGTCGCCGGCGGCCAGGGATCTTTGCTGTGTTCGATCCTGCTGGCAAACTCTCATTTGCGTGGCACGCTGTTCGACATGCCACACGTCATTGGTACTGCCGGGACTTTCCTGGAACGACACGGTTTGTCGGATCGCTGTCAGCTGGCTGCTGGTGATTTCTTTGATTTCGTTCCGGCCGGCGCGGACATCTATATACTCAAGAAAGTCATTCAC
>NZ_DATEPI010000178.1:0-2379 GCF_035273305.1 Bradyrhizobium sp. | reverse complement strand
AGGCCAACGAAATTGCCGTCTCGGATCACATCGATCACGCCGGGAAGGGCGCGCGCCTTCTGTTCGGCAATGTTTACGAGCGTCGCGCCCGCCATTTCCGACCGCAATACGCGCCCGTGCAGCACGCCCGGCAGTACTTGGTCGTGAATGAACCGCGGATGGCCGAACACTTTGTCGGGAATGTCCAGTCGTTTAGCAGAGCTTCCTGCCAACATCCGTCTTGTGGCTGACTTTGGCGCGGCACCCGCGGTTGCTTCGCGCTCCAGCGAAACTTCTTCGGCGAGCTCCCAATAGCTGGTGTTGACATTTCCAGGCCCGAAGATTGTGCCGTCATTGATTTCGAACTGATCGATGTCCACTCCTAGCCGATCGGATGCGGCGGCGAGAAAAATCTGCCGGATTTCCGCGCAGGCCTGCCGCATGGCGCGACCCGATTGCTGCACCGAAAGACTTCCCGAGGTGACGCCCTCATTCGGACTTGCAGCCGTGGACGCGCGAACCATTTGAACGCGCTCGATGGCGACGTCCAACTCGTCCGCCGCGATCTGGGCGAGCGCCGTGACGATACCTTGCCCGATCTCCACTTTCCCCGGAGATACCAGTACCCGCCCGTCAGGCGAGACCTTGACCCATGATGACAGTCGCGGATTGGCCGCGAGGCTGACCGGCAATTTGCGCTCGGGCGATGCAGGCGGCGTCATCGAGCTGTCATCTGGCTGGCGGCGCGCAGTACTGCCCGGACCATTCGGTTATGCGAACCGCAACGGCAAAGATTGCGGTCGAGCGCGGCTTTCACATCCACATCGGAGGGACTCGGGTTTCGCATCAACAGCGCCGCGGCGCTCATCAGGATGCCCGATACGCAATAGCCACACTGCAACGCCTGCTCGGCGATGAAGGCGCTCTGCAGCGGATGCGGATTTTCGACGGTCCCGAGTCCTTCGACCGTGGTGACGTCCTTGTCTGCCACTGACCACAGCGGCGTGTCGCAGGCCGCGACCGCATGCGTGCCGACGATCACGTTGCAAGCACCGCATTCGTTGGCGCCACAACCGAAATGCGGGCTGCTTACCCCGAGCTGACCGCGCAAGACGGCAAGCAGCGAGGAATCCGGATCGGCCTCGACGGCCGTCTCCGCGCCGTTGAGGCGAAAGCGAACACTTTGCATCGAAAGGACCTCGAGCCTGGTTCGATCCTACTGCGGCTTCTCGGCGAATGTTTTGACGACATTGCCCCACTTCACAATGTCCCCGCGCAGGAACTTGTCGAATTCCTCTGTCGTCATGGACATTGGAATGGCGCCCTGGTCTTTCCAGAGTTTGACGATGTCGGGCCGCTTGACCACCTCGTTGACGGCCGCGTTCAGCTTCTCGATCACGGGTTTCGGCGTCCCGGCGGGCGCCATCAATCCGAGCCAGATAGTGGCCTCATAGCCGGGCACGCCTGCTTCATTCGCAGTGGGTACGTCCGGCAGCACGGTGGAACGCGCCTTGCCGGTGGTGGCGAGCGCCCGCACCTGGCCGGCGCTGACATTGGGCGCCATGGCAGGAACCGCGTCGATCATCATCTGCACCTGTCCGCTAATCACGCCGGTTCGCGCTTCGCCGCTGTTGCGGTAGGGAACGTGCACGACATCGATACCGGTCATCGACTTGAATAATTCGCCGGCCATATGATAGGGCGTGCCCTGGCCCGACGAGGCGTAATTCAGTTTTCCGGGCTGTGATTTGGCCAGCGCTATGAACTCCTGCAGCGTGTTCGCCGGCACCTTCGGATGCACCACGATGACCAGATCGGAGTAATTGATCGGCGCGATCGGCAGCAGATCGCGCATCAGTTCGTATTTGCGCTGCTGCTGCGATATCAGCGACTCGTTCGCGGTCTGGGTGTTCGACATCAACAACAGCGTATAGCCATCGGGGGGCGACTTCGCCGCCTCGAGCGTGCCGATCACGCCTCCGGCGCCGGTGCGATTCTCAACGACGACGGGCTGGCCGAACTTCTCCTGCCAGATGTTGCCGATCAGGCGTGCTGCGACATCGGCAGGTCCTCCGGCGCCAAAGGGAACGACGATCCGGATCGCTCTTGAGGGATAATCCTGCGCGAGAGAGGACGAAGCAGAGATTGGCGTCGCCAGAAGAGCTGCCGCCAACGGAAGAGCTGCCGCCAGGCGCGAAGCCGATCCTGGACCCTTCATTTCGATCTCCCTCGTTCCCGTCTTTTTCTGTCGCGGCTCTGTTGGCCGGAATTGGTTGACAAGTCTAGCGGCAATGGCAATGCGCTGTCGACGAAAAGACTGATGTGCCAGTTAGGAATAAAAGATAGCGTTCGGTGTACCAAATCTCGCCCGAATAAAGGGACCAATGAACCAATGAAACA
>NZ_DATEPI010000177.1:0-9640 GCF_035273305.1 Bradyrhizobium sp. | reverse complement strand
CGCTGAGCGAGGCGGAATTCAAGGCCATGTCGGCGCATTATGACGATGCGAAGATCTTTGAAATTATCCTGCTCTGCGGATTTTATCGCACCGTCTCATATTTCGCGAATGGGCTTGCTCTGCCGCTGGAGGAGGGAGCCGCGCGTTTTCCTGCGATGCGCCGCAGTTAGCCGAACCGCCTTGTGGCAACGTGATCGAACTCGGAAGAATGGAAATAGGGCGGCTGGGAGGAACGCTACGCCACTCCGGCGCGCAGCACGTCATGGACGTGAACGATACCAACCGGCCTCTTGCCCTCGGCGACAATCAGCACGGTCACGGCAGGCTTGGAAGAGTTGAGTGTCTCCAGCATTTCGGTGGCGAGCATGCCCGGAGGAATCGTCCGGGGATTTTTGGTCATCACCTCGTCGACCAGTGCAGTCATCAGGTCGGGCCGCATGTGACGGCGCAGGTCGCCATCGGTGATGATGCCGGCGATATCGCCGTCGGCGTCGACGATGCAGACGCAGCCGAATCCTTTTGACGACATCTCCACCAGCGCGTCGGACATTTGGGTGCCGAGCGGCTTGACCGGGATCGCCTCGCCCGTGTGCATGATGTCCCGGACGAATTTGAGCATCGCGCCCAACTTGCCGCCGGGATGGAAATTCGCGAACTCGAGCGCCGTGAAGCCGCGGCCCTCGAGCAACGCGATCGCGATCGCATCGCCGATCGCTGCCTGCATCAGCGACGAGGTCGTCGGCGCCAGATTGTGCGGACAGGCCTCGCGCGCCTTCGGCAGTTCGAGCACGATGCGCGCCGCCTCGCCCAGCGAGGACGTTGCGCTTGAAGTCAGCGCGATCATCGGTATCGCGAAACGGCTGGAATAGTTGACCAGGTTTTTCATTTCCGGCTGCTCGCCGGACCACGACAGCGCGATGATGACATCGTCCGGCGTGATCATGCCGAGGTCGCCGTGCCCGGCCTCCGCGGCGTGCACAAAAAAGGCAGGCGTACCAGTGGAAGCAAGCGTCGCGGCGATCTTGCGCGCCACATGCCCGGACTTGCCCAGGCCGGTGACGATGACGCGGCCTTTGGCATTGCGGATAATGTCAACTGTCTCGGCAAAAGCGACCCCGAGCGGGCCTTGAAGCGCGGCGGTGAGCGCGCTGACACCGCTGATGCCCGCATCGAGCGTGCGCAATGCCGATTGGACAGCAGCATCCGCGGCTGTCCCGGATGATTTTGCCATCAGCGGTTTTGAATTAGCCATTTCAGATTCCGAAGGGGAGGTGGCAATGCGTTCGCGCCGCGAGCCCTCTTAGCACGCCCCCTCTCGCGACGCGACGCGCAGAGGCGGTCTTCAACGGCTCATTAACCATAATTGTTTTAACTCCATTAACCCACGTTTGCCGCGGAGGCGCGGAACCAGGCCGACAAGCCTATGAAGTTGTTGGAGTAATTTGAATCGTGATGTTGGGTCCAGCAACGGGCCGCCGCATGCGCGTGACCGCCTTACGCGCGGTTTTGCCGTGCCTTGCGCTGATGTTGCTCGCTCGGAGTCCATTGCACGCCCAAACGCTTACGCCTGACCTGTTCAGTCCGACGCGCGATGCGTTCGTGCGGCCGTCCGATTCGCCACTGCGCCGGCGCGCCGATAAGAGCGATCCGCTCAATGGTCCCGGGGTTCGCCGTCAAGCGGGTTCACTCGCGAATTCGCGTGTCAGCCAGATTGATGTAGCAGCCGCCAGCGGCGCTTCGGGCTCAGGCTTCGATTCGCTAAATCGCCCACGCAAAAACAAGAAATTGTACCCGGGCCAAGCCAAGTCGACACTGTTGGCCGGTGTCGGAAAGCCCGTCCTTGCGATGCCGACGGGTCGGCTTTCGATGCCGACGTCGGAGGCCGCGCACACGCCGCCGATCGCCCCGGCAATGGCAGGCACAGTGATCGGACAGCCGCCGCGCAAGAGGCTGAAAATCGACGACGATCCATTCGGCGCTGTCGGCGACTACGCTGGCAGCTTCCTGATCAGGTCGGCGCTCGAACTGGGTGGCGGCTATGACAGCAATCCCGCTCGCATTACCCTTGCAAAGGGATCGCCGTTCTACGTAGTGGCCCCGGAACTTCTCGCAGTCTCCGATTGGGAGCGTCACGCCGTTGTCGCCGATCTCAGAGGTTCGTTCACGGGTTACGGCAACACCTTTCCGTCCACTAACGGCACCATTGCTTCGGCCCCGACCAGTCTCGACCGGCCGGATTTCACTGGTCATATCGACGGCCGTCTCGATGTCAGCAGCGATACCCGTTTAATGGCGCAGCTTAGGTTGCGTGTCGCAACCGACAATCCCGGCAGCCCCAACATCCAGGCCGGGCTGGCAAACTATCCCGTTTACAGCAATCTCGGCGGCACGTTCGGCGCGGACCAGACTTTCAACCGACTGCAGCTTTCCGCTGGCGGCACGATCGACCGCACCGCCTATACCGATTCAAAACTTACAGATGGAACATCGACCACCAACGACGATCGAAATTTCAACCAGTACGGTGGGGTCGGCCGCGTCAGCTACGATTTGTTGCCGGGCGTCAAGCCGTTCGGCGAAGTCGAGGGCGACAGCCGCTTGCATGATCTGCAGTTCGACCGCAATGGCTACCAGCGCAATTCGTCCGGCGGGTATGCCAAGGTCGGCTCGTCCTTTGAGTTCTCGCGGCTGCTGACCGGTGAAATCTCGGCCGGTTACGCCGTGCGCGACTACGTCGATCCTCGCCTGAACCGGCTGCAGGGCCTGCTGGTTGCTTCTTCACTGGTATGGACGGCGACGCCGCTGACCACGGCGAAATTCTCTTCCACCACCTCCATCGACGAGACCGTGGTCCCCGGGGTTTCCGGCGTGCTGACGCACATCTATAGCGTCGAGGTCGACCACGATTTTCGCCGCTGGCTTACCGCGATTGGAAAATTCACCTACGGCACCTACCAGTATCAAGGCGACAACCGGTTCGACCGCACTTACGCGGTCGCGGGCGATTTGATCTACAAGATGACTCGAAGTTTCTGGATCAAGGCCACGCTGCGGCGCGATGTCCTCAACTCCAATATTGCCGGCGCGAGTTCAGCCTCGACGGTGATGATGCTCGGCGTGCGAATGCAGAACTGAGGCCGTTGTCGGCGCTCTCACCTCGGCAGGTTCGTCGCCCCCATCAAGAACTGGTCGATCGCTCGCGCGCACAAGCGACCTTCGCGGATCGCCCAGACCACGAGGGATTGGCCCCGGCGCATGTCGCCGGCGGAGAACACATTCGGCACCGAAGTCTGATAGTCCGATGTGTTGGCGCGCACATTGCCGCGCGGATCGAGATCGACCCCAAGCGTCTTTAGCAGGCCCTCATGCACCGGGTGGACGAAACCCATTGCCAGCAGCACCAGCTCCGCGTCGATCTCGAATTCGCTTCCCGCAACCGGCTTGAACTTCTCGTCAACATGCACGCAATGCAGCTTCTTGACCTTGCCGTTTTCGCCTGAGAACCGTTGCGTCAGCACAGCGTATTCACGCCTTGCGCCTTCAGCCTGACTTGACGAGGTCCGCATTTTCAGAGGCCAATTCGGCCAGGTCAGGCCCTTGTCCTCATGCTCCGGCGGAGCCGGCATGATTTCGAGCTGCGTAACAGAGAGCGCGCCTTGCCGGAACGAAGTGCCGATGCAGTCCGATCCCGTATCGCCGCCGCCGATCACCACCACATGTTTGCCGTTGGCGAGGATATCCGGGGCGCCGGCGAGCGGTTCATTAGATACGCGGCGGTTCTGCTGCGGCAGGAAATCCATCGCGAAATGAATGCCGTCGAGATCGCGGCCGGGAATCGGCAGGTCGCGCGCGGCCTCCGCGCCGCCGGTCAGTGCCAGCGCGTCATATTGGTTCAGCATGTCACGCGCGTCGGCGCCGACATGGATGCCATAGTGGAACGTCACGCCCTCGGCTTCCATCTGCGTCACCCGACGATCGACGACATGCTTCTCCATCTTGAAATCGGGAATTCCGTAGCGCAGCAGGCCGCCGGCTTTGGCGTATTTCTCGAACACATGCACGTCGTGCCCGGCGCGTGCGAGTTGCTGCGCGCAGGCAAGCCCAGCCGGGCCAGAGCCGACGACCGCAATCTTCTTGCCGGTCTTGTGCGCCGGTATTTCCGGTTTGACCCATCCGTTATCCCAGGCGCGATCGGCGATTGCGCATTCGATCGTCTTGATGGTGACGGGATTGTCATCGATGTTGAGCGTGCAGGAAGCTTCGCAAGGCGCGGGACAAATACGCCCGGTGACTTCGGGGAAATTGTTGGTCGAGTGCAGGTTGCGCGATGCTTCTTCCCAGTTGTCCTGATAGACCAGATCGTTGAAATCGGGGATCTGGTTGTTGACCGGACAGCCCGGTGTGCCCGGCGCGACCGAACCGGTGCCGTGGCAATAGGGAATGCCGCAATTCATGCAACGCGCGGCCTGATCGCGGGTTTCCTTTTCGCTCAAGGGAACGACAAACTCGCGATAGTTCTTGATGCGCTCTGATACCGGCGCGTATTTGCGATCGTGCCGTTCGATCTCCAGAAATCCCGTAATCTTGCCCATTAAGCCGCAGCGCCCCCGAACACTTGCTCGTCATTCGCAGCTTCGCACAGCTGGAACGACGTTAGAATTTTCTCTTCCCTCATCCTAAGCGAACAGCGGCTTCGCGGACTCAAAGGATGAGGTTTGTTTCTCTACGCCCCGATTGCGATCTTCGGCTCGGCGTCGGCGTTGGCCTTCAATTCCTTTAGCGCACGGCGGTATTCGACCGGCATCACCTTGCGGAATTTTGGCAGCCACTGTTTCCAGTTTGCCAGAATTTCCGCGGCACGCCTGGAGCCGGTCAACTTGGCGTGGCGGGTGACCAGGATGTGCAGCCGCTCGATATCAGACTCCAGCAGATTACCGAACACGTCGACCCGGCCGTGAGCCTCGAGATCGCCCATCGCGTGATAGGCATTCTCGTTGACCATTTCTTCCGAGAACACCGGCTCGAGTTCGATCATGGCCATGTTGCAGAGCCTGGGGAATTCGCCGCTCTCGTCCAGCACATAGGCGACGCCGCCTGACATGCCGGCCGCGAAATTGCGTCCGGTCTTACCGAGCACAACCACGATCCCACCGGTCATGTATTCGCAGCAATGATCGCCGGCGCCCTCGACCACCGCAATCGCGCCGGAGTTGCGCACCGCGAAACGTTCGCCGGCGATGCCACGGAAATAGCATTCGCCCTCGATCGCGCCGTACATCACGGTGTTGCCAATGATAATGGATTCTTCCGGCACGATACCCGAATTGTGCGGCGGCCTGACAATGATGCGGCCGCCGGACAATCCCTTGCCAACGTAATCGTTAGCCTCGCCTTCAAGATCGAACGTGATGCCACGCGCCAGCCAAGCGCCGAACGCCTGGCCCGCGGTGCCCTTGAAGCTCACCTGGATGGTATCGTGCGGGAGGCCGGCATGGCCGTAAATTCTGGCTACCGTCCCGGACAGCATCGCCCCGGCGCTGCGGTCGGTGTTGTTGATCTCCATATCGATCTTCACTGGCGCGCCGCGATCCAGCGCCGCCTGCGCGTTGTCGATCAGCCGGCGATCGAGCACGGCCTCCAGATGATGGTTCTGCGCTTCCGCGTGATAGATCTTTTGGCCCGACACTTCTTTTTGTCGGACGAACAACTTGGAGAAGTCGAGACCCTTAGCCTTCCAGTGCGCAACCAGCGTGGACTGGTCGAGCATCTGGGTCTGGCCGACCATCTCATTGAACGTGCGGTAGCCGAGCGAGGCCATGATCTCGCGCACTTCTTCGGCCACAACGAAAAAATAGTTGATCACGTGCTCGGGCTGGCCGGTAAAGCGCTTGCGCAGCACGGGATCTTGCGTGGCAACGCCGACCGGGCAGGTATTGAGATGGCACTTGCGCATCATGATACAGCCCGCCGCGATGAGGGGTGCGGTGGCAAAGCCGAATTCATCGGCGCCCAACAGCGCGCCGATCACCACGTCGCGCCCGGTACGGAAGCCGCCGTCGACCTGCACCACGATGCGGCTGCGCAACCGCTCGCGCACCAAGGTCTGGTGAGTTTCGGCCAGCCCAATTTCCCAGGGCGAGCCGGCATGTTTGATTGAGGTGAGGGGAGAGGCCCCGGTGCCGCCCTCGAACCCAGCGATGGTGACGTGGTCGGCGCGCGCCTTCGCAACCCCCGCCGCAACCGTGCCCACGCCGATCTCGGAGACGAGCTTCACCGAGACTTGACCCTCGGGGTTGACGTTTTTGAGGTCGTAGATCAGCTGCGCGAGATCCTCGATCGAATAGATGTCGTGGTGCGGCGGCGGCGAGATTAAGCCGACCCCCGGCGTGGAGTGCCGGACTTTTGCGATCGTCGCGTCAACCTTGTGGCCGGGCAATTGCCCGCCTTCGCCGGGCTTTGCTCCCTGCGCCATCTTGATCTGCATCATGTCGGCGTTGACCAGATATTCGGCGGTGACGCCGAAGCGGCCGGAGGCAACTTGCTTGATCGCCGAGCGCATGGAATCGCCGTTCGGCATCGGCTTGAACCGATCGGCCTCCTCGCCGCCTTCGCCGGTATTGGACTTGCCGCCGATTCGGTTCATTGCAATCGCCAACGTCGTGTGCGCCTCGCGCGAGATCGAGCCGAATGACATCGCGCCCGTGGCAAAGCGCTTGACGATCTCCCTGGCCGGTTCGACCTCATCGAGCGGAACTGGTTTCCGCCTTTCGTCCTCGGCGCTCCTGATCTTGAACAGGCCGCGCAAGGTCAAAAGCCGCTCGGATTGCTCGTTGAGGATTCTCGCAAACGCCCTGTAACGCTCCTGCGAGTTTCCGCGGACCGCGTGCTGTAGCGTCGACACGGACTCGGCTGTCCATGCGTGATCCTCGCCGCGGGTGCGATACGCATATTCGCCTCCGACATCCAAGGCGTTCTTGTAGACTGGCGCATCGCCGAATGCGTCGGCATGACGGCGCGTAGTTTCCTCCGCGATTTCGGCCAATCCCACCCCCTCGATCCGGGTGTGGGTACCGACAAAATACTTTGAGACGAAATCCGCCTTCAATCCGACCGCGTCGAAGATCTGCGCGCCGCAATAAGATTGATAGGTCGAAATCCCCATCTTCGACATCACCTTTAACAGGCCCTTGCCGATCGATTTGATGTAGCGCTTGACGATTTCATAATCATCCAGCGCCGAGGGCAGCCGATCTTTCAGTGCGATGATGGTCTCAAACGCCAGATAAGGGTTGATCGCCTCGGCACCATAACCGGCCAGGCAAGCGAAATGATGCACTTCGCGCGGCTCACCAGATTCCACCACCAGCCCGACGGAGGTACGCAAACCGGTGCGGATCAAGTGATGATGCACGGCGGCGCAGGCGAGCAGCGAGGGAATCGGGATTCGATCCGAGCCGGCCATGCGATCCGACAGGATGATGATGTTGACGCCCTCGCGAACGGCGGCTTCGGCGCGCGCGCATAGCTCATCGAGCACCTGTTCAAGCCCGGCCGCGCCAAGCCCGGCATGGAAGGTGGTGTCGAGCGTTCGCGACTTGAAATGAGTGTCGGCAATTTCCGAAATCGAGCGGATCTTTTCCAGATCGGCATCGGTCAGGATCGGTTGGCGCACTTCGAGACGCTTGGTGCCGGCCATGCCCTGTAGATCGAACAGGTTCGGCCGCGGCCCGATAATCGAAACCAGGCTCATTACCAACTCTTCACGGATCGGATCGATCGGGGGATTGGTGACCTGCGCGAAGTTCTGCTTGAAATAAGTGAACAACTGCTTCGGCCGATCCGACAAGGCTGAGATCGGCGTGTCGTTGCCCATCGATCCGTTGGCCTCTTCACCAGTTGAGGCCATCGGCGTCATCAGGATGTTGATATCTTCCTGGCTGTAGCCGAACGCCTGCTGCCGATCGAGCAGCGGCAGGTTGGAGCGCATGCCCTGGATCGGCGCATCCGGCAGCTCTTCCAGCACGATCTGTGTGCGGTCGAGCCACTTGCGATACGGATGGCTGCGCGCCAGTGAAGCCTTGATCTCGTCATCGGGGATGAGTCGGCCCTGTTCAAGGTCGACCAGCAGCATCTTGCCCGGCTGCAGTCGCCACTTCGTGATGATCTGCTCCTCCGGGATTTTCAGCACGCCCATTTCCGAGGCCATGACGATTCTATCGTCGCTGGTCACGAGATAGCGCGCCGGGCGCAGGCCGTTGCGATCCAGCGTGGCTCCAATCTGGCGGCCATCCGTAAACGCGATCGCAGCAGGCCCGTCCCACGGCTCCATGATCGCCGCGTGATATTCGTAAAATGCGCGACGCTCTTCGTCCATCAGCGGGTTGCCGGCCCAGGCTTCCGGAATCATCATCATCATGGCGTGGGGTAGCGAGTAGCCGCCCTGCACCAGGAATTCGAGGCCGTTATCAAAGCAAGCGGTATCGGACTGGCCCTCGTAGGAGATCGGCCAGAGTCGGCTGATGTCCTTGCCGTACAATTCCGAATGCACCGAAGCCTGGCGGGCCGCCATCCAGTTGACGTTGCCACGCAACGTGTTGATTTCGCCGTTGTGGGCGATCATCCGGTACGGGTGCGCCAGCGACCATGTCGGGAAAGTGTTGGTCGAGAAACGCTGGTGCACGAGGGCAAGCGCGCTCTCGAAATCCGGCTCGCTCAAGTCTGGATAATATTTGCCGAGTTGATCGGCGAGGAACATGCCTTTGTAGACGACGGTGCGACACGACAGCGATACCGGATAATAGCCGGCAAGGCCGCGGTCGCGGCGCTGGTAGATAGCCTGCGAAATCGACTTGCGCAGGATGTATAGCCGTCGCTCGAACTCGTCAGCTGTCTTGGCCGTGCTGTTGCGCCCGATGAACACCTGCATGTGCGCGGGCTCGGTGGGTTTGACGGTTTGGCCGAGCGAGGAATTGTCCGTCGGCACGTCGCGCCAGCCGAGCAGCACCAATCCTTCGGCCTTGATCTGATCGGCGATGATGCTCTTGATTACCTTGCGCCAGGCCGCCTCTCTCGGCATGAACAATGCGCCGACCGCATGATCACCGGGTTGCGGCAGCTTGAAACCGATTTCAGCCGCCTTGCGCGCGAAGAAAGCGTGCGGGATCTGCACCAGGATGCCGGCGCCGTCACCCGCGCGCGGATCGGCACCGACGGCGCCGCGATGCTCCAGGTTGCACAGAATATTGAGCGCATCGAAAATGATTTGATGCGATTTCTTGCCCTTGATATTGGCGATAAAGCCGACCCCGCACGAATCCTTTTCGAGAGCAGGATCGTACATGCCGTCAGCCAAAGGACGCCCGTCATGCTCGTGCCAGGATGCGAGTTCGTGCAGAGCGGCGGCCGATTTGGAATCGAGAGCCGTCGACAGCGCATCTGTCACGACGTCGTTGCGCTCCAACTCCGACCCGCTCATCTCGCGTCCTCTCAACTCTCGAACGGCCTCGCCTCGTCGGCGCACCTTGGGCGTCCTGCGGCACCCACCGGGCCACCGCTCGTCCTCCGCGAGCCGTAATTTCAGAATTCAGACCGGGCGTTCAACGTCCCCGAGGAACGGCCCTTGCCTGCACTTTTCTCGGCA
>NZ_DATEPI010000176.1:0-12725 GCF_035273305.1 Bradyrhizobium sp. | reverse complement strand
CGGTGCTGCGAAATATTGTCCTACCAGCCCGCGCCAGGCTGCGAAATCCTCCGATCCCCTAAAATCGACAGTGTGGTTTTCCAAAGTCTCCCACTTGGCCATCAGCCGATAACGCGAAGGCTTCTCGATCGACTTGTGCAGTTCGAAACCCTTGCCTCCCTTCGCGCGCAGGAACAACGGACGTGCTTTCGCGACAGCAGCTTCGAATTCCTTTTCGGTACCAGACTTCACATCGATTTGCGCAATTTCGGTGATCATGCGGTTCGGCCTTCTGATTAGCAATTCACGTCTCTAACCCACTCGATCGGATTATTGAAGTGGCAGAGAGCCGATACACAAGCTCGAAACAGAAATGCGTGGTGGTGAGGGGAGCGGTTGTTGCCAGTGACAGCTACTCAGTAGAAAAGCAGCACCGCGCCGATGACCATCAGCAGGCATCCGACAAACATGATGATGGCCCAGCGGCTTCGCGGCTGATCATACCGGCCTTGCGCGCGGCGCTCTGATATCAGAGCCGTCTCATATTCATCCGAGGTGGCGAAAATACAGGCAAACCCACCGCGCGCCGAGGCTGCAGCGGTTTCGAGTGCCTTCAGCGCGGTCTGGACGTTGTGATTGCGGGCAATGATCATTGGGAAGATGATATGGATCGAATGGTAAAGGCGCAGTTACCGTTGTGCGTTCACGCCAGCCGCGCGAAGCCTGGTCGCTGGCCCGATTGACGCGCGACGCCTGCCGTTTTCCGTCGCCAGTTTTCCAGCGACAAGGGCAGCTCTTCCGCTGCCTCGACGCGGTTACGGCCGCCACGCTTCGCTTGGTAAAGCGCGGTATCGGCGGCGGCCAGCAGCACCTCGAGTTCGGTCCCTGCCGGTCCGCCCGCCACGCCGATGCTGACAGTGGTGTCGACCGGACCGTCCTCGACGACGATGCCGGAGTCCGCAAATGCTTCGCGCACCCGTTCAGCAGCAACGACCGCTTCTTCCAGCGAACAGGGCAGCAACGCGGCGAACTCCTCACCGCCAATTCGCCCCGACAGATCGCTCATCCGTAGCGAGTTGATCACAACGGCAGCGAACAATTTGAGTATCTCATCACCTGCCGCATGGCCGAACCGATCATTGACGGACTTGAAATGATCGATGTCGAAAATCAACGCCGTCACCGGCCGGCCGGCATTTGCTTCGCGCTCGATCACCCGCGAGCAGGCCTCCGCAAAACCTCGACGGTTGAACATGCCGGTCAGCGGATCCATCGACGCCGCGGTCTTGTGCGCGGTCACGGTGCGCTCGGATACCAGCATGAAGATGACAAACACCGTGCCCACCGCATACAGCACGAGTTCGATCGAGAATACCGTCACCCACGCGCTGCTGCCAAAGGCGCCGTCGTGCGGCCGCAGCAGGTTACCAAGCAGAATTGGCAGCATCAGCACAAACCCGTGCAGCACGGGGACGACGATTGTCGGCCAGCGCTTTTGCAGCGTCCTGCGGCGCTCGGACCACAACTCCCGCGCTGTGAGCGCCGCATAGACGGCCACGATGCCGGATCCGATCGTCATCCGCATCGCGGAGGCGTCTGGCGCCAGTGTCATCACAGCCGCGATCCACCCGAGCGCACCCAGCACCAGCCCCGGCAGGTTCGGCTTGCGACCATGGAACACGCGCGATGCGTTCCACACCATGCCACAGGCGACAAAGCCGATGGCATTGAGCGCCAGCAAGAGCAGGTCACTCAACGACTCACGAGCGAGCGTGCAGAGCGCAATCGACGCGGCGCCGAGCAGATAGGCCGTGCCCCACCACTTCAATGCCGGGATATTCTCCTGCCTTCCGAAAAACAGCAGCATCGCTCCGAGCAACGCGGCTACCATCGTGGCGACAAGATAGAGCGTGGGCGTGTCGAGCGACATGGGATACCCGGCCATTGTGATGCGGGGTATCCGACCCGCCCAAACGAGCGCGCGCCGTCACCCAGCCGGCACGCTATGGTCACTCTGTTCGAAAAACGTTTGCACATATGGGCAAGTTTTCAGGAAAACTGCCTCAACTCGTCGGTAATTGGCAGCAAAAAGGGCGCCAAAGGCGCCCTTTTCTCGTCCCGATAGGAGGATTCGCCAATCAGCGTTTCGAGAACTGGAACGACTTGCGGGCCTTGGCGCGGCCGTACTTCTTGCGCTCAACGGTACGCGAGTCACGCGTAAGGAAGCCGCCCTTCTTGAGGACATTGCGCAGGTCCGGCTCGAAATACGTCAGAGCCTTTGAGATGCCATGACGAACGGCGCCCGCCTGGCCTGACAGGCCGCCACCAGCCACCGTGCAGATTACGTCATATTGGCCGGTTCGCGCTGCAGCGACCAATGGCTGCTGGATCATCATTCGCAGCACTGGCCGCGCGAAATAGACTTCAACTTCACGCGTGTTGACCAAAATCTTGCCCGCGCCCGGCTTGATCCAGACCCGCGCTACCGCGTCCTTGCGCTTACCGGTGGCGTAAGCACGGCCGTATTTGTCGATCTTCTTGACGTATTTCGGCGCTTCCGGAGCGGCCGGCTTCAACGAAGCGAGTTGGTCGAGCGACTGCATGGTGTCGGACATGTTATGCGGCCCTCATGTTCTTGCGATTCATCGAAGCAACGTCGATCGTCTCGGGTTGCTGGGCTTCGTGCGGGTGTTCGGGGCCGGGATAAACGCGTAAGTTACCAAGCTGCACGCGGCCGAGCGGCCCGCGCGGAATCATGCGCTCGATGGCCTTCTCGACCACGCGCTCGGGAAAACGACCTTCGAGGATCGACCTCGCCGTGCGCTCCTTGATTCCACCGATGAAGCCGGTGTGATTGTAGTAAACCTTGTTGTCGCGCTTGCGCCCGGTGAGCACGGCGTGAGCCGCGTTGATGATGATGACGTGATCTCCGCAATCGACATGCGGCGTGTAGGTGGGCAGGTGTTTGCCACGAAGGCGCATAGCGACCAGCGTAGCCAGCCGACCGACCACCAGACCCTTGGCGTCGATCAGCACCCACTTTTTCGTCACCTCGGCGGGCTTTGCCGAAAACGTTTTCATGAGGGGAAATCCGTGAAGGAAGATCCGCGGCTTCAGTGCCGGGATTGCGATGCTTTCTAGATAAGCGCTCTCTCTACGTCAACGTAAAACTCGCAAAATTTAACGAACAATTACAATCACTTATGATTAAGGTGTAATATTACCGCCATAAACTCTAAGCGTTTGGAATGGAATAGGTCGAGGTCGCATGAGCAATTGGGTCGGAAGACGTGCCCGATAGCAAATTGACTTCGCCAACCGCAAGCCTCCTGCCGATTTTTAGAAGCCTCGCCGCCGCAAGCACATCCTGCCCCGGCGCACCTTTGCGAAGAAAATTGATGTTGAGATTAACGGTTACCGCAAGGCTGACCGGGCCTATCGCCGAGAGCAGCACGACGTACATTGCACAATCGGCAAGCGCCATCAGCGTGGGTCCCGATATCGTGCCACCAGGGCGCAGCATCTGATCGCTGTAGCGCTGGCGCAGGAGGCAGGTAGCGCCATCGGCGCTCTCGATTGATATATCTCCCGCTTTGAACGCCTGAGGAAATTCGGTGAGCAGGAAGCTCTCCAGTTCCACCACGTTCATTTTCGATTTTGTCATGCCACCCCTGCCCTCGCCTCGCGCCGCTTGTTACATTAGGCTAACGCATCTACCCAATTGGATATTTCGATGACGAGCCAGACCGTCCGCGTGCCCATGCCGCAAACGCCTGTCTTGATGCGCGAGACCCTGGGGAAAATCGCGGTCCTGACGCTTAACCGGCCCGAAGCCCGCAACAGCCTATCCGAGGAGTTGATCGCTAGCCTGCACGCAGCCTTGTCCGAGATTCACGACGACAAAAGCGTTCGAGCGGTGGTGATTGCAGCCAATGGACCGGCTTTTTCCGCCGGTCACGATATGAAGGAGATGACCGCCCGTCGCGCCGATGCCGACCGCGGCCGCGCCTACTTCGCGCATATCATGAATGCCTGCAGCGCAATGATGCAGGCGATCGTTCGTTTGCCCAAACCGGTCGTAGCCGCGGTTCAGGGCATCGCCACGGCAGCCGGATGTCAGATCGTCGCCAGTTGCGACCTTGCGGTCGCCTCCGAAGCCGCCTCGTTCGCCACCCCTGGGGTCGACATAGGCTTGTTTTGCTCGACACCGATGGTGGCGCTTTCGCGCAACGTTCCGCGCAAGCAGGCAATGGAAATGCTGCTCACGGGCGAAGGTATCTCTGCCGCAAGAGCGCGTGAGATCGGCCTCATCAACCATGTCGTTGCGGCCGGAAAGCAGCTTGAGGCAGCCATAGCGTTAGCCGATAAAGTCGCCCTCAAATCCGCCTACACCATCAAACTCGGTAAAGAGGCATTTTACCGTCAGACCGAAATGAGCCTTGCAGAAGCTTACCGCTACGCGGCACAGGTGATGACCGAGAACATGATGGCGAGAGACGCCGAGGAAGGCATCGGCGCCTTCATCGAGAAGCGCGAGCCGAAATGGCAAGACCGGTAAATCAATCCGGCCGATGCGATTGGATCCATTGATGAACCATGACTCCTATTCCGACACGTATATCCGTGAAATTCTTCATGGCGTGAAGACGATCGCGATGGTTGGCGCATCGCCGATCAATGTGCGGCCGAGCTACTTCGCTTTCAAATATCTGGCCCAGCGCGGCTACGACATGATTCCGGTCAATCCTGGACACGTCGGCAAGAGCCTGCTTGGAAAACCATTTGTAGGCACGGTGCTCGATATCGATCGGCCGGTCGACATGATCGACATTTTCAGGAGTTCAAGTCACATCATGCCAGTCGTCGACGATGCGTTAAAAATGAATCCGTTACCGCGAGTGATCTGGATGCAACTGGGTGCGCGCGACGATGCCGCCGCGGCCAAGGCGGAAGCCGCCGGGCTTGAGGTCGTCATGAATCGCTGCCCGAAAATCGAATATGGCCGGCTTTCGTCGGAGATTTCGTGGATGGGCGTCAACTCGCGCACGCTGAGTTCAAAGCGAGCGCCGATTCCGACTCAGGGCATGCGCCTTTCGCTGAACCGGACGAGTGTGGGCGGTGGCGATACCGCCGCATCCGATCGCGCCGCGAAAAACAAAGCCGAGCTTACTTGACGCAAATGCGAAGCGATTGTTTCGCCACCGCTTCGGCGCGAAGCCGAAACCTTCCGAATTAGAACTGAAGCATTGGGCCGCCTTGACGGCGGACGCCGCGCCCATCAGCATGGAAGTGCGGTTGCGGACACAGCAGAACAGGAAAAGTAGAATGAACGATCGTCTTCCCGGCTTTTCAACCCTTGCCGTGCATGCCGGCGCGCAACCCGATCCCACCACAGGCGCGCGAGCGACGCCGATTTATCAGACGACATCATTTGTCTTTAACGACGCCGACCATGCCGCCTCGCTGTTCGGTCTGCAGGCGTTCGGCAACATCTATACTCGCATTACCAATCCAACTACGGCGGTGCTCGAGGAGCGCGTTGCCGCGCTCGAAGGCGGTACTGCCGCAACCGCTGTTGCCTCCGGACATGCCGCGCAGGTCGTGGTGCTTCAGCAGTTGCTGATGCCGGGCGATGAGTTTATCGCCGCGCGCAAGCTGTATGGCGGATCGATCAACCAGTTCACCCACGCTTTCAAGAGCTTCGGCTGGAATGTCGTGTGGGCCGATCCCGATGACATCGGCAGTTTCGAGCGTGCCGTAACCCCGCATACCAAGGCAATATTTGTCGAGTCGATCGCCAATCCTGGCGGCAGCATTACCGACATCGAGGCGATCGCCGCTATCGCGCGCAAGGCCCACGTGCCGTTGATCGTCGACAACACGCTGGCGACGCCCTACCTCATACGCCCGATCGACCACGGGGCTGATGTTGTGGTGCATTCGCTGACCAAATTTCTCGGCGGCCACGGCAATTCCATCGGGGGCATCATCGTGGACGCCGGCACATTCGATTGGTCGACGGGCAACAAATATCCGATGCTCAGCGAGCCGCGCCCGGAATATCACGGCATCAAGTTACAGGAGACGTTTGGCAATTTTGCATTTGCGATTGCGTGCAGGGTGCTTGGCTTGCGCGATCTCGGTCCCGCGCTGTCTCCGTTCAACGCCTTCCTCATCCTCACCGGCATCGAGACGCTACCGCTGCGCATGCAAAAGCATTGCGAGAATGCCAAGGCCATCGCGGAATGGTTATCGACGCATCCGGCAGTGGCCTCGGTTGGCTACGCGGGTCTGCCCGGTGACAAATACAACAAGCTCGCACGCAAATACGCCCCAAAGGGAGCTGGCGCGGTGTTCACCTTCAGCCTGAAGGGCGGTTATGAAGCGGGCGTCAACCTGGTCTCAAACCTGAAATTATTCTCACATCTGGCCAATGTCGGCGACACCCGCTCGCTGGTGATCCATCCGGCTTCGACCACTCACAGCCAACTCGACGATGCCGCCAAGATTAAATCGGGCGCGGCGCCGGAAGTGGTGCGGCTGTCGATCGGCATTGAGGATAAGGAAGACTTGATTGCGGATCTCGACCAGGCGCTAAAGGCCTAATCTACCAGAACAGCCATTCAACTCAGCCAGGCCGGGCGGCCGCATACGCCAGTTTTTGCGATCGCTTTTCCGAGCGCCTCGCCGCCAGTCGTTCGGCCTGGAGCACCGTCAGCGTCAATACCACGATCGCAACACCCTGGTGAGCGAGCGCGAGATCGATTGGAGCCGCATTCAAGAGCGTCAGAATTCCAAGCGTTGCCTGCACCGTGATCATTACCGCAAGCCAGAGCGCGCCGTTTACGACGCTTGACCCGGCGCGCGAGCGAATAGCGTCGAACGCGTGCAGGACCGCGAACACAAACAGCGCATACGCCGCCATGCGATGTTCGAACTGAACAGTGAGACTGTTATCGAACAGGTTGCGCCACCATGGTGTTTCAAAAAACAGTCGCTCGGTGGCCGGAATGAAACCGCCATCGATCTCCGGCCAGGTGTTGTAAATCTTGCCCGCGCGCAAGCCGGCGACCAGCGCGCCCAGATAAAGCTGGACGAATGTCAATACCAGCAACGTCACACTCGTGACTTTGAGCCGAAATGATGGAGCGAGTGGCCGCCGTTCCGAGAGGCGCCGCACTGTCCATACGATCGCTGCGTAAATCAGAAGCGCCAACACCAGATGCGTAGCCAGGCGGTATTGGGAAACTTCCACGCGCTGCGAAAGTCCGGAGGCCACCATCCACCAGCCGACTGCTCCCTGCAGTCCGCCGAGTCCGAAAATAATCCAAAGCCGCCGCCGAAGCTCCGGAGCAAGCGCGCCGCGCCACATGAACCAGAGGAACGGCAGCAGATAGGCAACGCCGATCGCGCGCCCCAACAACCTGTGGCTCCATTCCCACCAAAAAATCGTCTTGAATTCGCCAAGGCTCATCCCGGCATTCAGTTCATGATATTGCGGGATTTTCTGATACGCCTCGAAGGCCCGCGCCCACTGTTCCTGATCGAGCGGTGGCAGGACGCCGGCGACCGGTTTCCACTCGACAATTGAAAGGCCCGATTCAGTGAGGCGCGTTGCGCCTCCCACCAGCACCATGATCGCGATCAGGGCTGCAATGGAAACGAGCCACCACCGAATGGCGCGGTTTGTCACTGTGTCAGTGGGAGCGATCATCGAAGCTGCGCTTGAATGAATTAGCGCGCTCCTTATAGTGCGCCCCCTCGCCCGCGCAAGTCGCGCGAAATCAATCCCGGCAGCATATTTCCGTCATGAGAATACGTACCCGAAAATTCCTCGGAACCATTGCTCTTCTCGTGCTGGTGGTGCTGTGGTCGCTGATGGGGATGACCGTAGCGCAGACGCCCTGGCTCGCGAATTCCGGACTGTTGCAGGCGATCTTTTATGTCGTGGCCGGACTTGGGTGGGTCCTTCCCGCCATGCCGATCGTCAGCTGGATGGGAAGGCCGGATCGCTAGGACCCTCGCGCTCACCGGCCTGGAACAACTCCGGACAGGATCACGCGTAACGTACGCAGCGAAGTGCGCCGCCCGTCCCAACTGATACGAGGCAATGCGTGCAGATCAGTTCGACCTTCGGCTTCAATCATGCCAGCTATAGCAGATGCCGCGCTGGCGAAGCCGACGTCTGCGGCAATCCCGACATGCTGACGACGAAAAGCGGCGCGATCACCAAATGGATAGGCGAAATGCCTGACCTCACGGCCGAGCGCCGATTGTATCACGGCCCGGCTCATCGTGATCTCGCGCGTCGCGTCGCCATCCTTCAAGTTGGACAGGATTGGATAATTCACCGTCGCGCTTCCAATCGTCGCCAGAGGGTCCGCCGCAAGCCTTTCCAAATCACTCCAATCCATCAAGGCAGCTCGGGACAATGCTGAAAGGTCGAGCGAGTACCTTTTGCAGAGATCCCGGATCGCAAGGGAAAGATCGGCGGGCGGGAGCGATCGCATCCACGATTCGAGAAATGCATAAGCCTGATATTTTTCCGAGGTGGTACCCAGATTGAAACGGCGCTCGCTACGATCCACTACAAGGCTGATGCGTGTTTCGCGCGCAATCACTTCCTCAAGAGCGAGCCACCAGGCGTCGCCTACCCCGTCCGGAAAAGCCGTGGGCACGTAAACGGCGAACGGAACACCGTGTTTCGCGAGTACAGGATATGCCGATGCAATCAGGTCCTTGTACGCGCCGTCGAATGTCAGGCAGACAAATCGTCTGGACTGAGGCAGCGTAACCGCTCTTTGGCAAACCTCATCCAAGGAGATGATGTCGTATTTCCATCGCTTCAGCGCCCGAATCATCCGATCGAGAAGAGCCGGCGAAATTTCCCTCGATAGCAGTGGCTGAAAATTTACGGGCTGTCGCCGGCGAACGCGTTCGAACCGCAGGATCGCGCCGGCTCCGCCCGCCTTCCGTCCCCGTAACCACGGGAAACCAGTAAAGTAGGCAAACTGCAGCCGCAGACCATACAGGAATCGTGACGGCAACGTCTGGCCCTCGGGTATTTCGGTGAAAACCCTGAGAATGCGATGAAGACACGCCGAACTCACTGGCTACACACGCGCTTCTCGCAATCAACAGTTCTCATTACTCTTTCTTGACATTTGTTTGCAAAGGTCACCTGAAGCCGAAAATGTAATAATTCCTGTGGGCAGGTTTCGTCATGAGCATGGCCGCCACGACCGAAAGCCGAACGGCGAAGCCGTGCCCCAGCCGCATTGCGGCTGTCGATATTTGCAGCGATGTTCGACAGGCCGAACCGATCTGGCGCGTTCTCGAATCGCAATTCTCAACGCCGTTCCAGCGTTTTGATTTCCTTTCTTCCTGGCTGCGACAGGTCGGAGAGCGTGAGAACCTGTTGCCATTAATCGTTATCGCATACGATGCCGAGCGCAGGCCGCTATTGCTGCTGCCTCTTACGGTGAGCCATAGGCGCGGTATTCGCACTGCTTCCTTCATGGGAGGCAAACACGCAACATTCAATATGGCGCTATGGCAGCGCGATTTTGCGGCAACCGCAAGCGAGGCTGATCTAATGGCGTTGGTTTCGGGGATCCGTGAACACGCTGCAGCCGATGTGTTGGCGCTCGTTCAGCAACCCCAGAGTTGGCGCGGTTGTTCGAACCCAATGATGCTGCTCCCAAGCCAGCCCTCTGCCAACGACTGCCCGCTGTTGACGATGGCTCCGGGCGCGGCGCCGGGCGAACTTATCGCCAACTCGTTTCGCCGACGTCTTGGCAGCAAGGAACGCAAGCTGCAGAAGCTTCCGGGCTATCGCTACTACCTTGCATCATCGCAGTCCGAGATCACCCGGCTGCTTGACTGGTTTGTGACGGTCAAACCGCTGAGAATGGCCGAACAGAAATTGCCCAACGTGTTCGCTGAGCCGGGTGTGCAGCAATTCATCCGGGACGCCTGCATGAAAGAGCTTGGAGACGGCTCGCACGCGATCGATATCCACGCGATTGAAACTGACGACGAGGTGCTCGCGATGTTCGCCGGCGTCGCGGATGGGCATCGCTTTTCAATGATGTTCAACACCTACACCATGTCCGACAATTCTCGTCAGAGTCCGGGGTTAATTCTGACGCGAAACATCATAGACCACTATGCCGGCCTCGGTTATCGCGAACTCGATCTCGGCATCGGGTCCGACGAGTACAAGCAATGGTTCTGCAAGAGCACGGAGCCGATTTTTGACAGCTTCATCCCGCTCAGCCACCGAGGCAAAGCGGCAGCAGGCGCGATGTCGAGCTTCAACCGGGCCAAGCATCTCGTGAAACACAATCAGGCGCTGTTCCTGATGGCACAGAGATTGCGAAGCGCTCTTCGTCGTTGACTGATGGGAGTTCGGGGGGAAACCAATTCGCCTTATGCGGCCACCCGTGGGCCTGCCTCAACAACATCCGGCGAAGGCGGCGGTGGGCTCACCATCCTGACATCGCTGAACCCGATCACCTTCAACTGATCGCACATCTGTAGACGGGCGTCCTCGGTCATTGCGGCATCCGGAACCAGAATGGCGCGCGCTTGCACCGTCAGCAACTGCGAAACCAAATCGGGTGCACTGCCGCCGTCCAGCAACACGTGGTCGTAGACCTGAAGCAGCGCTTCTATGACCAGCGCCAGTCGCGGCGATCGCAATAGCGCGCGATCGAACGCAGCACGGCCGGTGCTCACGAGCTGAGCTCTCGACCATCGATCTTTCGTGATCACCTGTGATAAGGAAGCCTCGCCCGCAATAAGTTCGGCCAGCCCCGGGGCGGCCTGATCGATTGATGCCGCGGGGATCGCAGAGCACGCCGATAGATCGACTGCCACGACCTTGGCCCCCCGCGCTAGCAGGCGCGCCAACGTCAACATCGTCAGCGCAATGCTTTCATCCGACGTCGTACCGAGCACAGTGATCTTGCGGGCTGATCCAGTTTCCCTGGTCAAATCCGCGGCAAGTTTCTCGATTTCATTTACTGCGTCCTTGATCTCGAAAGACGGTCCATTCGCGCCCTCTAGAGCCGACGCGGTGAACATGGGCTCGGTCGGCGGGATCGGCTCGCGCAGCTGAGCCGGCGAGGAAACGCTCGCGGTTACGGCACGAGGTGCCGTGATCCGCAACAGTTCGCCGGTTGCGATCGCGCCCGCACTCAGCATCAGCGTCGCCAGAGTCGCGATGAGCACAATCGGCAACTTCTTTGGATATGCCGGTACGTTCGATGGCGTGGCTTTGGAAATAATACGACCGTCCGCCGGCGTCGACTCGATATTTTCGCGCGTATTCGCCTCGCGATATCTCGCGAGATAAGCTTCCAGCAGATCACGTTGCGCTTTGGCTTCCCGTTCAAGCGCGCGCAGCTGGACGTCCTGGCCGTTGGTCGAGGAAGCCTGTTTCTTCAATTGCTCGAGACTTGCGCTCAGGCCTTCGACCCTACCGTCTGCAATCCTGGCATCACTGTCGAGCGATCGGGATATTTTGCTTGCTTCTTCGCGAAGCTGGCGGTCGAGATCCGCAAGCTGCGCCTTCAACTCCTTGATGCGAGGATGATTGTCGAGCAGCGTCGATGACTGCTCCGCAAGCTGCCCGCGTAAGGCCACGCGCTGTTCAGAAAGGCGACGGATCAACTCCGAATTCAGAACTTCGGAAGATTCGATGGGTTTGCCGCCCTGAAGCATTTCACGGATCAGTCGCGCCTTCGATTCGGCATCTGATTTCAGCGCTCGCGCGTTGTTCAGTTGGGTATTTAGCTCGCCCATCTGCTGGTTCGAGAGCGTCGTATTATTGGTGCCGACGAACAAACTCGATTTTGAACGAAATTCTTCGACGCGAGATTCTGCTTCCGCGACCTTTTTGCGCAGGTCCTCGATTTCGCCGGAGAGCCATTGACTGGCGGCCTTCGCCTGCTTCTGGCGGGCATTCTGTTGTAATACGAGATAACCTTCGGCGATCGAGTTGGAGACGCGAGAGGCCAGTTCTGGATCGCGCGACTGAAATTCAATCACGATAACCCGAGATTTATCGACCGCGTAGGCGGTAAACCGGTCGTAATAGGAATCAAGCACCCGCTCTTCCGGAGTCAACGAAAACGGATCGCGGCCGATGCCGATTAGCGCGAGCAGCGATTTCAATGGCGAAACGCCCTGGAGAATAGGGTCGAACTCCGGCCGGTCCGCAAGCTTGTTGGTCCTGATGATTTCCCGCGCCAGATCGCGGGATAACAACAGCTGAACCTGGCTCGTGACCGCCTCGGCATCAAGCGCTGTCCGCTCTTCGCTGCGTTCGGCGCTTGGGCGCAAAAATACGTTTTCGCGCCCGTCGATCAGGATGCGAGCTTCAGATTTATATCGGGGCGTAATCAGGTTGACGGAGACCGCCGAGAGTATCGCGGCCAGTAACGTCGGGACGATGATCCAGCGCCAACCCCGCGCCAGCGCGTCTCCAAGGGCGCGCAAATCGAGATCGCCCGGGCCCGCATTGACGCGCGTGGCAACACCGGTCGCGGCTGCCGGCGCCGACCGCTGAATGGCCGGCTTTTCCGCACTCTTTCCTGTACGCCACAGCGCTAAACGCATCGCACACTCCGGACGCCGTAACCACTCCACTGAATGACGTGATTACAGTCCATTAAGGTTGCTGGGGGGTTAATCAGGCCGGATTGACATCGAGAGAATGCCGCTCTTTGGCCAGCAGTTAT
>NZ_DATEPI010000175.1:0-2878 GCF_035273305.1 Bradyrhizobium sp. | reverse complement strand
GGGTTCCAGCGGTGGGTCTGGTGGCCGAAATGCGCTCCGGCCTCGAGCAATTGCTGCATGGTGACGACCGTGGCCGCCATAGTCTTTCTCCTTCCGGTTCTGCCTCGACGGAGCCGAATGACCGGCCTTGCGGCCGGCACCGGTATGTAAGCTCCGCCTGTGGGATGCGCGGCGACCTAGACGAACTCGCCCGCGCTTTCAAGGCTTTGGGACGTGGCCTGGGCGGGCACTTGACATGAAAGAACAAACAGAGAACAACGTGTCGCCTCGAAGGAGGCTGAACGTGATGACTGCAGTTCTGGGCACCCTGCCCTTCCTCGCCACTTTGTGGCTTCTCGTGGTCCTGGGTGCAGCGGTTCTTGAGGAAAGCGGCGCCAAGATCGCCGCTGCCCTCAAGGGCGAGCCCAAGCGACAGCCTTTCACGCCGTCGGCAGGACGAACGCGCACATGGATTGCAGTGCGGACGCCTAGGTGCGTGCGCGCACCGCTCCGCGCCGCCGCTTGACCCGCTCGTAGCTGGCGAACGCGACGGGGATCATCAAGAGATAGACCAGAGCCAGTGCCAACAAGGTCACCCATGGCGCAACGATGAGGGCCGCCCCGAACAGCGCGATACCGGCGAGCGCAAACATTCGCCACGCGGGGCGGATGCGGATGCTCGCCCAGCTGTAGGTCGGCAGGCTCGAGATCATCAGGGCGGCGATGAACAGCGTCCATGCGATAACGCCCGGCCACGCCTGGAAACGGTTGTCGCCGGTGATCAGCCACAGATAGATCGGAACGAACGCCAGCCCCGCACCCGCAGGCGCCGGCACGCCGGTGTTGAAGCCCGCGGACTTGTGCGGCTGCTCGGCGGCATCGAGCCGGGCGTTGAAGCGCGCAAGACGCAGGGCACAGCAGACGGCGAGTGCCAACGCTGCAATCCACCCGAAACGCGGGGCCATGCGGAGCGACCACAGGAACAGGATCAGCGCCGGCGCGGTGCCGAACGCGATATTGTCGCTGAGCGAATCCAGTTCAGCCCCGAACTTGCTCTGCGCGCGCAGGAGCCGCGCAATCCGGCCATCGAGGCCGTCGAGCACGCCGGCGAGGACGATCGACCCCAACGCCCTTTCCCAATGGCCGCTGATCGCCAGGCTGACGCCGGTGAGACCGAAGCATAGCGCAAGCGCGGTGATCGCGTTGGGGATCATCGCCCGGAACGGGATCCGCCGTGGATCCCGGTCGTCAATCACTGGCTGAGCCCGGTCAGCGCGGCATCGCTCCCGATTTCCGCGATGATCGTTTCACCGGCAATCGAACGCTGCCCGAGCAGCACCTTGGGCGAGGTCCCGGCCGGCAGGAAAACGTCGACACGACTGCCGAAGCGGATCAGCCCGACACGCTGGCCAGCGTCAACCACGTCACCCTCGCGCACGAACGACAGAATGCGCCGCGCGACCAGGCCGGCGATCTGCGTGAATCCGATCCGCAGACCGTCCGAGCTCTCGATCAGGAAGTGCTGGCGCTCATTGTCCTCGCTCGCCTTGTCGAGATCGGCGTTGACGAACTTGCCCGGGACGTAAGCGATGCGCTTCACCCGTCCGGTGATCGGGGCGCGGTTGATGTGCACGTCGAAGACGCTCATGAAAATCGACACGCGCGTGTATTCGCCGTCGGCCAGTCCATCGGGCCCGCGGAGCTCCGGGGGCGGGCCAACCCTCGCGATCATCGTGATGAGGCCGTCGGCAGGCGCGACGATCAGCTTGTCGCCGCGGGGTGTCGTCCGCACCGGATCGCGGAAGAAGGTGGCGACCCAGATCGTGCCGCCGACCAGCACCCAACCGAGGAAATGGCTGACCAGCGTATAGAGCGCGAGCGTGACCGCGGCGGCGATGACCACATATTTGCGCCCCTCCGGATGGACCGAGGGGAAGCGCCACTTGACGGTGGTCGTCGGCAGCGGGCTGTCGTGCTTGTCGAGCGCGGGCATGGGGCGAATGCATTAGAGACGGTAAGCGTCACGCACAACGCTCCGGTTGCACGCGCTACCGGCGCAATCTAAGGCGCCGCCAACTCCTAAAAATCGGGAAGGCAAATGGCCAAGATCAAGGTGAAGAACCCGGTCGTCGAGCTCGACGGCGACGAGATGACGCGCATCATCTGGCAGTGGATTCGCGAGCGGCTGGTCCAGCCCTATCTCGACGTCGATCTGCTCTATTTCGATCTCTCGATCGAGAACCGCGACGCGACCGACGACCAAGTCACGGTCGATGCGGCGAATGCCATCAAGCAGCACGGCGTAGGCGTCAAATGCGCGACCATCACGCCGGATGAGGCTCGTGTTCAGGAATTCGGGCTCAAGAAGATGTGGAAGTCGCCCAACGGCACGATCCGCAACATTCTCGGCGGCTGCATCTTCCGCGAGCCGATCGTCATTTCGAACGTGCCGCGGCTGATCCCGGGCTGGACGGACCCGATCGTCGTCGGCCGCCACGCCTTCGGAGACCAGTATCGCGCGACGGACTTTCGTGTGCCCGGACCCGGCAAGCTGACGATGAAGTGGGTTGGGACCGATGGGCAGGAGCTCGACTTCGACGTTTTCGACTTTCCCGGCTCAGGCGTGGCCATGGGGATGTACAATCTGGACGCATCGATCCGCGACTTCGCACACGCCTGCTTCAACTACAGCCTCGGCCGGCAGTGGCCCCTGTATCTCTCCACGAAGAACACCATCCTGAAAGCCTATGACGGCCGGTTCAAGGACATCTTCCAGGAGATTTACGACAGCGAATACAAAGCGAAGTTCGAGAAAGCTGGTATCGAATATCAACACCGCTTGATCGACGACATGGTTGCGTCCGCGCTGAAGTGGAGCGGCAAGTTCGTATGGGCTTGC
>NZ_DATEPI010000174.1:0-9814 GCF_035273305.1 Bradyrhizobium sp. | reverse complement strand
CCGATGCGAGGAGCGAACTCGTCTTTTGGAGTGGTATAAGGGGCTTGGGTGGATGGAAGAAATGATTGCGTCGCGACGTCAAAGTTTTGCATTCGGTTCTGGCCTTCGCGCCAAACTGTGTTGAAGTCATAGCGGAGGCCGAGATTCAGAGTCAATTTGCGGTTCACTCTCCAATCGTCCTGGCCATAGAAATCCCAATTGGAGTTCCTGACTCCAACAAACGATGGGAATCCATTCTTTGCGAGAACGAAGGGATTGTCATTTTCCAGGTCGGAAAAACTGCCAAAGAAGTAGGGCAACGCCGTCCGAAAGCGTCACGGCATCGCGCTACGATGAAACCAACAGGTTGACCGCTTTGGGGCCTTTGCCCTTCTTGTCCGGTTCGACCTCGAAGGTGATGCGTTGCCCTTCGCTCAGGTCCTTCAATCCGGCCCGCTCTACAGCAGTGATGTGAACGAACACATCACGCCCGCCATCATCCGGCTTGATGAAGCCATAGCCACGTTCTCCATTGAAGAACTTGACCGTACCAGTCATGGCCATCGGGAAACTCCTCCCCGCATTGCTCCGCCGACCGGGCATTCGCTGTCGGAAAGCTTGGCCACCTGTGCGGATTTGGCTCAGCGCCGATCCGTCTTCAAGACATATTGTTCGAGGCCTTAGTCAGTCCGCCGCTTCGACGCGCGGAAGCGGGACGTAAGCCGATCAATCAAACCAAGCATAATACGGATTCCGGTAAATTGCCTACGGTCCAAATTAGAGTTTTCGCACGCCTGCGCGCCGGACGATTTGGCCATAGGTGTTCGGGCCCTCATGCAGAACTTGCTCATTCTACGGCTCAGGTTACGGGCGCCTCAAGCCTGAACCGTCCGGCGCCGCCCTGGCCTAGCGGCTTCTGCAGTTCGGGAAGGACCGCCTTCAGTTCACCCGCAAGCGTCCATGGCGGGTTGACGATCAGAAGACCGGCCGACGTCAGCGCGGCGCCAACGTTCTGTGGCGCGACGCTGAACTCGAGGCGCAAGCATTTTCCAGGTGAGGGGCCGGCGGTTACGGCTTCAGCGACGCGGCGGGCGAGGTTGTCGGTAGCGCGCCGACTTTTCACGGGGTACCAGAGCAGATAGCTGCCGGTCGGCCACTTCGCGAAGGCTAGCGCGAAACCGTCAGCCAAGCGTTCGAACTCGTCTTTTTGCTCGTAAGGCGGGTCGATCAGCACCAGACCTCGACGCTCGTTCGGCGGAACGAAGGCCGGCAATGCCAGCCAGCCGTCGACGTCGACCACGCGCGCCTGGGTGTCACGGTGCAGGGCCTCGATGAGCCGCTTGCGCGCTTTCGGTTCGACTTCGCAGGCGGTCAATCGATCCTGCGGCCGCAGCAGCGCGCGAGCGATCAGAGGTGATCCCGGATACACCTTGAGTTCCCCCTCAAGGTTAAAGGCCCTCACGATGTCGAGATAGGGTTCGATCAGCGGTGCGGTCTCTGCGGAGAACCTTGCTTGCCGCAGCCGCGCGATGCCTGTGAGCCACTCACCGCCACGGCGCGCTTCCTCGGAGGTGAGATCATAGAGCCCGGCGCCCGCATGGGTGTCGATGAAGCGAAACGGCGACGCCTTCTGCTGCAAATAGGTGAGAATGCGCACCAGCACGATGTGCTTGATGACGTCGGCGAAACCGCCGGCGTGGAAGGCGTGACGGTAATTCATGCCGCAGGGGTTACGACATCAGGCGATGAAAGTAACCCATGTTGGCCATTGCCCGAACAACTAGCCGCCACGCATGGGGGGCATCACGACCCCATCACGACGGCACGCGCGGCGGTCGATTTCCTCGCAGCCACGGAACTGAAGATCCTTGCTCATGCAGATGCGCACTTCGCTAAGCCGCCTGCTGCTGCAGGTCACGGCGATCCCGGAACTAGTCAACCCCGGATTGGCTTTGATGAAGGCGTCCTCGATCTCGGTCGGCGAGACCATCTTCTCCTCGGACAATTCGAGATATTCGGTCGGAATTTTCACCATCGCGCGCGCCTTGCGGATGGTTTCGAAATAGGCTCGGGCACCGAGCCCGGAGCAGGTGCCGTGCTTGTCCCACTCGCTGAAAATCAGTCCGGGCGCGGGCATCAGGTCCAGCATTGACGTCATGATGTTGCGATCAAGCCGCGGGGCAGGCCGCTGGCAGTAATCGGGAAAGCCATGCTCATATTGCGGCCAAAGCCCGTGCACCACGAATGAGAACGGCCGGCCGCCGCATTGGGCCTGCGATCTTGCTTCCGTACCGCGCTCGGAAGACTCCTCGCAAAACGAGGGCGACCACGAGAGCG
Source organism: Bradyrhizobium sp. (assembly GCF_035273305.1). Taxonomy (GTDB): domain Bacteria; phylum Pseudomonadota; class Alphaproteobacteria; order Rhizobiales; family Xanthobacteraceae; genus Bradyrhizobium. Next base: position 7,498 of record NZ_DATEPI010000174.1, on the reverse strand, counting down.
ACAGCACGTAAAAATCGAACTCGCCGGCGGCATTCTGGCGGCGATCCTGCGCCGACGCGGTGCCCGCTGCTGCGGCGAGCAGCCCCAGGCAAACCAAAAACCGTGAAATCCACGCCGACCGACGATGCAACATGCTGCGCTCCCATCCCAAACTGCTGAAGACCCTAGCAGGCGAGAAGGGAACATTTCAAGAACAAAGTAGGAAAGCTGCACTGGTGCGGCGGGCCTGGCCGAAGCTGGCTGCCCGCATTCAGGGCTTGGCGGCCCTGCAGCCCGGATTATAGGCCCAGTTGCGGTCAAGCCCGGTTACGCACCATTCGACGCCCTGGCCGAAGCCTGCAAAACCTGCGTCCTCGGCGATCGAATAGTGGACGGTGCGCATCTTGCCGTCGTTGAGCATGGCATCGGCGCTGCAGTAACGGCGCGGGATATTGTCCGATTGCCACGGCCGGAACGCGACCTCATGGACGCGGGCGTAGCCGGTAATCCGCAGGTCGGAATTCCAGAAGGTGCTTTCCTTCTCCCAGAACTGGTTGGTGATGGTCCCAAGCGCGCCTTCGCAAAGCGCGACCCTGCCGTCATAGCGCGGGCCGGACAGCCAGAAGTTCAGCTCAAGCGGATTGGCGGCCTGCGCCGCCTGGCCCGATAGAAACAGACCGAGGAGAACGCCGAATGCGGCGCCAAGAACGAGCTTTTTGAGAGAGGCAAGGGGGGCGTGCATGGGGACATCCACGGAAGAAGCAATTAGAGACGGTGCCGCGAAGCCCGCAGCGGGTCAAGTGCAAGGCAGCAACACCTGCAGACAACTCCACTTCGAAGCGCGGCGTGTTCTTTTCATGGCGGGGGATGCGCTCTAAGCTACGCCAGGAAATGGAGTCGATCATGCGAATGATTCGGGCGGCAATTCTGTTTGCGCTGGGCGCGATGCTTGTGTGCGCGCCGGCGCGCGCGGATTACGTGCCTTCGTTCAAGGGAAATGACACCGGCGGAATCATCGCTTATCCGCTGGCAAGGCAGGTAGATGCCCGGCAACTGGCGGTCGATCATTGTGCGTATTACGGCAAGGTCGCCAAATTCCTCGGCGTTGACCCACAATATGGCGGTTACGTTTCGTTCGCCTGCCGCTGGGTGCCTTATGGCGCCTACCAGCGGCCGATCGTCACCAAGTACTAGACCGAACTGGCCGGAGTCTTTGGCTAGACCGGTATCCGTACCGCCGCGCGAAGCCCGCCCATCGGGCTGTCGCCCAGCGTGATGTCGCCACCATGCGAACGAGCGATATCGCGGGCGATCGCGAGTCCCAATCCCGTGCCGCCCTCGTCCTGGTTGCGGGCGTCGTCCAGCCGCAGGAACGGCTTGAACACTTCCTCCCGCATATGCTGCGGAATGCCGGGACCATCATCGTCGATCGTGATCGTGAGATAGCGGTGATCCCGGTGTCCGGTGATTGAAATCGCTTTGGCATGCCGTGCGGCATTGGAGAGGAGATTGCCGAGGCAACGCTTGAACGAGGCCGGTTTCACCGTGACCACCGGAAGCCCATGGAACGCCACGCTCACGGTGTGGCCGTCACGGTCGGCGTCGCTGCGCAATTCCTCCAGCGCCACCGTCATGTCGGTCGGCTGCGCGTGCTCGCCGCTGTCGCCCCGTGCGAAGGCGAGATAGGCCTCGAGCATCCCGGACATCTCGTCGACGTCCCTGCGCATGCCCTCGAGTTCGGGGCTGTCGCCGATCAATGCCAGCTCCAGCTTGAAGCGGGTCAGGATGGTGCGGAGATCGTGCGAGACGCCAGCCAACATCGCGGTGCGCTGCTCGATCGAGCGCTCGATGCGGGATTTCATCTCTAGAAAGGCATGGGCGGCGCGGCGTACTTCGCTCGCGCCGCGCGGTCGGAAGTTTGGCGCCTCTCGGCCTTTGCCGAAGCTCTCGGCGGCATCTGCGAGCCGCAGGATCGGCTTGATCTGGTTGCGAAGAAACAACACCGCCACGATCAGCAGGATCGACGAGGTGCCCAGCATCCAGAAGATGAAGATCTCGGAATTCGATGCGTAGGCTGCGCTGCGCTGCGCGAAGATGCGCATTACCGCATCATCAAGCTGCACCCGGATTTCCACCAAGTTGGAACGGCCGACGGTATCGATCCAGAACGGCCGGCCGATCTGGCGACCGAGCTGCACTGACAGCGTCTGGTCGAGCAGAGAGAAAAAAGGCTTCGGACCGGGCGGGGGCAGGTCGCCGACCGGCAGGAAGTCCACCACCAATTGGAGCCTCTGCGCGACGCGCCGGAGCTGGGCTCGGTCCTTGTCCTGCGGATAGCCCTTGTAGACGTCGATAAGGCTGGCGATGTCCTGCACGACCGCGGCGGACAGCCGCCGCGTGACCGTATTCCAGTGCCGTTCCATGAACACGAATGCCACCACGGTCTGCAGCACGACCATCGGCACGATCATGATCAGCAGCGCGCGGGCGTAAAGCCCGGTCGGCATCCAGCTCTTGAAGGCATTGCCCATCCAGCCATTGACCGCCGAGACGCGCCGGGAAGCGGTGCGGATCAGCGTGAGGCCGGTGTCGAGCGTACTCATGTGAGCTCACTCAAGGCGACGCGACCAGGCGATAGCCGATGCCGCGCACGGCTTGCAGGAACAGCGGGTTGGCGGGATCGCGCTCGATCTTACGTCGCAACCGGTTGATCTGTACGTCGACGGCGCGCTCGTTGACGGTGCCGTTGCCGGTGAGAGCGCTGCGTGGCACCGTTTCGCCTGGGGTCACCGCGAGAATGCGAAGCATGTCGCGTTCGCGGTCGGTGAGATGAATTGGCTCGTCACCCTGGCGCAATTCGCCCCGATCCAGATGATAGACGTAGGGACCGAACGCGACCTGCTCGAGCATCTGCGCCGGCGGCGGCGCCGTGCGTTTAAGGATATTGCCGATCCGCAGCACCAGTTCACGCGGCTCGAACGGTTTGGCGACATAATCGTCGGCGCCGATCTGCAGGCCCTCGATTCGGGCTTCCGCCTCGTGGCGCGCCGTCAGCATGATAATCGGCACGGATGATGATGCGCGGATGAAGCGGGCGAGATCGAACCCGGTTTCGCCGGGCATCATCACGTCCAGGATCAAAAGATCGAAATGCAGTCCGATCAGCTTCGCACGGGCGTCATTGGCGCTCATTGCCGTGGTGACGCGGTAACCTTCGCCACGCAGGTAGCGCGACAACAGATCGCGGATGCGACGGTCATCATCAACCAGCAGCAGATGCGGCGCATCGTCAGCAGGCTTCGGCGGCGCTCGCGTGATTGTTGCGGCCAAGATCACGCGCGCTCCTTTGCATTGGGACCGGCCGCCCGGAGGATCGTCTCCAGCACCTTGTCAGGATCATCCTGGTCGATCATCGCGCGAAGAAACTGCCGGACGGTCTCGGCTCCCTCGGGCCTGATCTCTCGCAGCGCGCGGGTGATGCGATCGGTCTGCAGCCCGGCCAGCTTGGCCACGAGCGCCTCTCCCTTTGCCGTCGCAAAGAGAAGGCGTTGTCGGCGGTCGTTGTTACCGGTCTTCTGTACGATATAGCCTTCATCGAGCAGTTGCTTGAGCACCCGGCCAAGCGACTGCTTTGTGATGCGCAGTACATCCAAAAGGTCAGCGACTTTCAGGCCGGGATAGCGGTGAACGAAGTGAAGCACCCGGTGGTGCGCCCGTCCAAATCCGAACACCTCCAGTTCATGATCCGCATCGCCGACGAAATCCCGGTACGCGAAAAACAACAGTTCAATAATGTCCCAATGCAGGTCGCCGGACCTGACGGCGCCGGACCGCCCTTCAGGCGCCCGGGAATCCGGGCCAGGGTATGGGCCGGAGAAATTTATGTCAGCCATATTGACGTATCTTGGTTTCAATGTTACAAAACCATCAACCGCGACGAAACATTAGGTCGTTACGTGTGCGGACGCGTTTGAAAGGCCTGAGAAGGTCCGAAGTGCCGGCTAGGCTGCCAATTGTCCACCGTGCGATTGTCGAGCGGCATTTCGGGAAACATACTGGACTTCCGCCTTCCGCAAAAGCATGTCCTGAAAGACGTGCTTGGAGGAAAATCGCCCGCAGGCAGGTTGAAGGCCAGACGTAATCACAGCGCGGCGGCGTTCGCACGCGCATCGCGTCAATCCGGGAGAGAGCCCATGGGAGTTTCGTTGGATAGTTCTGCGCGACACCGGGGCGCGATGCGAGAAGTTGCGACAGCGCCAGAAATCGCGTCGGTTCCGACAGCGGGAAGCAAGGCAATGAGTTTGGAATTTGAAATCCGGCCTGCGACGAATCCGACGTCCGACAAGGAGCGCGCCGCAAAACTCGTGGACCCGGGCTTCGGCCGGATTTTCACCGATCACATGACTTTGGTCCGCTACAATCAGGCGAAGGGCTGGCATGGCGCCTGCGTCGAATCTCGCGCGAATTTCCCGCTCGATCCCGCGACAGCCGTCCTCCACTACGCGCAGGAGATTTTCGAAGGCCTCAAGGCCTACAAGCGCGATGACGGCGGCGTGAACCTGTTCCGCCCGGACGCCAACGCCCGGCGCTTCTGGAATTCGGCTGAGCGCATGGCCATGGCGCCGCTGCCGGAAGCTGCGTTCATCGAAGCAGTCGAACAACTCGTGCGCATCGACCGCGCCTGGATCCCGGGGGGCGAGGGCAGTCTTTATCTGCGGCCCTTCATGATCGCGAGCGAGGTTTTCCTCGGCGTGAAGCCTTCCGCGGAATACATCTTCGCTGTCATCGCCTCGCCGGTCGGCTCCTATTTCAAGGGTGGACCTGCGCCGGTGTCGATCTGGGTGTCCGAAAACTACACGCGCGCCGCAATCGGCGGCACCGGGGCTGTCAAATGCGGCGGCAATTACGCCGCGAGCCTGCGCGCGCAGGCCGAGGCGATCGATCATGGCTGCGATCAGGTCGTGTTCCTCGATGCCATCGAGCGCCGCTACATCGAGGAACTCGGCGGCATGAACGTCTTCTTCGTGTTCGAGGACGGTTCGCTGCTGACACCCCCGCTCGGCACCATCCTCCCGGGCATCACCCGCGATTCGATCATGGCGCTCGCGAAGGATTCCGGCGCGCGCGTGCGCGAGGAGGCTTACTCGATCGACCAGTGGCGCACTGACGCCGCTAGCGGAAAGCTGAAAGAGGCGTTTGCCTGCGGCACGGCGGCCGTCATCTCGCCGATCGGCAAGGTGTGTTCCGCGAGCGGCGATTTCCTCATCAGCGGAGGCGCGGCCGGCCCGGTCGCGATGGGGCTGCGCAAGAAGCTGATCGACATTCAGTATGGTCGGGTGGCCGACCCGCACAACTGGATCAGAAAGGTCCTGTGACCGGCTGCAACGGCTACGAATAGTCTCATCACCCGAAGTTCGGGCGGGCCCGAACTCGACCACTTCCCGCAAGAAGAGCAAGTTATACGCGGCGTTTGCTGCGTTGGTGAGCAACAAGCGACGTTTGGGTTGTAAGTCGACGTTTATGTTGTAAGTCAACATTGACCGGGAAAGCTTGCAACGAGCGACATGAACGATAAACCGAAAAAACCGCAGAAATTGAAAGCGCGGCTGCCTCGCGGGCTGGCCGATCGCGGGCCGGCCGAGATCGCGGCGACGCGCGCAATGGTGGAAAAAATCCGCGAAGTCTATGAGCGCTACGGTTTCGAGCCGGTTGAAACTCCGGCAATGGAGTATACCGATGCGCTGGGAAAATTCCTGCCCGACCAGGACCGGCCCAACGAGGGCGTGTTCTCGTTCCAGGATGACGACGAGCAGTGGATCAGCCTGCGCTACGATTTGACAGCGCCGCTGGCGCGCTATGTCGCGGAGAATTTCGAGTCGTTGCCGAAGCCGTATCGCAGCTATCGCGAGGGCTACGTCTATCGCAACGAAAAACCCGGCCCCGGTCGTTTTCGTCAGTTCATGCAGTTCGATGCCGACACGGTGGGCTCGGCGTCACCGGCGGCAGATGCAGAAATGAGCATGATGGCAGCGGACACCATGGAAGCATTGGGCATTCCCCGCGGCAGCTACGTGGTGAAGGTGAACAATCGCAAGGTGCTCGATGGGGTGAGAGACGCGATCGGCATCGGCGACGACGTTCAATGGCTGACGGCGATGCGCGCGATCGACAAACTGGATCGACTTGGCATTGCCGGAGTTCGCCAACTCCTTGGGGATGGCCGCAAGGATGAATCCGGTGACTTCACCAAAGGCGCTGGATTGCGTGCTGCCGATATCGAGCTGGTAATATCAGCAATCGAAACCGGCAAAGAAAATCAGATCGATGCGCGACTGCATGACAGTGCGATTGGGCAGCAGGGTCACGCGGAGCTGGAAGAAATAAGCAAGCTCGTTAACGCGTCCGGATATAGGTCCGATCGCATCGTTATCGATCCCAGCGTTGTGCGCGGTCTCGAATATTACACCGGCCCGGTCTACGAAGTAGAACTCCTGCTCGATACCAAGGACGAAAAAGGCCGTCCGGTTCGGTTCGGTTCGGTTGGCGGCGGCGGTCGGTATGACGGCCTCGTATCGCGCTTTCGCGGTGAGCCGGTGCCGGCGACGGGATTTTCAATCGGCGTATCGCGGCTGCAGGCGGCGCTCTCGTTGCTGGGGAAGCTCGATAGCAAACCCGAATTCGGCCCGGTGGTGGTCACCGTGTTTGATCGCGACCGCGTCGCCGACTATCAGAAAATGGTGGCCGCGTTGCGCAGCGCGAACATTCGCGCCGAGCTTTACCTGGGCAACCCGAAGAACATGGGCAACCAGCTCAAATATGCCGACCGCCGCAACTCGCCTTGCGTGATCATTCAGGGCTCCGACGAGAAGGCGCGGGGCGAGGTCCAGATCAAGGATTTGGTCGAAGGCGCCAGGGCGGCCGCTGCCATCGCCTCCAATCAGGAATGGCGCGAGACCAGGCCTGCGCAGTTTTCATGCCGGGAGGATGAGCTTGTCGTTCGCGTGCGGGAGGTGCTGGCGCGGCACGGCCTGCCGTCGGCATAGGCCTCATGTCAGAGGCGCCCTTGCGCCGCCTCGAACCATGACGAGAATAGGCCATCCTTCGCGACGCGACCGGACGCTCGCTTCATGGAATAACTCGTTTTTCAGGGTAAGCGGCGACTGAACAAAGCAAAATGGAGACAACAACAATGCCTGAAATCACCGTCAGCATGGCTGCGGGCCGCACCGACGAACAGAAGGCCGGCATGATGCGCGATATCACGCAGGCGCTGGTGAAGAACCTCGGCGTCGACGCCGATGCGGTCGTGATCCAGATCAACGAAGCGCCGTTGGCGCACAAGATGAAGGGCGGCAAGACGTTCGTCGAACGCGCCGCGGCCGCGAAGAAGTAGCGAGGCCAGTTCCCGCCACAGTCGTCTTCCGCCAACGCGCGGACCGATAAACGCCAGTGGGATTTCACGCGGCACGGAGCCGGCAACGCTGGCGATCGTCGTGGATCCCGGCTCGGGGCGGAACGA
>NZ_DATEPI010000173.1:0-2707 GCF_035273305.1 Bradyrhizobium sp. | reverse complement strand
TATCGGGGGTGCGAGGCGCTTGGGTCACCCAAGCCATGCGGTAGGCGCGAACCGGGCTAGTCCGGATTTACCGCTGGCTTCACAGAAAAAGCCCCGCGACAGCGAGGCTTTTTCGTATCGACTGAACCGCCGGTCGGGCAGGGAGGGACCCGGCTGGCAAAATCGCCGCAGCGATCCAATCGACTCTGCTGGTACCTACGTCTTGTCCCGGGCCACGAACTTGTGGAAGCGACTGATCTTCCCGTCCTTGGTTTTGTCCTGGTACAAGAACTGCAAGTGAGACTCGTCGAACTTTTCGAAGAATTCATCCCAGCTGATTTCTTCCAGCGCCTCTTCTTTCGGACCGAAATCAATCCGAAGGAGGCCTGCATGGCCACCTCGTTCGGTTCTTTTCACGGTCGATGGCACGCCGTTGCGCTCGCTCACCCATTTTTTGATTTTGGCATGGTCCGTCGTGGTGTGGCTTTCGCTCATGGTGACAACCCTGCTGAAGCTTTTTGCCAATCACAACGAGGCATTATGGCAGCAGGTTCGTGCGGCGCGAATAAGTTACTCAGGCCTAACATTTGTTAAGCGGGCAGGGCATTTTGTAAACCGCAGCGCATGCAATCGGAAGCGCTTCCAGAGTAGATGGTTGGAATCTACCGATTGAATGCTTCGGCGACAAAAGTCAGCCGATAGAGCACCTCCCCAGATTGGCGAGTAACCTCCATCCGCCATTCGGGGCCGGCTTTCAGTGCACCGTTCAGGTCGCGCAGCATCTCGCCGCATGCGGTGGTAGCCTCGACCCAAGCAGCGTCATCGTCCGCCAACTCAACGCCGTCGTGCGGCCATGCTGGCGCTCCGTCACCATACGTAATTCGATAAATATAGAGAGGCATTCAGCTCGGCTCGGTCCTCTCAGCATTGGGCGGGAACGACTACCAACACTTCAGGACATCCCGGTGTTCCCAGCCATGCGGGGCTATACGGCCGCCGATCGAACGGTTGCGCCACGCCGGCGCGGGCCCGACAAAAAAGCCATTAATAAAAAGAGCCGCCCTGTGGGCGGCTCAAAGTTGTGGCTTCGGAATGATGTCCCCAGCGCATGTGTACCGCCGTTACCTTGTTTGCGGCCATACGGCGACACCATAACTGATTCGCGATGTCCGCACGACACAGACCCTCGCATTGTCGCCCTAGAACTATCGGCTATCGACGCCCTCCCGATCGGGCGAACGATATTGAGCGGCTGCATCTTGCCGGGTCGGAAGCCGGCGGCGGAACAGCCTCAGTTCGTCGATAATTTTTTCCATGACGCCGGTCCAGTCGCCCGCTGTTTTCTGGTGGAACAACCTCATCGTCGGATACCAAACCGTATACCGACCTGTTTCCGGCCATCGCCAATCGCAATCCCGATGCAGCATTGTCCAAACGGGAATACCAAGCGCTCCGGCAAGATGCGCAACCATCGTATCCACGGTGATCACCAGATCGAGCTGCATAATCCTGGCAGCAAGCATTTCGATATCAGTGACAGCCACATCCTCAGCGGGGATCGTTTTGGCCAAAGCGCGGGCGGGGCCCTGTTGAAGCGAAAGCAGCCGCACATCCGATTGCTCGAGCAGTCGGGCGAACAGACGAGCTGGAACGGAACGGCTTGGATTCCAGTTGCCGGCTTCCCAGACGACTCCGATCGATAGCCTAGAACTCGGCGGCTCCTTGCGGGCGACGCGAGGAAGGTAGGGGACCCTGCCAGTCACAAGCTGCGGTGTTGCCCTCAAGGCGTGGGCAAGCTCCATCACCTCGATATCAACGTCGAAGCTCGCATCCGGCGTCCCGTCGTGGAGCGGCAACACGCGATCAACCCCGTCAACCCGACGCACCAAGGACAACAGTTCAGGCTGGCTCCAGACGATGACTTCGCGTGCAACCTCCCGGAGAGGCTTCGCGAAACGGATGAACTGGATGGTATCTCCAAGTCCGTGATAGCAGCGAACGAGCACGGATCTGTTCTTTAGATCTTCGCCTCGCCAAATCCGCTGGAGATGCCGCTCTCCACTGTGCTTGACGGCGCCGGAAAGGCGATACTCAGCCAGGCTTGTGTCATTAAGCTTCCATGCGCGCTTGAAATCATTGCGCCGCAGCGCATCGGCCCATTCGCGATGAAGGTTCAACGGAAATCTCGCAGTGCGATGCTCACTAGCGGCGGGAGGACTCGGTGTTGCGCAGTGACTTGGCTGTATCAAGATGCTTCTGCAACACGTCGAGCTCGTCCTTGGCGTACTGTCCGCCGGCGTCGGACTGCTTTGTCTCCTTCTTGTACTCGGCAATGTCTTTTTGGTGGTCCGCAACCATGTGCTTTGCGAATTCACGGTCGAAGCGCGGGCCCGTCATCTTCGACATCTTCTCATATTCCGCTTTCTGCTTGGCGCTCGGGCCATCCGGCGGAGTAAGGCCGAGGGATTTTGCGGCGTCTATGGCCTTTTGATTTGCGGCCGAATGGTCATCCGACAACATTTGCCCGAATTTTTTCACGTCAGGGCTTTGCCCGTTCTGTTGCGCCAGCTTACCCATCTGTACTTCGGCGTAGTTACCCTCAATTGCCTTCTTGAGGAAGGTCTGGCTTGGCTTGCCCGCTGCAAACACCGGGGAAGCCGTGAAAACTGCGATGATCGCGAGCGAGGTGAATTTCATAACGGATTCCTTGCTTGGAGGATTCAGTTGA
>NZ_DATEPI010000172.1:0-7498 GCF_035273305.1 Bradyrhizobium sp. | reverse complement strand
CCACCATACGTAAACACGACCTCGTACTTCGGGATCGCCCTGCGCAGATGGTGGTCCGGCTTCGCCGCTATTTCGTCAAGTGTTGCGGGAGCATCGACATCCCAATAGACCCGCCTTGCTCGGCTCGGCGTTGCCACCATGGCGGTTTCGAGTTCGGCATCGAACACTCCGACGCCGCTGGCTTTGACAAGAAGATCAGCTAAACATGCCGCCTCTTCCAGCGAGCGCTGCCATCCCTCCGGCGTCGCCGGGTAGACCACTACGCGCGCCCATTCAGGATCGGGAATGTCCCGATGACTCTGCCGCTCGAAAGCATCCGGCTCAAAGAAAATAATCTCGTGGCCGAGCCCCGCGAGTGCTTTCAAGATACCGCGGTAGTACGTGGCAGCGCCGTTCCAGTACGATGAGACAAGGCTCGAGCCAAAAAAGCAAATCTTCATGACGCAATCCGTTGTTGTGGCGCATCGATCTCGGCTTCCTGCGCGAAACGACCCAGGCCATCGATGATCGCCAGCAATTCCTGGGCGCGATGGCGACAGGTATGCCGTCCCAGCACCGCGCGCAGTCCGGCACGCGACAGATGCATGGCCAGTTCACCATCACGCAGCACCGTCGCCAGCGCGGACTTCATTGCATCGCCGCCGCTCGCGCTGAGATAACAGCCGGAAGGAAATAAATGCTCGTCGTCGGACCATGGTGCCGAAATCAGCGGAACACCGCAGGCGAGCGCTTCGAAGATGCGAATAGTAGGGATGCCTGGCAGCTGCCTTGCGTAAGGTCCGCGCGGCACATGCACGGTCGCTCTCGCCTGCGCGAACGCCAGTGGTGCGCGATGATTGGGCAGCCAGCCACCATAGCTCAGTCCGCCAGCTTTGATCGCGTCCAGCGCCTGTTGCGGGTACCGCACGCCATACACACGCCCGGTGAGGTTGAGTTGGCTAACTGGGTTGATCAGAAACTCGACAAGCTCGGCGCTTCGCTCATCGTCACCCCAGTTTCCGATCCAGATGACGTCACATTGCTTTTCCACATTACGCATCGGCCGGTACAACTCGATGTCGGCCGCTTCATGCCAGGTAAATGCTCGCCGCGCCCATCCGCGCTTGACGTATATCTCACGGAGCACCTCGCCAAAGGCGAGCACGCCGTCATATCCGTCCAGGTCGAAACCAGCCATTTCGCCCGGTGCGGTCACCGCGCGATGATGCGTATCGTGAAACAGCAGCGTGAATTTTCCACCCGCAGCTCGGCGCCGCCCTAGCGCGGCAACCAGCGCAGGGGGATTCCATTCATGAACGAGAACAAGATCGGCGGGTTGCAGAACGTAATCAAGATCCGGCCACGCATCGTATCGATGCACTTGTATGCCCGGCACGAGTGACTCTGCTTCGTGCAGACTCGCCTCGCCTCTATCGCGCAGCGCGTTGCTGCGGCTCCAGCCCTGGCCGGGTTCGCAGACCACGACCTGATGCCCCAACCGCGTCAGTTCGCGCGTCACTCCGCGCAGAAAATGCGCATTGCCATTGTTCCAGCACGAGGTGAAGGCGTGACAGAAGAATACCGCTTTCATCCCATCATCTCCCCGCGTTGCGGGTCGGCTGATGGGCTATTGGCGACCACTGTCAATAAAGACCCGTACACCGATCGGTACGCCCTGGCGGTTTTGCTCAACGGATATTCCAGCGAGCGTTTCGCCGCGGCGTGCTGCAAACGCATTCTCTGCATCTCGTCGTCGCAGAGTAACCGCAAACACCGACGGATTTCGTCAGGATCGTGTGGATTGAAAAACACTGCCGCGCCATTCCACAGTTCCCGGAAGGTTGGAATGTCGGAAAGCAGCAATGCACATCCGGCGCTTGCCGCTTCCAAGACCGAGAGCCCGAACGGCTCGTACAGTGCCGGGCTGATAAAAATCGAGGCCTTTTCCATCTGACCCAGCAAGGCAGCGTGCGAGATTTCGCCGAGCAGTTCGCAGTTGCTCGTAATGGGTGTGGCCAACGTGCTGTTGCGCGCAAATTGGCCGGCGATCCTGATGGGCCATTCAATAGCCGGCGCGGCCCGGGCGACGGCGGATAGATTCTTGGCTTTGTCCCACAGCCGGCCCGCGCTCAACACGAAAGGCTGCTTGGCTGCCGGTGAACGCGAACGCGTTTCCGCGCCGTTCCAGATCACCTCGCCGGTCTCCGGCAGTCCATGTTGCGAAGCCAATTGCCCTCGAAAAGCGCGCGTTGGCGCTACCCACGCATTTGATTTTTGCAAGCCGGCTCGAATTGATTGGCTGTAAGCCTTCCAGTCATCGCCAGTGAACGCGTCGGTCTCGCCGCAAGCTTCCGCCCAGCTGTTTACGCACGAATGAGCAACCACCACGGTCGGAACATTCCAATCGAATATCGCCTCCCTGAAGCTGTTGAGGTGTACGAGATCCGGCCCGAAGCGATCGGCAAGGCCGCAAAGCACAGCATCCGCATGACAGAGGTCCGCGCCGGCCGGGTCCTGCCACTCGAGTTGAAGATCTGTTTCGACCAATGATAGCCGTTGAGTACCCCGCAGCATCGCTTTCTGCGCCTCGTTGGGCCGCGGCCCGAGCGTCACGAGTAAAATCTCAAATCCAAAAGCAGCAAGCGAGCGGGCGAGCGTAGTCGAGAAAGTCCACACGCCTCCCACGGCGTCCGTTGTCATCATCAGACGAATACCCGGACCAGCAGCTCTCATTCCTGCACCTCAAGTTCGAGCTCTCGAAGTGGAATCGGGCGCTGCTCCTGGACATCGCTGAAGCGCTCGAAAAGACGCAGGTAGTGATCGTGTGCGCGCTCCCACGCGTGGTCGTCCGGCTCGCCCCACAATTTTCGATAATCGGGCGATCCCGGGTACGGATACAGCGGGACCGGATCGTTGGCCCAGACTCCCGCGGCCTGCATTTTGTCGCGCCACCGCTGCACCGACGCCTCATCATCCTCAGCCACCTCGATCAGGTTGGCTTGAACAAACGGAACGTGCCGCCTCGCTGTCATCAGGCGGTCCGCCAGTTGGTCGGTGGTCATCCGGCACTTCTTGGCCAGATTCTCGCGTCCTTCGGGAGTAAGGCTCTCAACGCCGGCCTCGATTGAAACGCAGCCGGCGCGACCGAGCAACTCAAGCATCTCCGGTTTCCAGAGATCGATCCGGGTCTGGATTCCGAACAGCAGCCCACGGGAAACCAAGCCTTCCAATAGCTCGGGGTTCGGCAGGAATATCTCATCGATGAAATAGACGTACTCGACGCCTTGCCGGCGAAGCTCGTCGACCTCCTGCAGAATCGCCGCTGCAGGACGCTTGCGATAGCCGTTGCGGAAATTGTCCTTTGCACAAAACGTGCAGCTGTAAGGGCAACCGCGCGACGCCTCGACCTCCGCTCCTGGACCAACGGGCGTCGCTTCAAAACGATGGTGATGATGGCTGTGGCGGCGGATCATCTCGTCCGGCCACTGCAATGGTGGCTGATCGATGAAAGCCGCGGCCTGCGGTCCTCCGTTGACCTGGATAGCGCCAGCGTCCCTGTAGCAAGTGCCCACGAACTGCCGCTCGCCATTTGCGAGCCGCAGCAATGTTGCCTCGCACTCGCCCATTACTACGCAGTCGACCCGCAGCTTCGTCAGTGCCGCCCGCGGAGTCGTAGAACCGTGCGGACCGACAGCCACCAGCATGGGTGCGGCATCGCGCAGCGCGAAGGTGAGCTGCTGCGGAACACGCAGTTCGGGCGGCGCACAGCGCCAGAATAAGTAGGTTGGAGCAGTCGTGATGACGACGATATCCGGCTTGAATGATTGAAGTTCCGCGCTGATATCGCCGATCGAAAGCCCGAACATATGCGCGTCGAGCAGCAGCGTCTGGTGCCCTGCTCGTTCCAGCAGTTGTTGCGAAATCCCAAGCTCGAGCGGAAGATGAGGGGATCGGCAGCCGAAATAGATGCTGCCTTCGTAGCGCCAATCCTGATTGATGAGCGCTACCCGCGTCACAGCCGCAACTGCACAGGCGACCTCGCGGGACTGAAGCGCCCTTCCAACCACTCAAGCAAGGACTGAAGTCCCTGCCGAAGCGGAATCTGCGGCTGCCATCCCACTGCCGACTTCAACGCTTCACATCGCGAGATGTACCAAGGCTGGTCACCGGGACGCCATCGATCGAAGCTCAGGGATGGCGCAGCGCCGCGCATCGACGCGATCTGATCGATCAGCTCAAGCAGGCTGATGGCGTTCTCCGTCCCGCCGCCAAGGTTGAATACCCGGCCGCGAACCGATCCGATGTTTTCCAGGACAGCAATCCAGGCGGCGGCCGCATCGGACACGTGCAAGGCGTCACGTACCTGCAAGCCATCGCCGAATATGGTCAGGGGCTCGCCAAGGATCGAGCGCAGCATGAAATGCGCCAACCATCCCTGGTCTTCGGTGCCAAATTGCCGTGGACCGTAGATGCAACTCATCCGCAGTACCGCTGTGTTCATGCCGTACACGCGCGCGTAATCGCGAACGTACTGATCGGCGGTCCCCTTCGAACATCCGTAGGGGCTGTAAAAGTCGAGCGGAAAGTTTTCCGCTACGCCTTGCGCCAAGCGCATGTCCGCGGGAACGTGACGCCGGCCGACCTGCTTGATGCCGCTGTCCGGCACCAGACGACCGTAAACCTTGTTGGTGGATGCGAAGATCATTGGAGCGGAATGATTATGCACCCGGATCGCTTCCAGCACGTTCAGCGTCCCGCGGGCATTGATCTCGAAATCCTCGATCGGATCTTCCAGGCTGCCGGTGACGGCCACCTGCGCTGCCAGATGAAGTACTGCTTTAGCGCGGCGCACAGCCTGGATTACCGATATCGCATCGCGAACGTCGCCCGTCACGATCGAGACTTGGCCGCCATGTCGCGACTTCAGCCATTGCGCGTTCTCCCGAACGCCGGTTCGCGAAAGGTTGTCGAAGGCAACGACCTTCTCTCCGCGCCGGGCCAGTGCATCGGCCAGATTACAGCCGATGAAGCCGCATCCGCCGGTAATCAGGACTGCGCGGTCGAGATGGTCGGCTTTCATGCCACCAGTCCCCGGCGCTCAAGTTCTTTGGTGGCTTTCTCGACATGATCGTCCGCAATCTGGCCTGCAAGATATTCGGCGAGTTCTTCCAATCCTCGGGTAAATTCGACGCGTGGATTGAAATTGAGGAGCGTGCGGCTCTTCTCGATGTCAGCGAAGCAATGCCTGATGTCCCCGGCACGATATTTGCCGGTGACGAGTGGCTTTAGATCACGCCGGCCCATCACCTTCGCGAGATCGTTGGCCACCGATAGGATAGACCGGCTTTGCCCTGAACCGATGTTGAACACCTCGCCATCGCATTCGGATTCGAGCGCGAGTCGGCAGGCGTTGGCGACATCGAGAACGTGGACGAAATCCCGGCGCTGCCGACCGTCCTCAAAAACCATTGGCGAGCGGCCGTTGAGGAAGCGAGCGGCGAAAATGGCAAGCACGCCGGTATAGGGGTTCGATAGTGCCTGCCGCGGCCCGTATACGTTGAAGAAGCGAAGCGCCGCGGCGGGAATGCCATAGGACTTCCCCACCATCAAGCAGAGACGCTCCTGGGCATATTTGTTAAGGGCGTATACTGAGCTGAGAGATGGAGATTTTGTCTCGGGGGTTGGCACCGGCACTAGCTCCCTGCCGTTTGCGTCCTCCAACTCCCATCTTGCACTTCGCAACTGTCGGGTTGACCGCTCGTCTGGATTAACGAGGCGCTTCGCAGCATCCCGGCATAGACCCTCGCCGTAAACGCTCATCGAGGACGCGACGACGAGGCGCGCGACCGGCCGCTTAGCCAGCGCTTCGAGCAATGTTGCGGTTCCGACCTCGTTGTTATGCACATACGATACCATGTCGTACATGCTCTGGCCGACCCCTACAGTCGATGCAAGGTGTAGCACGAGATCTACGCCACGCAACGCGCGGTCCACCGCCGCGGGATCAGTCACATCGCCAATGATCAGATCGGCTTCAGGATTGAGATATGAGGGCGGCTGACGCGCCGGCCCGTGAACCTGTGGCGTCAGATTGTCCAGCAGTGTGACCTGATAGCCTGCGTCAAGCAGAACGTCTGAGGTGTGCGAGCCGATGAAGCCTGCGCCACCTGTGATAAGAACTCGCGTCATCCAACTTCTTTCGTGAGTCTCGGACCAAAGAATCGGATTCAGCACCCTCAACGGGCCTGAGATCGAGACAGCATGGCGAAGTCAGTGAAACGATGCTCGCGCGGGCTGTCTTGTTGGAAAGCCTTGCGAGGTTTGTTCGTTCCTCCCGCACGTACAAACAACAATTTCGCCTAACATAAATTAATAACGTATGTGAATCGTCAGAACGCAACGCCCTTCAGCATCTCAGGCAGATCGAGGTGAGCGGCAACGGATGCACCGACATCGGCAAAACTGGAGCGCGCACCGATCGGGTGCGAGCTATCTCCTCCGAGCACCAGCACCGGTACCTGCTCGCGTGTATGATCTGTGCCTTTCCAAGTGGGATCGCAGCCATGGTCCGCGGTAACGACGAGCAAGTCGCCGGATCCCAAGCGACCGAGCAGTTCCGTCAATCGCTTGTCGAATGCTTCGAGCGCCGCCGCGTAGCCCGCCACGTCGCGGCGATGTCCGTAGATTGAATCGAAGTCGATAAAATTGGCAAACAGCAATCCGCCTTCTCTGAGAGAGTCTAAGCCCTCGAGCATGCGATCGAATAAGCTGTCGTTACCATCTCCCTTCAATACCCTGCCGGTGCTTCGGTGCGCGAAAATATCGCCTATCTTGCCGATCGTGACGACGTCGCGGCCCTCCTCCGCGGCAAGATCGAGAATCGTCTTGTCGGGCGGGGGCACCGCATAATCGCGACGATTATGTGTCCTGACGTAGGACGATCCTGCCCCGATGAACGGCCTGGCAATCACGCGGCCAATATTAAACGGATCCACAAGTTCGCGCGCGACTTCGCACGTTCGATAAAGCCGCTCCAAACCAAATTCCTGCTCGTGAGCAGCGATCTGGAACACGCTATCAGCGGAAGTGTAGCAAATCGGCTTTCCGGATCGAATGTGCTCGTCACCGTACTGGGCGATGATTTCGGTACCTGAAGCGTGGCAGTTGCCGAGAATGCCCGGAAGTCCGGTACGCTTGCACAATCCTGAAATGATTTCGTCCGGAAAACAGGGAATAGTTCGCGGAAAGTAGCCCCAGTCGAATGTGACGGGGACACCGGCAAGTTCCCAATGTCCCGACGGCGTATCCTTTCCTTTGGAGATCTCGGCCGCGCAACCGCAACGGCCCTCTCGCCTCCGCACATGAAGAAAAGGTGGCACGTGCCCAGTTGCGAGTTGGCAAGCCTCAGACAGCCCGAGGCTGATCAAGTTGGGAACATTCAACGGACCTTCTCGCACGGCACCATCGACAGCGCCGCCTGCGCATGCCTCTGCGATATGCCCGACCGTATCTGCGCCGA
>NZ_DATEPI010000171.1:0-29625 GCF_035273305.1 Bradyrhizobium sp. | reverse complement strand
TACCTGACCAGGGCCTCAGGCCCTCAGGCCTAATTGATCAGCGCAGCGGTTTTTTCAGCAGCGAAAAGCGGTCTGGATCAAGACCCATGGATGGCTGCAGCATCGGTGCTTCCACCAAGACTGGCCGCGCCGCGGTGCTGCCGGCGTCGCTGGGAACATCGCGGCTCGATGTGGCGCCGCGCCAACGCTCCAGCACGGCTCCGACGAAATGCATGTCGTGACCTGAAGTGGCCGACGGCACGGTCGAGATGCTGGCTTCACTCCGCGGTAATTGATGCACCGGCACCTCTTTGAAGCGTAGTCGCGTTGGAAGCGCCACGCCTTCGCCAAAAGCGAGCACTTCTCGGCTGCCAAGCGAGGGTACGAACGACAACAGATTCGCTGCAGCGTCGGAGACCGCCGCGCGCAACAGCGACTGGTCGCGTTCGTTCGCAAGGCGCATCGCAAACAGCGTATTGCATTGGGAAATGATGGTTGCATCGAGTTCGGCTGGGCGTTGCGTGACCAGCCCGAGATAGACGCCGTATTTGCGGCCTTCCTTGGCGATACGCGACACGGCTTTGCGTGTAGGCCCGAAACCGATGCTGCGGTCTGCGGAAGCGTAGCGATGGGCCTCCTCGCAGACGAACAGAAGCGGCGAGACGCCGTCGCTCCAGAGTCCGAAGTCAAAGGCCATGCGGCACAGCACGGACACCACGGAATCAACGACTTCGGCGGGGAAACCGGCCAACTGCATGACGGTCATCGGTTTGCCGTTGGCCGGCAGTCGAAACAGATGACTGACGACTTCCGCCATGGTGTCGCCGCCGACATTGGCGTTGTCGAACATGAACGTATACCGCGGATCATTGCGTACGGTTTCGATCCGCGAAATGAGCTTGTGGTAGATAATGCGCGAAGAACGGTTCTCGAGCTTGCCCATCCGCTCATCGATCAGCGAGATCAGGTCGACCAGCCGATAGGGCACCGGCGTGTCCACGGTGTAGCCGGCGCCCCTGGATTCGCTGCGCTTCACGACTACGCGGTCGCCGTTCTGGTATTGGGTATAGATGCCCTTTGCCACCGGAATGACTTCGGCGAGGATATCGAGCTCGTCGGGAACGCCGGGACGTCCGGCGAACAGCACGTCAACAATCTCTTCGAAATTGAACAACCAGAACGGCAGTTTCAGGTTGCGCGGGTTGAGAACGAGCGAGCGATCGCCGAAGCACCGCCCGTATTCGTTGTGAACGTCGAGCAGGAAAATCCGCAAATTCGGCCGCGATTTGAGAATTTCGTTCAGGAGCAGCGACACGCCGGTGGATTTGCCGACGCCGGTAGAGCCGAGCACGGCAAAGTGCTTCGAGAGCATCTCCTCGATATCGACATAGGCGACGACTGACCGGTCCTGCTGCAGGGTGCCGACATCGATCTGATCGGAGCCGCTCGGCGCGTATACGGTGCGAAGCTCCTGGTTCGTGATCAGGTCGACAGTATCGCCTATCGTTGGATAATTGGTGACTCCGCGTTGGAATTTGGGCCGCTCCGGGCCGCCGAGTATTTCCCCGAGCAGGTCCACCGAGGCGCTGGCGATGTAGGTGCCGGATTCTGGCAAATTTCCCTCAGAGGAGACTTCAGTGATCATTGCGACGATGGTCGAATTCGCGCAGCGAATGCTGACAAAACGGCCGACCGTGGCACGAACTTCCGAAACCCCCAGCTGATTGCTTGCCAGCAACCCAACACGGGCGAGAGATCCGCGTACCGAAATCACACGTCCGAACGATGTCACAGTCGTTGCACCTCAGATTGGGCCAGAGCCGCACTATGAAGGCGCCGGCTGGACAAACGGTTAAGCCGCCCCCGTTCCGGATTGCTCAAATCGGCTGCATCTCCGTGACAGCCGTACTTTGGCGTACCGAGCAGCGGCCTGAGAGCCGCATTTTTGCGAAGAATTTAGCTGTCCGGGGCTCGGCCCCGTTCACAGTTTGCCATTCGGCCGGCTTTAACGTTTGGTTTACGAAACTGGCCGGGTTTCGCCTGGCGAGCTTCTTGTTTTCGGATCGCTGATTCCACGCTTGACCTTTCCGCCGATATCGATGGGAACCCTCTCATAATTGACACCCGAAATATCGCGGCTACGCTGCAGTCCAATCAGGCAAACCATCTTCAAACGAGATGAGCTTGCTCAAGACAAACAAGAAACAGGGCAGGGACGGCACGCGATGATACGCGGAATCTGGTTTTGAGTGGCTTGGCGCGGCCCTCCGCGCTCGCACCGTTTCGCATCCGGAATTACCGTTACCAGTGGCCTGCCGATCTGCTCACGTCCTGGGCGTTCGAGATGGAGACGCTTATTCTCGGTTGGTACGTGCTGGTCGAAACGAAATCGGTATTGCTGCTGACCTTGTTTGCCTCGCTCACTTACATTGGGACCCTCATCGCGCCGATTTTCGGCGTCGCCGGTGACCGTATCGGTCATCGCGACCTGCTTGCCATGATGCGCGCCACCTATGCTGTGCTGGCGGGCACGCTGCTGACGCTGGCGCTGACGGGCCATTTGACGCCG
Organism: Bradyrhizobium sp.; assembly: GCF_035273305.1. Classification (GTDB taxonomy): domain Bacteria; phylum Pseudomonadota; class Alphaproteobacteria; order Rhizobiales; family Xanthobacteraceae; genus Bradyrhizobium. The sequence goes on along the minus strand of NZ_DATEPI010000171.1, from coordinate 27,077 downwards.
CTGTATGTCTTTGTCATCGCCGCGATCATGGGATTGGTTCGCCCCTCTGACCTCGGCGTTCGCGGCGCGCTGGTCGCGACGATCATGCCACATGACCAGCTGATTGGGGCAATCAGCATTTCGCGAACGACAATGGATACCGCGCGCATTGCAGGTGCGTTGAGCGGAGCCGCGTTGTTCGCCGCTTTGGGCATGGGCCCGGCGTATATAGCGATTACCGGTCTTTATGTGCTCGGTACATTGCTGACGCTCTGCGTCATAGCGCCATGGAAGCCGCCCGCGGTGGATGCATCGCCACCCGCAGTGCGCTCGCCGATTCGCGATCTGAAGGAAGGAGTGGTTTATGTCTGGACCACGCCGAGAATGCGGGCCGCGATCTGGATCGCGTTTCTTGCCAATCTGACGGCATACCCGCTTTCAAATGGACTGCTGCCTTATATCGCACGCGAGATCTACGATACCAATCAGACCGGCCTTGGCTATCTATCCGCGAGTTTCGCCATTGGCTCGTTGGCCGGCTCTATTCTGCTCAGCGTGATCGGCGGTATCCGTGTTGCCCGACTGATGATCACCTCGACAGTAATGTGGTACGCGGCATTACTCGTATTTGTACAAATGAAAACCATTTCTGCCGCGATAGCTTGCCTTATGTTCGCGGGATTTGCCCAAAGTCTGACGATGATCTCGATTGCGGTGATCCTGATGAGAACCGCAAGCGAGCGCTTTCGCGGCCGGGTGATGGGCGTGCGCATGCTCGCGATCTACAGCTTGCCCATCGGTCTGCTGGCGGCCGGCAGCCTGATCGACCAGATCGGATTTGCCGCAACCGGCACGCTTTACGCGGCTGCGGGGCTCGCACTGATCCTGAGCATCGTGCTGCATTGGCGCGCGGACCTCTGGCATCTCCACGCGCCCGCGAATGCCAAGTGAAATGCAGCCGACAATTATCGAAGTCAATTAACTCCGCGGGGAATCTTCCGTTCAAGGAGTTGGGAACCTTTTACGTCAGGGACCATCTAAGCGGCATCTGCATGGTGCAAGGGCGTCATTTGACGTCCACTATCAAGGAGCAGTCCCAAGTGAATCCAAATGTGCATGCGCTTGATCGCGCAAGAACGCCGACAAAACCGAGCCGTGCCGAGGTCGAAGCGGCGGTACGAACCATCATCCGATGGACGGGGGAAAACCCCGACCGGGACGGACTGATCGAAACGCCGGCTCGCGTGACCCGCTCGTTTCAAGAGTTCTTCTCGGGCTACGGCCAGGATCCGGTCGAGATTCTGGAAAAGACCTTCGAGGAGATTGAAGGCTATGATGAAATGATCGTGCTGCGGGACATCGGGTTCGAAAGCCATTGTGAGCACCACATGGCCCCGATCATCGGTCGGGCCTGGGTTGCTTACATTCCCAGCGGCCGGGTGGTTGGCATTTCGAAGTTAGCCCGGGTGGTCGATATCTACGCCAGACGCCTGCAGATCCAGGAAAAGATGACCGCGCAAATCGCCAACACCATCAATGACGTACTCAAGCCACAGGGCGTTGGCGTCATCATCAAGGCGACCCACCACTGCATGACGACCCGCGGCGTTCACAAGCCGGGCACCGACCTGGTCACCAGCCGTATGCTGGGCTGCTTCCGCGACAACGCTCTGACGCGACAGGAATTCCTCGGGATGGCAAGTTGATGTAAATTCCTAAAAACACGGTCCGGCATACGAGAACAGAGGAGGTGAGGGACTATGGCTGAAGAGCAAGCCCAGCCCACCGGGCCGGACCTCACGCAAGGCGTTCCCCTGCATGACTTCACCGGCGAAACCTTGCTGGGGCACGTCGGCGACGAAAGTGTTGTGCTCGTCCGCTCCGGTTCGGAGATTTTCGCCATCGATGCGCACTGCAGCCACTATCACGGGCCGCTCGCCGAGGGACTTGTGGTCGGCGCCACCGTTCGTTGTCCGTGGCATCACGCCTGCTTCGATCTGCGAACGGGCGAGGCGACGCGCGCACCGGCATTGAATGCGCTCTCGGTCTGGGACGTCGAGCGCGAGGGCGACCGGACTTTCGTTCGGCGAAAGCGACAACGGTCGCAGCCCAACGTAAAAACGCACGACGGCGCGCCCGACAAGATCGTGATCGTCGGCGGCGGCGCCGCCGGGCTTGCTGCGGCCGACATGCTGCGGAGGCGGAATTTTCGCGGCAGCATCGTCATGCTGAGCGACGACGCAGCGCCACCGGTCGATCGGCCGAACCTGTCAAAAGATTATCTTGCCGGCAATGCACCGGAGGACTGGTTGCCGCTGCGCCCGGACAGCTTCTATAGCGAAGCCGGGATCGATCTTCGGCTGGAAACCAACGTCGCCTCGATAGATACCAAGGCCCGCAACGTTCTTCTCGATGGCAGCGCCGCTGCTGTTCCCTACGATCGGCTCTTGCTGGCAATGGGGGCCGAGCCCGTCCGGCTGCCGATCCCCGGCACAGACCAGCCGCACGTCCATACGCTGCGTTCTGTTGCGGATAGCCGCGCGATCATCGGGTCGCTTGATGGGGCGCGGCGCGCGATCGTGATTGGCGCCAGCTTTATCGGCCTCGAAGTAGCCGCGTCATTGCGCGCACGCGAGATCGAGGTCCATGTCGTGGCTCCCGAGCAACGGCCGATGGAGCGGGTGCTAGGTCCGCAGATGGGCGACTTCATCCGCGCGTTGCACGAGCAGCACGGTGTGGTGTTTCATCTCGGCGATACCGTTACTTCAATCGATGGAAAGCGCGCGACGCTCAAGAGCGGCGGCATGCTCGAGGCCGATACTGTCGTTATCGGGGTGGGGGTGCGTCCCCGACTGGCCCTGGCCGAACAAGCCGGCCTTAAGCTTGACCGTGGCATCGCGGTGAATGAATTTCTGGAAACCAGCATTCCAGGAATCTATGCGGCGGGCGATATCGCGCGTTGGCCGGACTTGCACTCTCAGCAAAACATTCGCGTTGAGCATTGGGTGGTGGCCGAACGTCAAGGCCAGACCGCCGCCCGCAATATGCTGGGTGAGCGAGAGCGGTTCGACGCCGTGCCCTTTTTCTGGAGTCAGCACTACGACGTGCCGATCAACTATGTCGGCCACGCCGAATCGTGGGACGAGATCACGGTTGACGGCGACATCGCCGCGCGGGACTGTCTGTTGCAGTACAAAAGCAGGGGTCGTGTCCTCGCCGTTGCATCAATCTATCGCGATCTAGAGAATCTGCGAGTCGAATTCGAGATGGAGCGGAAAGGCGCACGCTGAAATGCATCGATGCCGCCGGTGCGCTCACAGCGAAAGCTGTGCATGAACGAGATAAGAGCAGCTTGCGGGTCATTTGGCCGGATAACTTAGCGTCCCGTCAGGATTCGCAATGGCAGCGGGCGTGATGCTGGCCGGATTGACGACGCCGGGCCCGAGAATATGGCAAACTGTCTCGCCGGCAGTGAGAAGGTAGTCGGCTATGATCCGGCGATGGCAGCGCCACCAGACGGCCTCGGCGCACATGATGGTGCTGCGCTCTCGGCGGCCCACCTCCAGCAATTTCGCAAGGCCGGTTCGAAAGTTGCTGCCCATCGCGTAGTCGGCGTAATTGTGAAAACTCTGATTTTCCCAGTAGCCGTTCGTGGTCGGCGGAATGCTTCGGACGTGCGCGCGTCGTCCTCCCAATTCCGGGATACAAGCATAGCCGATCTGGTGCTCCGAGAGCGCCTCCGGCAGCGTCTCGCGATTGTATTGCGGGTTCGTCCGCGAGCGCGGAATGCTGCGGACGTCGATTACCAGGCTGACCCGGGAGGCGTGAAGCAGCTCGACAAATTGCTCGATGTTCCGGGTGGAATGACCGATGGTGAAGAATGGCGTCGCCATTGAACCCGAGCTTTGCAATCAGCCGTTGTCACGGCAATCTCAAGGCGCGGCGAAAGTTCCGGGCCGGGCTAACTCAGCGCATGTTGCCGGTCACGAAAATTCGTTTGCGCAGCTCAAAAATCCGCGGCTTACGCGTTTCAACCAGGATGATCTTCATGCGGAGTTTGGCGTCGCTACGTCATCCTCCGTGTCTTCAGTGGCTTTACCGAATGCGGAGGCAACATGCGCTTGCATGATTGTTACAATTTCCACGATTTCAGGCGGCTGGCCAAACGACGTCTTCCAGGTCCGATCTTCGATTACATCGACGGAGCTGCTGACGACGAGGTAACTCTTAGGCGCAATACGACAAGCTTCGAGAACTGTGATCTGGTGCCGAACGTTCTTCGGGGCGTCGAGACAGTGGATATGTCAGTTACCGTTTTGGGCCAGAAGCTCGCCATGCCGGTGTATTGCTCGCCCACCGCCTTGCAGCGGCTGTTCCACCATGATGGCGAGCGCGCCGTCGCGGCTGCGGCTGCAAAATACGGCACGATGTTCGGCGTTTCCTCGCTTGGCACGGTTAGCTTGGAGGAACTGCGCAAGGCACACGACACGCCGCAAGTCTATCAGTTCTATTTTCATAGAGACCGCGCTCTGAATCGGGCCATGATGCAGCGCGCAAAGGAAGCTGGCGTCGAAGTCATGATGTTGACGGTTGACAGCATTACAGGCGGCAATCGTGAACGCGATCTCAGAACCGGGTTTTCCATTCCGTTCAGGCTGACGCCAGCCGGAATGTCGCAATTTGCCATCAAGCCCCTGTGGAGCATCAATTACATTACACATGAATCGTTCAAGCTGCCCCAGCTTGATCAACACGTCGACATGAGCGGCGGGGCTCTATCGATCGGCAAATATTTTACTGAAATGCTGGATCCTTCTATGAACTGGGACGACGTGGCTGAAATGGTTCAGCTATGGAAGGGTCAGTTTTGCCTGAAGGGCATCATGTCCGTGGCAGATGCCAAGCGGGCGGTTCAGATCGGCTGCACTGGCATCGTACTTTCGAATCATGGTGGTCGACAGCTGGACGGCTCGCGAGCTGCATTCGATCAGTTGGCTGAAATCGTCGACGCGGTGGGCGATCGGATTGACGTGATCATGGACGGAGGAGTCCAGCGCGGGACGCATGTGTTGAAGGCACTATCGCTCGGGGCCAAGGCCGTCGGGGTAGGACGTTTTTATCTCTATCCGCTTGCGGCGGCTGGCCAGGCCGGCGTTGAACGAGCGCTGGGTTTAATGAAGGCCGAGATCGAGCGTGGAATGAAGTTGATGGGATGCACAACGGTTGCCCAGCTTTCTCGCGAAAATTTGCGCTTCAGGTAAGCTGGGTCCGAATGCGCCTGTGAGAGCAGGCAGGGTGCTCCGAAGCGGTGCTCTGCCACAACTTTATGAGTGCTAGGAGCGATGCAAGCACGAATAGATGCTGATGAGCTGGCGAGTCCCCGGCGGAACCGCACGCTGAGCCCTTTCGTTCGCTGTAGCTGTCGCGCAGGACAGCCAGAAGTAATTCCCATTGGGATCGATCACGAGCCGCTTCGGCTCGAAATCAGCGAGAAGGATCGACAAGTACGGCGTCGTCGAGAACCAGGAGAGCCGGTTTAAATCGGCCGGTATTCGGTTCGACGAAACAAAGCGAGTGTCGCCAAGCGCCGGGTCGGATTGATTGCTGGTCGCAAGTGCCGCGACGGCCGCGCTATAGTGCGTCCATGCCGAAATAAATTTCCCGGTCTCCACCACGTGAATCAGCGTCAGGAGCATGAAAACTGACGCGAGCGGCAGGGCGTGCCGGCGTTTCAACCACGTCACCACGTGTTCGGCGCCCGGAACGGACCAAGCAAGCCGACTATCTCCGTAGATGGCGAGCAGAGCGGCTAGTGCGCCGAGCATCGGGGTCACGATCACCAGCGCCGTGCGCATGTAGTACCGGCTGCTTGCATGTATCGAGCGATCAAACCAGAACCAGTATATAGACAGCAGTCCCACGACTATTGCGGCGGCGTAAAGGTGCGCTCTCTCGGGCGTGAGCCGCGAAACTACCGCGAGGAGAACATAGAACAGAACCATGGTCCCGAATAACAGCGCGACGATGGTGACCTCGAAGATCTTGAGGTCGAAGAAGTGCAGCGCCGCCCTTAGAAACACCTCGGTATAATATTCATCGGGCGGGATAACGATCTTCACGGCGGCGCATGCCGCGAGGACCACGATGAGGATTGCGGCCGCCCGCAGAAAGGAGGCATCGCGCACTCCCCGCATCGCAAAGATTGCCACTATTGAAAATTCCAGAGCCAGTGCACCTTCATGCGTAAAGGCGAGCGTGAGAAACATCACTAACACGATGCCCGTCCCCACGACTGTGCGGTTGGCATAGTGGCTGACCGCAAGCGTCGGCCAGAATATTGCGTGCCCCAGCCACATCTCCGTTGGAAAGCCAAAAATCAGGGGGCACAGCAGGGCTGTCGAGCAACAAGCGTAGAGGAAGATGATGCGGCCGGATGAGCGATCGGCGGCAAAGGTACCGATCAGTCCTGCAAGCGGCGCCAAATAGAAAAGCAGCCCATAGACAAAGACTCCAGCCCAAGGGTCTCCACTAAGCCCGACGTAAAATTCCGCGGGCAGCAGCGTAAGAAGAAACACCGATGTTCGGCCGGAAATATTGTGCCAATGGAACGCCCATACATCCTGCACCGCGACGGCATAGGAAAACATGGCGCCATCAGCATAAAGCTCCAGCCGATACACCAGAGCGACAAGGACGAATGCCACAGACCAGCAGAGAGCGACTCCGATCACTAAGCCGCGCAAGGCATGGGATCTGGAACGGAACGCCCACCACCACATGCTGTCAATGTCTCCTCTGGCGGCACTCGGGCGCAGGGAGCGTTGAAGTGGCCGATCGACCAAAGCAAACGGACGGGTGGGTATTGATGACCGTCTGTGAATCCTCCGCCGGTTCTCTGATTACGTCCGATCAGCCACGGAAGCTATCAGATGATCGAACCGGTGCCCGGAACGAACAGCCTTGGCGGTCATATAGCGGCGGTTGTGGGCATTGATTGGCGCCTCCAGCGGCATCCGGCTGGCAATGTAAATGCCCGCTTTTGTCAAGCCATCAAGCTTGGCCGGATTGTTGGTGAGCAGCGCGATCTGTGTGCAGTTCAGCATAGCAAGCATCCGTGCGGCGACACCGTAGTCGCGCTCGTCGTCATCGAAGCCTAACGTGGTATTGGCATCGAAAGTGTCGAGGCCATCATCCTGCAGTTGGTAAGTCCGCATCTTGTTGGCGAGTCCAAGCCCGCGGCCTTCCTGAGCCAAGTAAAGAATGATGCCGCCGCCAAGGGCTTCGATCCGTGCCAAAGCGAGCCGAAGCTGGTCTCCACAGTCGCAGCGCCGCGAACCAAACACGTCGCCGGTCAGACAGGCCGAATGTAGCCGTACAGGAACGGCTTTGGTGAAATCGGGCCTGCCGAGAATGATCGCAACCGGACTCCCACCCAACGCGTCGCGGAACACGGCAAAGCGCGCCGGCATGCCGGAGCTGAGCGGCACTGTCGCTTCGCTCGCCAGGATCAGCGAGTGAATTGCATCGTCGGCAAAGCGGGCAACCGCATCCGCATCAACCCTGACTACGCTCTCCTCACATCTCACGGAATGGGCGGTCACGTCAGCCGCCAGTATCGCCGGCAAACCGTGCGATGATTTGACTAGCTGAATGGCGGCAGCGGCGGCCCGACTGGCCGGCTTGGCCTCCGGTGTGCGATCGTTGATCGCGTCGCTGACGAGCGCCAGAATCGCATTTGCATCGTCGCTCGCCGAAAGAGGCAATGTCATTGGCGTCGATGCGTCGAGGCCCAGCGCGAGCGCGCGCCGTTCTGTAATTATGAGCCGCGGCACAGCTGGTGCGCAAAGCGCCATGAATTCAGAAAGCCGTTGGCAATCGAGCCCTTCGACTGGCAATGCGAATACTGTTTCATCCATGGCGGTGATGAGAACAGGCCTTCGCGCCTGAAATTCCCCAAGGCCGCGGCTGACACTGGTATGCCCCGGAGCACCGAACAAAGCCGAGCTTGCGCCCGTCTGCACTTCAATCATTCCGAGTCCTTTGCACCATGGCTAACGTAGAACACCGACTCACGTGCATCATTCCAGTCGAAAACGCACGATTTTTATGGCATGATGGCAGATAGTCGCATTGTTAACGTCAACACACAGTGATCTTGATCCCGCGTGCCGATAACCCAGCTCCCTCTCAACAAATCTGCGTCTTCCGACCCGTGGGGAGACTTTGTCAATGTATTCCGTAGAGGGCACCTGCCGCTTCCGCAAGTATGGGCCGATGTTTTCGGCCCGCTGCGCAAGGGTGCAGTGGACGATTTCGTGATCGTCGGCCAGATAGGTCAATCACTTGACGGCAGGATAGCCACCGAATCCGGTCATTCGAAATACATCAATGGGCCGGCGGGACTTGTACATCTGCATCGGCTGAGGGCTTTGGTCGACGCTGTCATCGTTGGCGTCGGTACTGCAATTGCTGACGATCCGCAATTGACAGTGCGGCAGGTCTCGGGTCCGCAGCCCGCGCGCGTGGTTATCGATCCGAAACGACGGCTTTGCGCCGGCGCCAGGGTTTTTGCTGACGACGGCGTCAGGCGCTTGCTGATCACCGCGGAAGGCAAGGGCGGTCGGGCGCCAGCAGGTGTAGAAATCATAGCTCTGCCCGAAGTCGACGGAAAAATCCCGCCTTCGGCGATTCTCCTCGCGCTTGCTGGCTGTGGCATGCGCCGTATGTTGATCGAAGGCGGAGCCAACACGGTATCGCGCTTCCTTGCGGCTGGATGTCTCGATCGCCTGCACGTGATGGTCGCGCCGATCATTCTCGGTGCCGGCGGTCCGGGCCTGATCCTGCCGCCGCTGGAACGTGCCGATCAAGCGTCACGCATGCCTGTACGCGTGCACAAGATCGATGACGATGTGCTGTTCGATTGCGATCTCAGCGATCAACGCGTGGCACTCGGGGTTGCAAAAAAGTCGATGTGACCGACCCGTAGAGATGAGCATCCGGCCTCAACGGCGCGGCGCCGTCGCGTGAGCCAGGCGGTCGCATCGGCAAGCGGCAGCCCGCCCATCTCGTCCGAAGCATTTGCCCAACCGAGCAGAATTTCGGTTTGGATATCACGATCCTCCGGTCCCATGACCCAGTCGGCCGCGCCGTGAACGACGGAATAGCCGAGAGACTTGAATCGGGCGATCATAAACGCGGCCGCCGTCGGTCCCAGCGCCGGCCCGAATCCTTTGTCGGTAGTTTGATGCGCATTCATTCCGGCCATAACGCGTGTATCGAACAGATCGGTCGGGGTGAACCCGGTTCGTCCATCATAGCTAAGCGCCGCGTAAAATGGGATCGAGCGTGCGGCGAGCGCAAGCGCTAATCGGTCCAGCCAGGCAGCGGAGACCAGATCCAGCAAGGCCGAGGTTGCGACTAAATCGATTTCCCCATCAAGTGCGGCTTCAAGATCTCGGTTCAAGTCGAGCGGGACCACCGTCACGTCGATGTCCTTGGCCAGCGGCGTTGCCTTTGCCTGCATCAGCAGGCGAACGTCGTGATCGATCAGGTGCCAGTTCTGGCGGGCGGGCAGGCGCGGGCTCAAACTGCGCAAGGTCGAGCCAGTCCCGCAGGCGAGATCGATGACTCGCACTGCGGGAAGCGGTTTGAGAAACGTGGCGATCGCGTCGAGCACTTCCGGATTGCGTGCGCGGGCATCATAAGGCTCGCGCAAAGCCAACCACTCAGCCGAGAAACCGGTCATGTCAGCGGTTCCAGTGCACGCGCGAAGACTTCTGCTGACTGTCGCCAGGTCGGGAGCCGCGCGGCCGCCGCGCGCGAGGCACTAGCCATCCGGTCTCGCAACCCGTCGTCGCCAACAGCTTGCCGAAGCGCGCTCGCAAAGGCCGAAACATTGCCGGCGGGCACCAGCAGGCCAGCATCCGGCGGCACAGTCTCCGGGATTGCACCTGAGGTGGTGCCAATCACCGGCAGACCGTGCGCGATTGCCTCGGCATACGCCATGCCGTAGCCTTCGAAATGTGACGCGAGTACGAACAGATCCGCTTCGGCATAGAGTGCCGCCAGTTGCTCCGCTGACACCGCGCCCAGCGTTGCAATGCGATCTCCGAGCCCATGGCGCGCAATTTCGGAATCGAGCTGCGCAACGGCATGGAGATCGCGTGTGCGGTCTCCCGCGATGGTCAGCCGCCATGGCAGTTCGATGAGTGTTGCTAGGGCTGCGATCAGAATTTCATAGCCTTTGCGCGGCACCACCGCGCCCACCGAAAGCAGCCGCACAGTGCTGTCCCGGCTACCTTGCCTTAGCCGGGCTGGATCACTGCCTGGCCTCGCGACCGAAATACGCTCGGAGGGGACGTCGTACTCGGAAGCGATCAGCCGCGCCGTAGTTGCGCTGGTGACGATAACGCGCTGCACGACTGCAAGGGCCGCCTTCTCGCTCGCCCGCAATGCCTCGGCTTGTCCAGGGGATACTCCCATTTCCAGCGCGAGCGGATGATGCACCAGCGCCGTTAAGGGATTGCGGCCAGCCACTTGTGCGGCCGCTTCCGGCAATACGCCGAGCGCCAGTCCGTCAACAACAATGCTACAGCCGGCCGTCGTCGTAAGCAGCCGCATTCGCGCGCTGGCGCGTGTCGCGTGATCTGGCCAAGGAAAGCCGTCGCCTAAGTCGATGAGATCGACTCGCCAACCAAGTTGTTTGAGTTCGGCAATCATGCGTCGGTCGTAGGCGTAGCCACCTGTCGGCGTGGCAATGTCCCCCGGTACGGCGAACACCAAATGCTTTACCACAAATCCGCCTCGTACCACGCCCGCGCGACATGCGATTCGGAAAGCGTGATACGTATTCGCTTGAGCTCTCGACCATTCCGGCCGAGCTCGCCGGCGCGGGCGTCTTTAGCCAGCCGCTCGAAAATATGCTTGGTCAGAAATTCAGTAGTGGTGTTGCTGCCCTTTAATTCCGGTATTTCGTCCAGATTGCGATAGTTGAGTGGCCCCAATACAGCCTTGAGGGCTTCATGCGCGCGGCCGATGTCGATGACAATGCCATTGCTGTCGAGCGTCTCGGCGGAAAACGCTGCATCTATGACGAAAGTCGCGCCATGAAGTGCTTGCGCCGGGCCGAATATGGCGCCGCGGAAGGAGTGGGCGATCATGATATGGTCTCGAACCTCAACGGCGAACAAGGGACCTCCTCAGAGATAGCTAATGGGTTGGCAAAGTACGCCGCTGCGGGCGGCAAGAATATTCGGCAGCTGATCGGGCAACTCCCGGAAGGCGACCGGTCTGGCGAGCAACAGGTCGAGCCGCGCGTCCGCCAACAGCGCGAGTGCTGCCGCAAGTCGTCGGCCGTGCGTCCAGCGGGGCCGATGCGAGGGTGCAATCCGCCCAACCTGGCTTGATACCAGCCGCAGCCGACGGCTGTGGAAGGCACCGCCCAGTTGTGCGGTTACCGCCGAATTGCCGTACCAGCTCAATTCAACCACCGTTGCCTCCTCGCCGGCGAGCGCGAGCGCTGTGCCAAGCCCGGTCGGATTGCCACTGGCGTGAACGACCAGATCGCAGTCGCCCTTGGCGCTTTCCGGAGTTGCAAAGCTAACCCCAAATGCTTTTGCTAATTCCGCGCGCGCAGGGTTGATGTCAACAAGCGTTACCTGCGCGCCCGGGAGCCGTCCGCACAAATAGGCGACTAGGGAGCCGACCACGCCGGCGCCGACGATCGCGATGCGATCAGCGGGGGAGGGCGCCGCATCCCAGACGCCGTTGAGGGCCGTTTCCATATTTGCGGCGAGCACGGCACGCTGCGGCGGCATGTCCTTCGGCAGTACGACGGCCGCGCTCGCCCGGATATTGAATAGGTCTTGGTGAGGGTGGAGAGTGAAGATCGTGCGCCCGAGCAGGGATTCTGTCCCTTGCTCAACCCGACCGACCGTGGCGTAACCGTATTTCACCGGAAATGGAAAATCGCCACCCATGAAGGGGGCGCGCATGCGTTCGTATTCGCTCGCCGGTACTCGGCCAGCCAGCACAAGCCCCTCCGTGCCGCGGCTGATCGCACCGTAGAGCGCCCGAACGCGCAGCTCGCCTGTTTGCCGTGGTGGGAGAGTTTCCTGGCGGATTTCGACTTGTCCCGGCCCAGTGTACCAGAGCGCCTGGGCAAGTTCGTCGGTACCGCTGGTCGCCAATTACTTTACTCTCGAGCTGGAATTCCTGTACGGCTGTCGTGTTATATCATTGACTATGCATTGTCTGCCAAAACAGTAGAACCCCGCCCGCGTGTCAAAGCGCTTTCCAGTACAATCCATCCATGCAGACGCCGCCGTAAATCGCATTTTCGGACGTCGGCTGCTGTTTGCTGTCCTGTTTGCCGCCACCATGGCCGGATCGCTCGCGCTTGCGGCGGTGGCACTATCGCCCGGCGGCTTCGGCATTATAGACATCGCGCTGCTCGCGTTGTTCGCGATCACGCTACCCTGGACGGTTGCAGGATTCTGGAATGCAGTGATCGGGTTTCTGATCATGCGCGTTTCCGCAAATCCGATTGCGGCGGTTATGCCGGTGATGTCGCGCATTCAAGGCAACGAGCCGCTGACCGCGTCAACCGCGATTCTGTTGTGCATCCGCAACGAACCGCCTGAGCGGGTGATTCGGAATCTGGAGCCGATGCTGGCTGGCCTTGACCTTAGTGGCTACGGGAAACGATTTGCGCTGTATGTTCTTAGCGACAGCAGCGATGCGAGCATCGTAAGCGGCGAGGAGGCTTGTTTCGCTGCCTTGAGCGCGCGGTGGGACGATCGGGTGCCGATCACGTACCGACGACGCGTCGTTAACACAGGCTACAAGGCCGGCAATATTCGGGAGTTTTGCGACCGCTGGGGCAGCAAGCATGATTTCGCGGTGACGCTCGACGCCGACAGTTTCATGGCCGCCGATGCCATTCTCCGCTTGGTTAGAATCATGCAAGCGGATCCCGATCTCGGCATTCTTCAGGGCTTGATCGTAGGGCTTCCGTCCACCAGCGCCTTCGCGCGCGTCTTTCAATTTGGCATGCGGCTCGGTATGCGCTCCTACACCATCGGGAGCGCATGGTGGCAGGGCGATTGCGGACCCTATTGGGGCCACAACGCGATATTGCGGCTGGAGCCGTTCATCGCGCATTGCGGGCTGCCGACGCTTTCGAATGAAGGAATGGAAGACGACCATATCCTCAGCCACGACCAGATCGAGGCGGTGCTGATGCGTGCGGCCGGATTCCACGTCCGGGTGTTGCCGCAAGAGGATTTAGGTTGGGAGGAGAATCCACCAACTTTGCTCGAGTTCATCCGGCGCGATTTACGGTGGTGCCAAGGCAATATGCAGTATTGGCGGTTTTTCTCGCTTGCGGGCCTCAGGGCGGTGAGTCGTTATCAATTGGGGCTGGCCATCTGTATGTTTATCGGATCTCCCGCCTGGATCGGCTTACTTGTTCTTGGCACGCTAGGCGTCATTTTCGCTGATAGTCCGGAGGCTTTTATTCGGGCCGACGCCGGTATGGCGCTGCTGATGGGTGTGCTGGTGATGTGGTTTTCGCCAAAGATCGCAACCGCGATAGACGTTTTATTCAATCCACGACTTCGCCAGGCCTTTGGGGGCGCCGGATTATTCCTCATCAACTTCATTATCGAAACTGTGTTTTCGATCGTGCTTTGCCCGATCCTCTGGTTCGGGCACACGATCTTCCTTGCGGGCCTGATGTTCGGCCACGAAATCGGCTGGATCGGACAGACCCGTGACGATCACGCCGTGCCATTCACGCTAGCGCTGCACAATTTGTGGCCGCACACACTGCTCGGCTGGAGTGCGCTAGGCCTCTTGGCGGTGGTACAACCGGCGGCCATTCCTTACGCGCTGTTTCTCGCCGCCGGTCCGGCCCTTGCGATTCCATTCGCGATCCTGACGGCTTGGCCCTTGTTCGGCGGTCTCGCTGTCCGGGTTGGCATCGGCCGCCTGCCCGAGGAGACCACCCGGCCGGAAGTGCTGGCGGTCTTGGCGCTGCCTGCGATAACGCCAGCGACATCGTCAGCTCTGCCAAGTTCGGTGTGAGCGGTGTTCGAAGGGTTCAGCACCGCGCGAGGCGTTGTTCGTTCGCTGCGCATCTACTACGGCAACAGGTCGCGCGCGGCCGCAATGGACCGGCTATATGGCGGATTTGTTCGGCGTGGCGACCTGGTGTTTGACATCGGCGCCCATGTCGGTGACCGCGTGGCTTCCTTCCGCCGCCTGGGTGCCAGGGTAGTCGCGGTCGAGCCGCAGCCTGCGTTAGCCAGAGTGCTCAAGCTGTTTTACGGCCGCAATTCCGAAGTCTCGATTGAGACCAAGGCAGTCGGTCGCCGTGCCGGCACGATCAGCATGATGATCAACATCGATAATCCGACGGTATCGTCAGCGTCCCCTGCTTTCGTGGCTGCCGCGTGCCAAGCGCCCGGGTGGGAAGGCCAGCGGTGGACAAAGTCGGTGACCATGCCCCTCACGTCGTTGGATGTGCTGATCGACAAATACGGCACTCCTGCATTTATCAAGATCGACGTTGAAGGCTTTGAGGAAGAAGCGCTGGCGGGACTCACGCGCGCGGTCGCGGCACTATCGTTTGAGTTCACGACCATCCAGCGGGACGTCGCGCTCGCCTGCATCGAACGCTGCATCGCGATCGGTTACACGCGGTTCAACGCCGCCCTTGGCGAAACTCAGAGTTTCGCGAATGCCGAGTGGGTAGACGGCCAAGAGATCACGCGGTGGCTGACCACGCTGCCGCGTGCGGCCAATTCAGGGGACATCTATGCATCACTGGCCTGACGGCGAGCGGCGCGTCGGGTCGCGGTCGTATCTCGCGATAACTGCGCTGATCGCAGCAGGATACGCGCTGACGCTGCTGATCTTCTATCCCGGCATCATGACTTTCGATGCCAAATTTGTTTACGAGTACATCGCAAGAGGAGTGCTGGGTGATTGGCAATCCCCGCTCATGACCTTGTTGTGGAGCCTGATCGATCCGATTGCGCCCGGTTCGGGCAGCATGTTCCTGCTGATCGCGACCTCTTACTGGCTTGGATTTGGGCTGCTGGCGTTCGCGGCGGCACGCCGCTCGATAGGTATCGCCCTTTTTCTACCGCTATTCGCGCTGATGCCCCCGGCTTTTGTATTTGTCGGAATTATCTGGCGGGATGTGCTGTTTGCGCTCACCTGGCTGCTGGCCGCGGTAATTACCTACGCTGCCGGCCAACGTGGCACGCGGGTTTGCGTGCCGGCGCAAGCGTTGGGACTAGCGCTCTGCGCTTTCGGCGTCTTGCTCCGTCCAAATGCGCTAGTCGCGGCGCCAATCCTTGCTGCTTACATCGTCTGGCCGTCGCGGCTGTCGCTGAGACGCACGGCGATCCTGTTCGTCCCTGCGATGCTCGCGTTTTTTGCTTTGGTGCAGGTCGTTTATTACGGGGTGCTGGGCGCAACGCGACAACATCCATTGCAGACGATCATGGTTTTCGACCTCGGCGGTATCAGCCATTTCGCCAAGCAGAATCAGTTCCCGGTAACCTGGAGCGATTCTGAAAGCACAATGCTCCTGAACACCTGCTACCAGCCGACCGAGTGGGACATCTATTGGCGGCTCAAGCCCTGCGATTTTGTGATGCGCAAAGTCGAAAAGGAGCAGGGTCTTTTCGGCACAGCGGTCGTTCGCGACGCTTGGATGCTGGCCGTGATGCGCCATCCATTAGCCTATCTCCGCCATCGCGCGGCTTTCATGTGGAATTTCCTGGGTGGTGAAAATCCCACCATGTGGCTTGCCGATCTCGACCATTGGACTGAGACGGTGTTTCCGGATCGCACCGCCTTTGTCGCGCTGGTCTCGGTCCATAATTTGCTTAAGCCAACGCCGCTGTTCCGGACTGGTTCGTGGTTGCTGATATGCCTCATCGTTTGCGGGGTCTCGTGGAGACGGCGCTCGACGCCGGAGGGCGCCTTCGCCTTCGGTGTATGCGGGTCGTCAGCGGTGTACGTGCTCAGTTTCTTTGCAGTGGGCGTCGCCTCCGATTTTCGCTATGGCTATTGGGCGGTGCTCGCCGGCATCGCCGGTGGCGCTGTCGCCGTACTCGGCCGCTCTACTTCCAAGGTGCCGGTGAAATCTACTCGCGAGTACCCTAGAGAATCTTGACAAGGCAGCCGAGCTATTTGCCGGCGGTCGGCACTGCCGAAACCGTCCATGCCTTGTAGTCGGCTTCAGAGACGCTGGGCAGCTTTTTCAGAAAGGCGACGATCGACCAGATCTCGTCGTCTTTGGCGCCCGCCTGCGCGAAGCTTGGCATGCCGGTCATGTTGATGCCGTTCTTCACGACCCAAAACAATTGCGACGGAGACAGGTCATTGACGACGTCCTTCAAATCTGGCGGATCCGGATGTAGCCCCTCCGAGAACTTGGCCCAACTGACGCCCGGGCCGCCGTGGCATGTCGGGCAGCCCTGTGCGGCGAACGCTTTGGCGCCGGCTTGCACACTTGCGGGTTCATTGATTGATGCTGGGGGCTGATCTTGCGCGTGGCGATCGATGGAAGCCGTGCGTATTCGGCTCAGGCTCCAACTGACGACGCTGGTATCTTCGGCGGTGCCCGCCACACTATAAAAGCCGCCGAAAAAGAACACCGCTGCGCCGATTGCGACAATGATTGCCAGTGCGCCAATCACCGCAAGAATACGCATGTTAGCCTCCCAATGTGTTCGTCTGGTTCGAGCCAAGCGCGAAATAGTACATCAAGTGGGAAATAAAGCATCGGCGATTGGGTTTCGTAAGTTACGATCTCGTGACGGCAGTTGCGCGCAGCGGCGAGGCGTCTTGCAGAGGGGATTCATTGGCCGCATGACAGCAGGGCTGGCGAAGCTGAGCGAACGAAGTCGTAGCCGGGCAGGCCCGCGCTAGCATGTCGTCGAACGCTGCCATGTTGCTGAACCGTCTCGTGCCCGGACGCGCAAGCGCCCGTTACGGCAAGCAGGTGCTGTGCCTTCTCGCTAGCCTTCATGTGGTTGCTCTGATGATGCTGGTCGCCACCGAGTCCGATCTCGTTGCGAAGGCCGCGTTCCTGCTGGTTTGGGCCGCCCTCAATTGCTTGTGGCTTGCATTGATTCGTCGTCCGACGGTCGCAGCGTTGATTTCGCTCGAATTCGTCATCGCGCTCACGCTGCTCTCGCGGTTCAAGTACGACAAACTCTGGATGACGCTCGATTTCGTCGACGTGATGATCGTCGACCGGGATACGTCAGCATTTCTGCTGGCGGCGTTTCCCTCATTACGGGGATGGATCGCGCTCGCGGCCGCGGGCACCGGCGCGCTCCTGATCGTGATTTGGCGGATCGATGAGTACCGCGTGCGCGTGAGCTCAGCCCTTCTCGGTGGTTCATTCTCGATGATCGCGCTCATCGTGCTCTCACTGTCATTTCCAACCGAACTTCATGAGGATTTCGTCAGCCAGGATTACGTTTCAAAATTCGCGCGCACAGGCGTGGAGGCGATTCATGAATTTGCGTCACACGGATACCTCGACTCCGAAGCGGGCCTAGCTGAAAGCCTGAAGACGACCTCGGCGGCCCGCCATCCCTCGCGCCGGCTGCCGAACATCATTTTGTTGCACGATGAATCCAGTTTCGACGTCACGGCCGCGCCCGGGATCAAGGTGCCGGAGGGCTATCACAATCATTTTCGATCGATGGACGGAAAGGCGCGCAAACTTTTGGTTGAGGGTATTGGCGGACCAAGCTGGTTCGCAGAATACAACGTACTTACGGGACTATCGGTCCGCTCATATGGACGTTTCGCCACGTCGGTCACCAGGATCGCCGCCGGCCGGGTCGGTCGTGGACTGCCGCGCTCATTGAGCCATTGCGGCTATCGCAGCTTCAGCCTGTATCCGTTCTACGGCTCTTTTCTCGGTTCACGTGCTTTCCAAACCAGTGTCGGCGTAGAAAATTACATGGACATGGTCGCACTCGGCACGCGTGACTTCGAGGCCGACAGTTTTTATTTCGATCAAGCCATCAAGATTATCGAACGCGAGCGCGGCAGCGCTCCGCTATTTCTATACGTTTACACCGTCGCCAACCATTTCCCTTGGGACAAGCGCCTGCGTCCAGAGCTTACTCCGAACTGGCGCGATCTGGGCAATGGCCCCGAAGTCGATGAATACATACGTCGTCAGACAATGACCGCGCATGACTACAGGCGCTTGCTGGACCGATTGGCGCAACGATTTCCGACCGAGCCGTTCCTGATCGTGCGTTATGGTGATCATCAGCCGCAGTTTGGTGCGCGTATCATCGACCCGTCGCTCAGTTCGCGGGCGTTTGCGCAACATCTCGAACAATCGGACCCGCGATACTTGACCACTTATTATGCCATCGATGCCGTGAACTTCACGCCGGTCGATCTATCCTCTGCTCTCGACACGCTGGATGCCCCGTATTTGCCTTTGGTGATCGAAGATGCAGCCGGCGTGCCGCTCGATCCGAGCTTTTCGGAACAAAGAAATATCCTCCAGCGCTGCAACGGCCTGTTCTATAGCTGCGCGCACGGTGCGGAGGCCCGGCGCTTCAATCGGCTTCTGATCCAGGCTGGCGCGATCAAAGGCTTTTAGGCGCGGTTCTTCGACCGACTGAAATTCCCGCTAGTGCTTACTCGACCTAGCGACGGCTTATCGTCACGTCCGCGCTGCCGACATTGTTGGAATAGAATACGCCTTCCAGTCCTGGCACCCCAAGCACCGCGTCATTGACGAAGAGAAAGAGCTCGCCGTCGCGGGTTGCGCGCAAGACTTCGTCGATTGAATGGTCCTTCGGATCGGGATCGAGAAAACTTTCCTCACCGCCGAGGGCGCCTGTTCGTGCCACCACCCTAAACCATGGCCTGGTCAATTCGCGCCGCATCGGGAGGGCGAAAACCATTGCAATCTTCTGCGCAAATGTAGGCGCGTCGAGGCTGCTGAATCCGGCAGGGCTGGTTTCGATGTCGCGGTCATACCAATGCGGTTCGCGCGATTTGACCGTGATGGCGTAGCGGCCGCCATTCTCTAGGAGGATGCCGGTAGCGTGACAGACAGAGGATGCGTCAAATGACAAATTTCTCGTTTCCCCTTTTCTCATTGTGCTGGGACCAGGGCTTTCGGTGCAAACAAATCCGGCATCGTCAAGCACAATATAAGCGAGGTGATTGACGAGCATGAGGCCCGCATAGACAAAGAAGATGACTGAGACCGCCGGTCCGACCTGAAATTTCCAATGCTTCTTTGCAGCAATGTACGGGCCGCTCGTTCGCAAGCGATAGATCCAGCTGTCAGGATCGCCGGCGACAACGAGCCCGGCTAGCACCGACTCTTGCCAGATCGCACCCATGTCGCTCTTGATGCGTGCCGCGAGCGACATCCCGAGCGCGGTGAACGCGATGACAATCGCGAGGAGGCCGGCAAACATTATGGGGCTTCGCGCGTATCCGTTCAGCCACGGGTCCGCCATGGCTGGCAGGAAGGATCCTGCCAAGCGGATCAGATCGGAGAGCCAGCGAACGGGACTCGAGAATTCATCGGAAGCCGGGAGACTTCTCAGGAGCGGGAATATTAGCAGGGCGCCCGTTGCCAAAACCGTGACAAAATATACGGCTCGGCGGAGCCAGACCGTGTTCCAGACGGATTCCTGCGCCTTCTCACGCCCCTGACGGGACGACGCAGATTCATACGGATTGGCCGAAGCTGGAATAATCTGACCGGCATCAGTAACCACCTCATATTCTGCAGGGATCCCGAGCGGCGCGGTGGGATGAGCATTACTTTGAATGCGCTTGAATACACTCTCGTGAATCTTCGGCAGTCGAATGAGGACCGCGTCACCAGGCTTTTTTGAAAACTTCTCGTTGCACAGCTCCGCCAGTTTACGCGGACCGTAGCGATAGTAGCTGCCGAACCCGCTGCGTGAATCGTAGATCCGTCCGTCCTTGTCGCGGGCGGCCTTGGTGTTGACCATGCTGTCGGGGTCAGCATCGGGCGCCGTCTTGAACCGCAGCCCGCATTGCCGCGCCTCGGACATGATCCAGTATTGCGGAATATGCGCCAGGGAATCATCCGGATAGCCGCCGCCCACATTAGAATGCATTCCCGAAAACCAGACCTGGCTAATTCTTTCGCTGGGTAGGGGCCGCGGCTGGCCCGTATCTGGCGGGGGCTGCGCACTTTCATCCCATAACACTGGATGGAATGTCGTTCGCTCGTCATCCAGCGCCAGTGCGTGACAAGCACGCTGTACTCGAGGATCGAGTACCCGGTTCGGCAATTCGAGCGGCCAGATCCACCTGCTTACTCCGCGGGTCATTTCATCAACCGGCAGCCCGTAAGCGGCGACCGTGTCCCAAAGCCCGAGAAAGCGGATGCTGCTGACCGTCCTGTTATTGGCGGCTGCGGTCGGAGGTGGCGTTGTATAGTTGCTGTTGAATATCTCCCACCAGACGGTGTGATATTTTCGGCTGTGATAGTCTTTGTATGCGGCTCTCGCCAGCCGATCCAAATCGATCTCATTGTCGGCCTGGACGAGGCCTTGGTCGAGAATGAGGCCTACTACCACTCGAATGGTGAAGGCGCCGCGGCTAAATCCAAACCCAAATATCTCGTCTTCGTCGCTCCGGTAATTCCGGCAGACGAATTTGTAGATGTCGATGACATTCCGTTTCAGGCCGTAGCCGAAAGCGCCCCCAAGCATCGCGAGTGGTTTGAAGCTGGAAGTGCCCACGCCATCATCGTAGAAGGCCACCTGATCAGAACCGGACAAATCGATCGCATCAAATGTTCGCCAGACGTTTGTGCGCCACAACGCGGCCGAGGAGTTTCCTGTGCCATCAGAAAGCACGACGATTTTCCTGCCCATCGCCTGGTTCTCCCGAATCCGAAACTGCTGTCGCCGGACACGTTGAGTTTGGAGCTTATGCGCTTCGAGCAACGATCAATATGAAATGCCTCACATGAATACGACGGGACAAGGCCGCCATGACGATGCGAAGAGGCAGTTTTTTCCGAGTCCTGGTGCTGGCGAGCATCGTATCACTTTTTGCCTCTCGCCAGAGAAACTGTGATTCCGACTAACAGGCGGGATCTGTCCGCTCCTGCAGCCGCGCATTTGGTTCCGCCAAGGCGCGTTCCTGAATGAACCCGATCGAGCCACCGAGCGACTTAAGAAGACAGGCAAGTGCGGGCCGCAATTCATGACACTTCCCCATGGAAATCCACGCTGGACGAATACTGAATGGCGTACTGAACTGGAGAAGGCCCACAATTCGGCAAGAGACAAGTGGGGCGCGTACCTGTCCGACTTGGCCCTCGCTTATTGGGACGCCTATAAAAACGTCAGCAATACACTGCAGGCAATCGAAGCGCTGAGAAAATCAAAGGAACAGCAAGCGCAGCTGTTTTGGTCCGTGATCCTGCCAGCAGTCGCTGGCGGGTTCATTGGAGGAATCGTTAGCCTTCGCTTGAAAGCAGTTCTCAGCGAGTCAGGCATCAAGTTTGTGGAACACTCGCTCCTGGTTGATACGGGCAAGACGGTGGCGTCGGATTTGTCAAAATATGGGACGAGGCAAATTGAAGCAGCCTATCAGGGTGCGGTCGATGCAAACCCATGGAAGCCTGCTTCCGTCGATCCAGCCCAATTTGCCGAGATCCTCAGGAATACGATGTCGCACTCTATGGTTCAGATCGATGATGCGCTTATCGCTTCCCAGAAATCGTCGCCTCAAAGCTATAGGAACCAGATGATGGTGCTTTACAACAGCCCCTTCATTTGGAATGCGCCCGACGAAAGTGATCTGGTTAAGTGGAAGGCTGAGCTGTGGCGTCCGCTGGAGGTGTTCCTTTGGGTGGACTGGGCCAACCATCGGGACACCCAATACTGGCTGAAACGGATTATGGGGGTGACGGATTCCGATTATTCGGTCGACTCTGACTATGACGAAGAGCTTTGGGAACTGAATTCAATTCTCGATCGCTTCAAGGAATGCAGGGTCCCCGCGCAATACGTTACACAGTCGGTTCGAAGTTACCGTCACACCGTAGGAGACTCGGTGCAAACTCGGACGGCGCATCCGATCCTGAATATACTTTGGGTCAGACACCTCGCTTCGCATTATCAAGGTACGTTCCTTGGGGAGTTATTGAAGCGCATTCCGCCCGGCGGTGTGGCGCAGCGGCCGTGGTCCGTAAATCTGGGCCTTAGGCCAGGGTCATATAAGTTGATGTGATACCGATAGCGTTGCGGGCCGGTAAGCAACCGGGCTTCGGATCGCTGTGTGCGATGAGCTTGGACTCAGCGCCGGCGGCGCGGTGTGCCTGGCTGGGGAACTAGGATTCGAACCTAGACAAACAGAGTCAGAGTCTGTTGTGCTACCGTTACACCATTCCCCAATATTTTCAGCTACTTACCGGTAGTTTCGGTAGCTTCTTCGACGGATTGGCAAGTCCGGCGCGGGCGTGTGCCCTTCTACTCGTTTGGTCCGGTCATTGGCAAGCACTGGCTCGGTAGCGCTCGGGAGGGATGTGGTAAGCCCTACGGCGATTTCGCAGCGCTTTGCATGGCCGGTTAAATAGCATCGGCGCGCGTGCTGCCGAGCCGCGTCGAGTTGGCCTCGTCGGAAAAGTGCTCCCCTGGCTTGCGCCTCGCCGTTACTTAACGTGACACAGCGGGAGCTCGAAAGCGGCGGTTCAATCTGTGCCTTGCTGCTGATCGATGCGCCGGCCCAGCGATGAAAGGGAGCAACGGCTCAGAGAGCGCCAACTTGCCGATGCCAACCGGGCGTGCAATGCTTGGAGGGCCAAAGAGTTAGGGAAGCGGCGGGCGGTATATCGGGCCTTGTCCGGCCTTCAGAACCTGACATCGGGTGGTATTTCGGAGCGATCAACATGAAGTTCAACCATATCCTCGGGCTGCTTTGCGCCGCCTCGATTTCCATTTTCGTGGCAGGCAGTACATCGGCGCAGGACAAGACCGTCAAAATCGGCGCAATTTTTCCGATGACGGGCAACGCGGCAAGCGCGGGCGTCCATGCCAAGGCCGCAATCGAGACCGCGTTGGACATCATCAACAATGCGCATCCCGAGTTGGGCAACTTTCCGCTGGCGAAGAACGCGGGGCTCGCCGGCCTTGGCGGCGCGAAAGTAGAAGTGGTATTCGCCGACAATCAGGGCAGCCCCGCGACCGGACAGAACCAGGCGCTGCGGCTGATTACGGAAGAAAAGGTCGTCGCGCTGACCGGCGCCTATCAGTCGGGCATCACTTTGACGACAAGTGCGATCGCCGAAAAATATGGAATTCCGTTTGTCAACGGAGAGTCGGTAGCAGCTAACCTCACGGAGCGCGGCTTCAAATGGTTTTTCCGCGTCACGCCGATTGCTTCGGACTTCGCCAAAATCTACTACGACTTCCTGAATGATATGAAAGCAACGGGTGTCAAGACCGACAGCGTCGCCCTGGTCCACGACAACACCGAATATGGTACCTCGGTTGCGACCGTGATCACCAGCGTGTTCAAGGAAAAAGGCCGGAGCGCGCCTATCGATATCGCCTATGCTGCCAATGCAACCGACGTGCAGAGCCAGGTCTTGCAACTGAAGGAGAAGAAGCCCGATGTGGTGATCATGGTCACTTACACTTCGGATGCGATCCTGTTTGCGAAAACCATGCAGGCACTCGACTACAAACCGCCGATGCTCCTTGCCGATGACGCCGGGTATTCCGATCCGTCCTTCATCAAGGCAGTTGGTAAAATTTCGGTCGGCGCATTCAATCGATCGTCGTGGAGCGTCGGACCCCCGGGCTCGCCGACGGCCATCATCGCTGAAATGTACAAGAAGAAGAGCGGCGATGAGATGGACGATACCGCCGGACGTCAGATGCAAGCCTTCTTCGTGCTGGCGGATGCGATTGATCGGGCCGGCTCAACCGAACCGGCCAAAATCCAGGCGGCGCTGAAGGCAACCGACCTGAAGCCGGATCAACTGATGATGGGTTACAAGGGCATCAAGTTTGACGACAAGGGCCAGAACGTGCTCGCCGCCGGCGTCATTATTCAGCTGCAGGACGGCGAAAATTATGTCGCCGTCTGGCCAAAGGCCAACGCGCAGAAAACAGCGGTCATGCCCTATAAAGGCTGGTGACAGATTCGAGGGCGGGGCGATGGTCCCGCCCTTGGTCATATTGCAATCCCCTTAGCTGAATTCTCGAGATCCCGTCGCCGACATGTCCACTATCCTTGCGCAGGTGATTGTCGGGGGACTTTTGCTCGGCGCTATTTACGCTTTGTTTTCCTCGGGCCTGACGCTGGTTTGGGGAATGATGAACATCGTCAATTTCGCGCATGGCGATTTCGTCATGCTTGGCATGTACGTCGCATACGTGGTCTGGAGCTTGTTCGGCGCCGGTCCTCTGCTCGGGGCACCCTTGGCGGCGCTGCTGCTGGCGACGGTTGGGATTGTGGTCTATTTCGGATTGATCCGCGAGATCATGAAAGGCCCGATGCTGGCGCAGATTCTCGGCACGTTCGGGCTCGCGCTGCTGCTGCGCTATTCGGCTTTCTGGTGGTTCGGTGCCAATTTCCTTACGCTGCCTGAGAATATCGTTGGCGGCACGTTTGATATTCTCGGGTTGCGTATTCAGGCCTCGCGCCTGTTGGCCGGCGTCGTGGCCTTGCTGGTCACGCTTGGGCTGCATCTGCTGCTGACGCGGACCTCGCTCGGTTCGAAGATGCTGGCGGTCGCGGAAGATTCCACCGCGGCGCAACTGATGGGCATCCGGCCCGATACCATGCAGGCGATTGCCTGGGCCATTGCCGCCGGAGCAACCGGAATTGCCGGCGCACTGATCGCGACGTTCTTTTACATTGTTCCGACCGTCGGCGAGACTCTCGCCATCGTCGCCTTCGTAACGGTGTCATTGGGCGGCTTCGGCAGCGTGCCTGGCGCGCTGATGGCAGGATTGTTGATTGGCGTCATCGAATCCTTGTCGGCCTATCTGATCGGCGCAGTTTACAAAGACATTGTGGTCTATTCCCTGTTCCTCGGCTTTCTCTGGTTCCGGCCGCAGGGCCTGATGGGCAAAACGTGATGCGGCGCTTCGTTTGGGGCTCGGTGGCGCTGGCGCTGGTGCTGGCTTATCCGCTGTTGTTCTCGAGCCCATTTCAGCAGCGGCTTGGCGCGCTGGTGCTGCTTTATGCGATCGCGGCATCAGCCTGGAACATCGTGGGCGGCTATGCCGGGCAGGTATCGGTTGGACACGTGGTGTTTTTCGGCTGCGGCGCCTATTCGGCCATGGGGGCTTACGCGCATTTTGGGCTGTCGCCGCTGGTCGGAATCCCAGCAGGTATCGTTATCAGTGTCGCGATTTCTGCCGTGGTCGGTGTTCCCACCCTACGGCTATCCGGGCATTATTTCAGCATGGCCACGATTGCCGTCGCCGAACTCGCTCGCCTGATCGTCACCAACACCGACTATCTTGGAGCCGGTGTGGGATTGAGCGGCCCCACGGTGCCGCGCAACGTATTCGATCTCTCGTTCATCTCCGCGCTCCCGTACTACTACGTGTTTCTTGCGGTGCTTGCGATTACACTCGGCATCACTTGGTGGATGGCCAGCAACCGAATGGGATTTTACCTGCGCGCCATCAGGGATTCCGAACGCGCAGCGCGTTCGCTTGGCGCGCCGGCAAGCCGCACCAAGCTGTACGCTTTCATGCTGAGCGCCGGACTGACCAGCGTTGCCGGCGCGCTCTACGCGATGATGTTCGGTTTCGTCGATCCGGAATCGGGACTGGGCATTCTGATCTCGGTGAAAATTCTGATCATGGCGGCGCTGGGCGGCGCCGGGCTGCTGTTCGGACCGTTGGTCGGCGCTGCAATTCTGGTGCCGCTGGAAGAAATCTCCAATAATCTGCTTGGCGGCAAGGGCGCGGGCCTGACGTTCGTCGTATACGGCGCCATTATTGTGCTGATCGCCCGGTTTCAGCCGGGCGGCATTCTGACGTTGATCAAGCGTCTTTGGACAAGGCCCCGCAAAGCGCCCGCGAGCATGGCCGTTCCGGGAGCAAGCCATGCTCCTTGAAGCCCGAGATGTGACCAAGGCGTTCGGCAGCTTCAAGGCGGTTGACAGCGCCTCGGTAACCCTGGAGCAGGGCGACATCCTCGGGCTGATTGGCCCCAACGGCGCCGGCAAATCAACGTTCTTCAATTGTCTAACCGGTGATCTCCTGTCTTCGTCCGGCCAAGTGTTTTTCCAAGGCCAAGACATCACCAATCTCGCGCCGGAAGTGCGCGCGCATTTGGGTATCGCCCGCTCATTTCAGGTGCCGCAAACGTTTGAAGGCATGTCGGTGCTGGAGAACGTGATGATCGGAGCATTTTTGCGCAGCTCCCATCGTGCCGAGGCGGAAGCACGCGCGCGCGCGGTGCTTGACCGCGTCGGCATGAGCAGGCTCGCCGATGCGCCGGCCCGGTCGCTTGGTACACCCGGCCGAAAGCGGCTGGAGATCGCGCGCGCTCTCGCTACCGAGCCCAAGGTGCTGTTGCTTGATGAAGCGATGGCGGGCCTGACGCTCCGGGAGGTACAGCTCGCGATTGATCTGGTGCGCGACATCCATCGCTCCGGCATCACGCTCGTGATTGTCGAGCACATCATGGAAGTGATCATGTCGCTCGCCACCCGCGTGGTGGTGTTTCACCAGGGTCGCGAGATCGCGCGCGGAAGCCCGCGTGAAGTAACCGGCAATCCAGCCGTCATCGAAGCCTATTTGGGCAAGCGTGCCGCCAAGGCGGCCGCAGGCCATACACCGATCGAGCTAATGGGCGGCCCTCCGAAATGAGCGCGCCCCTGCTCAAAATTGAGCATCTTGAAGTCCGCTATGGCGACCTGATCGGCGTATCCGACGTCTCGCTTGAAGTGCCCGAGGGCAGTGTGGTGGCACTGCTCGGTTCGAATGGCGGAGGCAAGACAACCACGCTCAACGCGATCGCGGGTCTGATTCCGATGCACTCCGGCTCCATCGCCTTTCGGGGCGGCG
>NZ_DATEPI010000170.1:0-7447 GCF_035273305.1 Bradyrhizobium sp. | reverse complement strand
ACGCTGAACGGATCGAACGGCTCCTCGCGCGGATATAGGCCAAAATCATCGTTCATGGAGGCGTTCCAGCGCCGGAACGACCCGCGTCTCCGTCAAGGTGACGGCCTGCGAAAATACCCGCGCCGTCGCTGCGTCGAGCATATAATACTGAATCTTGAGCAAAATCGAACCGACAAGGCCGGCAAGCGTCGTGTACATCGCGATTGCCATGCCATCACTCATCAGGCCCATGGAAGATTTCATGATCGCGCGGTCTGTCGCGTCGATACCGGCGATCGGAGCGAGCATGATGATGAAGCCGATGATGGTGCCGAGCAAGCCGAGTTTCATCAACGTATCGCTTGCAAACGCGCCAAAGGCATTCGAGCCCCGCAACCGATCAGCGAGCGAACGCAACAGCAGGGTTTGATCGACGCGTCCGTTTCCCTGTGTTTGGGCTTTGACAACAAGGTTGCGGATGTGATCGGCAACGAGTCCAGCCGGTAACGCATCCTGGCGTGACGAAATCGCGGCGATCGAGGCGACCGCCTCGGGTTTGACCAATATGAGAGCGGCTTCACGACCTGCGTCTGCTTCGCGTGCGATCGCCATCGTGCGCCACAGGCAATGCAATGAGCTCGCGACAAACAGCAGGCAAATGACCGCGGAAATATAGGTGCGATCGGAAGCCAGCATCAGCTGGATAAGCCCGTAGTGCCAGAGCAGAATGCCCGCGAACGCGCAAAGCCCGATAAAGATCATCCAGCGCAGCAGTGGGGCACGATCGCCAGCGCTCGAGACGGATCTTACGTCTGTCGAGATACTCGTCACACTCACGTCGTCCTCCTGATTGGCGCGTGAGATACACCGCCGCGTCTTCAGTTTTCGACAGCCAGTGAAATCCAATTGAGCTGTGGGGTCCAGCCTTCTTTTGTGGTCACCGGAACCCAGCGCCTCCGTTGCAGCGCTTGCCGGTGCTGATGGCTGAACACCGGCTTTACGCTTGCGAATACTGCAACGGCGAACGACGGAATGGTTCAGGCCACGCCACCCGCGAAGATGTCCTTCTTGATGACCGCGTGAACGCCCCAATTGCCGTCAACCACCTGGGTGATTCCGAAGTCGACTCCGATCGTGATGAGGGAGATTGCTTCATCTTCCGTCAGCTTCTTGGTAGTCATCAGGAACCTGCGCATCTTCCGAAACGCATCGCGTAAAGCAAGATCAACCGATGATTTCGAATAGATATCCGACTGCGCCTTATCGCCCAGCTCCGTGAGGTAGTTGGCAAAACTGAAGCCATGCACAAGCCACTCATTTTGAGTCTCTAGCATCGGATAGTCCAAGGCTTCTAGCGCAGTGCCCGCGAGATCGGCCTTCTTGTGAAGGATGATCTGAAAGGTACCATTTAACGAGCACTCGATTGCCGTGCCGCACAGTTCGGAATCGCCTTGGGAAGCATGCGAGTCGCCAACCGACAACAGGGCTCCTTCAACCGCAACCGGGTAGTACATCGTGGCGCCCTTGCCGATCCGCCAGTTATCGATGTTGCCGCCAGTGTAGCTCGGCGGGATCGAGTCAACTATATCGGCCTCTTTAGGCGCGAGTCCGATGACGCCGAAATGCGGACGCACCGGTATACGCACGTTCTTCAGAATGCCGTGGTTTTCTTTGACGGTGGCGTGATCGACCGGCACGCCGGGGTAATCAATGGTTTTATGCACGACTCCGGAAGGATCCGTCTGAGGAGTCCACTGGAAATTGTAAACCGCCTTTGCCCAATTGCGCTCGCCGGTAGCGTCGACCTCGTAGATCGTGACCACCTCGCGCGGTTTAGGATCGGTAAGCAAGTCCTTGTAGTGGAAACCCCACCAGGCCGCGGCATTGCTGCCAAAAGCCTTGCCCGGATATTTCGGATTGGCGCAGGGCCGTGGCGACACATCGATAATGCGCAGCTCAATGACGTCACCCTCCTCCGCCCCCCGCACATAGACAGGACCGGTGCAGATGTGCACGCCAAGACCTTCGCCCGCGCCGCGCCCAAACAGCGAGGCATCCATCGGCCCGGCGCCGCGACGGTTCACGCCTTTCTTTTCCTTGGTCCACAAGAAGACGCTCTCGACACCCGGATCGCCGTTGACCATACGTTCTGCGTCGTCATTGGCATGGTGGGTCAAAGCCTCGATGGTGATGAAGTCGCCTGAATCGATCTCGACCTGCGGCTTTAGCTTTTTGCTGAAGTAGCCCCAATGGACGGTATCGGCGTTTGCCGGCAAATGGTGATAGGCGCGCTTGGCTGGCTGATTCTTTTCAGCCGCGGCTGCCATCTCTGGCGTCACCAGGGAAATAGCGGCGGAGCTAAGTGCCGCTGCGCCACCTGCCGCGGCGAAGCTTGTTTTCAGGAACGAGCGTCGCTCGCGATCAAGTGTCTCCTTGAACCTTTGGTGGTGCAGTTCAAATTCCGGGCAATTCTTGTCGTCACCTGCGCACATCGTATTACTCCTCGCGGTTTGATTGTTTGCCCAACCCAAGCTCTAGGCGGCGCTTGAAAAATACGGCAGCCGCCCTCGCCAGCATCAATTTCCTTTAGCTCTTCATGATCAACTGACTCCGCATGTTGCGCAGAAGGGTGATGGCCAACAGCGCGGTCAGGGCATCGAGGATCGCGACGATGATAAACACCGAGGTCCAACTGCCGGTCGTCTGCTTGAGAAATGCCGCCGCCGGTCCACCCAGGATCGAACCGACCCCTTGCGCGATGTACAGAAACCCGTAGTTCGTCGCAGCGTATTTCGGTCCGAAAGTATCGGTCAGCGTCGAGGGGAAGAGCGAGAAAATCTCACCCCAGCCAAAGAAAACGAGACCTGTCAGCACCACGAACAATGCGGGCCGATCAATGAAGGCGAATAGAACGAGGATCGCGACGCATTCGAGCGAGAACGCCAGCGCCATCGTCATCTCGCGGCCGATTTGATCGGAAACCCAGCCGAAGAAAGGCCGCGTCAGGCCGTTGGTGAACCGTGACAGCGTCAGCGATAACGGCAGCGCCGCCATGCCAAACACCAGCACCTGTGCCACCTTGTATTCGTTGGCAAAAGGCCCGACGTTGGAAACGACCATCAACCCGCTGGTCGACATCATGCTCATCATGATGAAGAGCAGCCAGAAGGTCGGGGTTCTCAGCATTTCCGCCGGCGAAAAACTGCGCCTCGATTGTATTGTGGTGGCAGACGCCGGTGAATAGCCCTCCGGTTGCCAGCCTTCAGGCGGAACGCGCAGCCATTGCGCGGCGACGATGCCGATGATCCCCTGGATGATGCCCCATACAACCAGCGTGTGCGCGTAGCCGTCGCTCTTGATCATACTGT
Organism: Bradyrhizobium sp.; assembly: GCF_035273305.1. Classification (GTDB taxonomy): domain Bacteria; phylum Pseudomonadota; class Alphaproteobacteria; order Rhizobiales; family Xanthobacteraceae; genus Bradyrhizobium. The sequence continues at coordinate 4,100 of NZ_DATEPI010000170.1, read as the reverse complement.
CGATGGGAAAGCTGGTGAAAATGGCGCCAAACCCATAACCCGCGGCGGCAAGGCCCGTTGCCAATCCGCGCCGGTCCGGAAACCAGCGCACCATCAATCCTATGATGCCGACGTAGATAATGCCGGTTCCAAAGCCGCAGATGACGCCGTAGGTGAAATACAGCGCCCAAATGTCCGTGACGTAGCTGGACAACACCCAACCGCCGCCCGACATCAATGCACCAACTGAAATCAGAAGCCGCGGGCCGAAGCGATCAACGAGATAAGCCTGAAGCGGTGAGCACCAGGTTTGCAAAATAATCAGAAGCGAGAATGTCCATTGCAGCTCAGCGAGTGTCGTTCCGAGCTTTTGGTTGAGCGGCCCGGTAAACAAGGTCCATACATATTGCGGCGACGAGATCGCCATCATCGCGATCAGGCCGAGAATGAGTTGGCACCAGCGATTCCAGTACCACGCTTTGGGAATCGTCGAATCCAATGCTGTCACGACAGTTCTCCCCTTGTGATTCTCCGGCCGCCAGCCCGAGCGGCGCTTGATCATTATTGGTCTGACGGCGTCGGACCGCAATGGCGGAAAATCACCCATCCCGAGGGAATTCTAAGCAGTTCGGGACTGGGCCGCGGTTGGCTCGACGCCTCCACCTTAGGCCGCAGACAGAGGTTTTGTTGTTTCATTTTCCGCTTGCCGTACGTTCGCCGAGCGGGCGAAACCAGAGGTGAATCGTGGAGAAACGCGCGGATGATACCCAGCCGATCGCGGGAGGCGGGCTTCTCTTTTTTGCTCAGGCGTGCACCAATCCGCTTGGACTTTCCGGAGGGTCTTGATGGCGCTGCCAGTCACTCGCTATGCGAAAAGCGGCGAGGTTCACATTGCCTACCAGGTTTTTGGCAACGGGCCGATTGATCTGGTCTTTGTACCCGGCTTCGTGTCGCACATCGAGAATTACTGGGACTACCCCGATCTCGGACGGTGGCTGCTTCGTCTATCCAGCTTCGCCCGCGTAGCGATTTTCGACAAGCGGGGGACCGGCCTCTCCGACCGTGTCGGCGAGGCCCCGTCATTGGACCAGCGCATGGACGATGCCCGCGCCGTGATGGATGCCGCGGGAATGGAACGTGCAGCACTGCTAGGCGTATCGGAAGGCGGTCCCTTGGCGACGCTTTTTGCCGCAACCTACCCGCAACGATGTCATGCGCTGGTGCTCTACGGCACCTTTGCACGCTCCTCCTGGATTACCCCTAGCGGCCTGCAGGGTTTCATCGAATATATCGATAAGGCCTGGGGCAGCGGTCGCAATCTGGCGATGTGGGCGCCGTCGCATCGGAACGATCCGGCATTGAAGCAATGGTGGGGCCGCTTCGAGCGGCTTGGCGCCAGTCCGGCGGCTGCCCTGGCGCTGGTAAGAATGATCAGCCAAATCGATATCAGCGATATTCTTTCATCAGTCCACGTGCCGACGTTGGTCATCCACTGCTCAGATGACACGCTGATCGGCATCGAACATGGACGCTTCCTTGCCGAGCACATTCCGGGAGCAAGACTGATCGAGCTACCGGGAGATGATCATCTCTTTTTTGTGCATGAACCGATCATTGACGCCATTGAGGAGTTTTTGACCGGATCAGTATCCGCGGCAGAGGACCAGCGTGTCCTTGCCACCGTACTGTTTACCGACATCGTGGGTTCGACGGCGCGGGCGGAACAATTGGGCGACCAGCGCTGGCGCAGTCTGCTCGAAGCGCATCACACGGCCGTGCGGCGGGAGCTTGCGCGTTTCCGCGGCAATGAAGTGAGATCGCTCGGAGACGGGTTTCTCGCCACGTTCGACGGCCCTGCGCGTGCCGTGCGCTGCGCATGCTCTATCGCCGGGGCAGTCCGTGCCCTCGACCTTCAAGTCCGCTGTGGCCTGCATACTGGCGAGATCGAGGTCACCGGCGCTGACGTGCAAGGCATTGCCGTCCACATCGCCTCGCGCGTCTCGGCTGTAGCCGGGCCGGGAGAGGTACTGGTATCACGAACCGTGAAGGATCTGGTCGCCGGGTCAGGTCTTCGCTTCGACGAGCGAGGCAGACATTCCATGAAGGGTCTCCAGGAACCGCTGGACCTCTACGCGGCTTCGCATTGACGCCGGCAACAAAAGTTCCAGCGAAGGGGTCTCGATCAACTTCCGCGCGCAGCGCCGACCCCGTTTGACGCCAGCGGCGCGCCGGAAGCTTTCGATGATTTCGGCGGCGTGACGTCTTGAATAAAATCTCTCAGCGCCTCGGTATCGAATGGCTTACGTAGTATTTTTAAGTTCGAGGGCGCGGCTTTCGCAGCATCGCTGTAACCGGTCGTAAGGCCCACGGCCAAATTCGGATATCGCGAGCGGATTTCTCTCGCGAGCCCGACGCCGTCGATGGTCCCCGGCATGACGATATCGCTAAAGACCAGGTCGATCTTCGTACCGGCCTCAAGCAGCTTTAGCGCCGCTTCAGCCGAATCTCGATAGATGGTGTCGTAGCCGAGATGCTCGAACAGTGAAGATGTCACTTCCGCCACGTCAGCGCTGTCGTCGACGACGAGCACCGTGTGCCGTTGCGGCTGCGGTATTTTCGGCTTGGCGGAGGTGGTGACTTGCTCGTCGGCACAAGACGGCAGATAGATCGTAATCGTCGTGCCTTGTCCAACGCTGCTGTCAGCCGTCACTGTTCCGCCGGCCTGGTGCGCAAAGCCATAAACCTGCGACAAGCCGAGCCCCGTTCCCTTGCCGACCTCTTTGGTCGTGAAGAATGGATCGAACATCTTGGACAGTAGATTGGGCGGAATACCGGTGCCCGTATCACTGAAGGCGATTGCAAAGAAGGCTCCCGCACGATCATTGTCGGTTTCCTGACCTACCGGCACTTCATCGACGGATAAGGTGAACGTGCCACCATTTGGCATTGCGTCGCGCGCATTAACGGCGATGTTGACAATCGCAAGCTCCAGTTCCGCGAGGTCCACTTTTACCGGCCAAACACCGTCGCCAATATTTTCGTTGTACACGATGTTACCGCGCAGCGAGCTTTCGATCATAGTGCGCATGTTTTTTATGGAAGCATTCAAATCGACGATCGTCGGGCTAATATGCTGATGACGAGAGAATGTCAGTAGTTGGCGCGTGAGACTTTCGCCGCGTTTGGCCGCTGTTTGTATCGCTTCGATCGCGCGTGGCAGTTTCGGATCAAGCAGGCGTGCAAAGATCTGGGCGTTGCCTCCAATGATCATCAGCAGATTATTGAAGTCATGCGCAATCCCACCCGTCAGCTTGCCGATCGCCTCCATTTTCTGTGACATCGCGAGCTGTTCACGGGCCTGGACCAGTTTCTCCTCCGCGTCACGCCGCTCGGTGGCGTCCCGCAGTACATTCATAAAACCTATCAGATTTCCCGCATCGTCACGGTTCGAGGAAACCGAGCCGGTAATGAAAAATGGCGTGCCATTTTTCCTGATGCGCCAACCCTCAATTTCGTGCTTGCCTTTTTGGTTGGCCAATTCCAATGCGCGGTTTGGCGCGCCGACGCGTCGCTCATCCGGTCGATAAAATATTCCAAAATGCTTCCCGACAATCTCTTCCGCGGTGTAGCCCATGATTTTTTGCGCGGCGCTGTTCCAGCTTGCGACGTGCCCCTCTTTATCAAGCGCAAAGATCGCGTAATCGACAACGCTGTCGATTAGAATGAGGAAGTGACGTTTAGCGCTGTTGAGCGCCAGGTTTTTACGCTCGATCTGACGGTTCAATTGCGCCTGCACAGCAAGCAAATGGGCTTCGGCTTTCTGGCGGGACGCAATCGCGGCAGCTAAGGCGAGCGGAGCCAGTGACACGCTGATCGAAAGCACGAATAACGAAAGCAGGGCTCCCATCAGGTCGGTTTTCGGAAAGGGATCGCTACCCGCCGAAAAACCCCACGCAGCGGTGCAAACGAAAATGAGCGCAGCCGAGGCGACGTTGCGTTGATTGCCGCGCAAACCAGCCCACATCAAAGGCAGCAAAGCCAGAAAACCGAGAAGGGTCCGATATGGCAGCAGCAGATCAAGGGGGTCGCCAATGCGGATACTGCCGATGAGCGGGCTGTAG
>NZ_DATEPI010000169.1:0-24315 GCF_035273305.1 Bradyrhizobium sp. | reverse complement strand
AAGCCCAACAAGGCGGACTGGCTCGACGGCAAATGGGCCGGCTTCAAATCGGCGGACGCGGAAGAAGAGGCGCGTCGCGGAGTAACCGGCGTTGACGTCGCCGTATTGAAGGACATCGGCCGCAAGATCACCAGGGTGCCTGATGGCTTCAGGATTCATCGTACTATCCAGCGCTTTCTGGAAAATCGGGCCAAGGCGATCGACAGTGGTGTCGGCATTGATTGGGCGACCGGCGAAGCGCTGGCGTTCTGTACGCTGTTGGAGGAAGGCCATCACGTCCGGCTATCGGGACAGGATAGCGAACGCGGCACCTTCTCACAGCGGCACTCGGTGTTGATCGATCAGGAGGACGAGAGCCGCTACACGCCTTTCAATCATCTCGGCGGCGACCAGGGGCACTACGAAGTCATCAACTCGCTGCTTTCAGAAGAAGCGGTGCTCGGCTTCGAATACGGTTATTCGCTCGCTGAGCCGAACGCGCTGACAGTATGGGAAGCCCAGTTCGGAGATTTCGCCAACGGCGCCCAGGTGCTGTTCGACCAGTTCATCTCGTCGGGCGAACGCAAATGGCTGCGCATGTCGGGCCTCGTGTGCATGTTGCCGCACGGCTACGAAGGGCAGGGGCCGGAGCATTCTTCCGCTCGACTGGAACGCTTTCTGCAGATGTGCGCCGAAGACAATATGCAGGTTGTCCATCCCACGACGCCGGCCAACTTCTTCCACGTCCTGCGGCGCCAATTGCATCGTGAGATCCGCAAGCCGCTGATTCTCATGACGCCGAAATCGTTGTTGCGCCACAAGCGTGCGGTCTCGAAGCTGGATGAATTGGGAGCCAACACCACGTTTCATCGCATCCTCTACGATGATGCGGCGATGCTGCCTGACGAAAAAATCAAGCTGGTGCCCGACGCCGATATTCGCCGCGTCGTGCTTTGCTCCGGCAAGGTCTATTACGATCTCTACGAGGAGCGTGAAAAGCGCGGCATCGATGACGTTTACCTGATGCGGATCGAGCAGCTCTATCCAGTGCCGCTGAAGGCGCTGGTGCAGGAGCTCGGACGCTTCAAGAAGGCCGAGGTGGTTTGGTGTCAGGAAGAGCCGCGCAATATGGGGGCCTGGCATTTCATCGAGCCGTATCTCGAATGGGTGCTGAATCAGATCCAGGCGACGAACAAGCGTCCGCGTTACGCCGGCCGCGCCGCGGCAGCGGCCACCGCGACAGGCTTGATGTCCAAGCATGTGGCGCAACTGAAGGCGCTACTCGACGAGGCGCTGAACTGAACCAGTGCATCCTGCGCCGTGAAAGCCGGCGCAGGGTTTTTCCCGACGATTTATGTTTAAGCCAGGCTCGACGCGAGAGGAAACGAACCGATGACTGAAATTCGCGTGCCGACGCTCGGCGAGTCCGTTACCGAAGCCACGATCGGCCGCTGGTTCAAGAAGGCCGGCGATGCGGTTGCCGTCGATGAGCCGTTGGTCGAGCTCGAAACCGACAAGGTCACCATCGAAGTCCCCGCGCCATCGGCAGGAACGCTCGGTGAGATCGTTGCCAAAGATGGCGAGACCGTCGCGGTGGGCGCGTTGCTCGGTCAGATCAAGGAAGGTGGCGCCGGTGCCTCTGCCAAGGCTGCAGCGCCCGCTGCAAAGGCCGCCCCAAGCGCTGCGGCCCCTGCTGCGCCGGCGCCAGCAGTCCCGAAGGCTGCCCCGGCGGACGTGCCGCTGGCACCTTCGGTGCGCAAAATTTCCGCCGAAAGCGGGATCGATGCCGCTACCGTTCCTGGCTCCGGCAAGGACGGCCGGGTAACCAAGGGCGACATGCTCGCGGCAATCGAAAAGGCGGCGTCCGCGCCGACACCGGTCAATCAACCCGCCGCAGCAGTTCAGGTGCGCGCTCCATCCCCGGCCGATGATGCCGCGCGCGAAGAGCGCGTGAAGATGACGCGCCTGCGCCAGACCATCGCCCGCCGCTTGAAGGACGTCCAGAACACGGCCGCGATGCTGACGACGTTCAACGAAGTCGACATGAGTCACATCATGGCAATGCGAGCCCAGTACAAGGACGTGTTCGAGAAGAAGCACGCCAGCAAACTGGGATTTATGGGCTTCTTCACCAAAGCTTGTGTGCAGGCGCTAAAGGATATCCCCGCTGCCAATGCCGAGATCGACGGCACCGACTTGATCTACAAGAATTATTATCACATCGGCGTTGCTGTCGGCACCGACAAGGGACTGGTGGTGCCGGTGGTGCGCGACTGTGACCAGAAGTCGATCGCCGAAATCGAAAAGAGCATCGCTGATTTCGGCCGCCGCGCCCGCGATGGCCAGCTCAAGATCGATGAGATGCAGGGCGGCACGTTCACTATCACCAACGGCGGCATCTATGGATCGCTGATGTCGACCCCGATCTTGAACGCACCGCAGTCGGGCATTCTCGGTATGCACAAGATCCAGGATCGTCCGGTCGCGATCGGCGGCAAGGTCGAAATTCGCCCGATGATGTACCTGGCGCTGTCTTATGATCACCGCGTGATTGACGGCAAGGACGCCGTGACATTCCTGGTGCGCGTCAAGGAAAGCCTGGAGGATCCGGCACGCCTGGTGCTGGATCTTTGACGTGCGGTTTGATTGGCCGATCGGCGGCACATCAGCGCAAGCACCGGACCGACGGCTCGCTTCGATGATGTCCGCCGGCTATCAGACCGCGGCGATCATGCTCAAATCGACACATGAGGTGATGATCCGATTGACTGATCGGGTCATGATCAATGGGAGTGAATTTTGACTGACAGAGTTGCCATCGTCACCGGCGGAAGCCGCGGCATCGGCCGCGCTACCGCCATCGCCGCCGCGGGCCGCGGCTTTCGGGTTTGCGTCGGATACGTCAGCCATGAAGCCGAGGCGCAAAGCGCGGTCTCCGCCATCCAAGCGAAGAACGGCAAGGCGATCGCAGTGAAATGCGACGTCGGCAAGGAGAGCGATATCCTTGCGCTGTTCGAGGCGGCCGACAAGTTCGGCACCTTGGGCGCGCTGATCAACAATGCCGGGATCGTCGGCGCAACGTCGCGCGTCGATGAAATGTCCGCCGAGCGCATTCAGCGGATGATGGCTGTCAATGTCAGCGGAAGTATCCTTTGCGCGCGCGAAGCCGTGAAGCGGATGTCGACACGTCACGGCGGCAAGGGTGGCGTCATCGTCAACCTGTCCTCGGTTGCCGCAAAACTCGGCTCGCCCAATACGTACGTCGATTATGCCGCATCCAAGGGCGCAATTGACTCCTTCACGATAGGGCTGGGCCACGAGGTCGCCGGCGAGGGCATTCGCGTCGCGGCGATCCGGCCCGGACTGATCGACACTGAAATTCATGCCAGCGGCGGGGAGCCAGACCGTGCCCACCGGCTCAGCCATATGGTGCCGATGAAGCGCGTCGGCACCGCGGAGGAAATCGCAAACGCTATCCTCTGGCTGATGTCGGACGAGGCTTCCTACGTGACCAGCGCCATTCTCGATGTGTCCGGCGGTCGCTGATCGCGTGTCAATCTTCAGTTACAGGGTTTACCAGTCATGGCCAATTACGATCTTGTTGTCATCGGCACCGGTCCTGGCGGATATGTCTGCGCGGTGAGGGCCGCCCAACTCGGGATGAAGGTCGCCGTAGTTGAGAAGAACGCGACACTCGGCGGTACCTGCCTCAACGTCGGATGCATGCCGTCGAAGGCATTGCTGCACGCATCGGAAATGTTCGAGGAGGCCGGGCACAGTTTCGCCAAAATGGGCGTGGGCGTTCCCGCGCCGAAGCTCGATCTTGGCGCGATGATGAATTTCAAGCAGCAGGGGATCGACGGGAACGTCAAAGGCGTCGAGTTCCTGATGAAGAAAAACAAGATTGATGTCATCACGGGCAAGGGCAAGATAGCCGGCGCCGGTAAAGTCGAAGTGGCCGGTGCCGATGGCAAGACGCAGTCGCTCGATACCAAAAACATTGTCATCGCCACCGGCTCCGATGTCGCCCAACTCAACGGCATCGAGATCGATGAGAAGCGCATCGTGTCGTCGACTGGCGCGCTGTCACTCGAGAAAGTGCCGCAAAAATTGCTGATCGTCGGTGCAGGAGTGATCGGCCTCGAATTGGGCTCGGTCTGGCAGCGCCTTGGCGCGCAGGTCACGGTAGTGGAGTTTCTCGACCGGATCTTGCCTGGCATGGATGGAGAAGTCGCAAAGCAATTTCAGCGCATCCTCGAAAAGCAGGGTTTCGCGTTCAAGCTCGGCTCCAAGGTCAGTGACGTCGACACTTCGGGCAAGATGTTGTTGGTGCAGGTCGAGCCGGCTGCGGGCGGCAAGTCCGAAACTATGCAGGCTGACGTGGTGCTGGTCGCAATCGGTCGTGTCCCGTACACGGAGGGGCTTGGGTTGAAAGAGGCCGGCGTCGCGCTCGATGAGCGCGGGCGGGTGAAGATCGATTCGCATTTCGCGACGAGCGTGAAAGGCGTTTACGCCATTGGCGATGTGGTCGCGGGGCCGATGCTCGCGCACAAGGCGGAGGACGAAGGCGTCGCTGTTGCGGAGATTCTTGCCGGGCAGGCTGGTCACGTGAACTACGACGTCATACCGGGCGTGGTGTATACCACGCCCGAGGTGTCGGCGGTGGGCAAGACCGAGGAAGAGCTGAAACAGGCCGGCGTGGCCTACACGTCAGGCAAATTCCCGTTTACGGCCAATGGTCGCTCCAAGGTCAACCAGACCACCGAAGGGTTCGTAAAGATTCTCGCAGATGCGAAGACAGATCGCGTGCTCGGGGTTCACATCGTCGGCCGTGAAGCCGGTGAAATGATCCATGAAGCCTGTGTTTTGATGGAATTTGGCGGCTCCGCCGAAGACCTGGCACGAACCTGCCATGCCCATCCGACTCGCTCGGAAGCCATCAAGGAAGCGGCGCTTGCAGTCGGCAAGCGCGCGATCCATATGTGACGACAGCCCGGCAAGCCGGACAATTTGGATGATGCGGCGAATTCTTCAACCGATCTGGGTTCTGCTCGCGATCATCTTCCTGATCGAGGCCTGGCTGTGGGACCATCTCGAGCCGATCGTTGCCTGGTTCGTGGCGCTGATCCCGCTACGCGCCTTCAAGCAATGGCTCGCTGACCGCGTTGATACTCTGTCCCCGGCGATGACATTGATCGTCTTTGTCGTGCCGGTGATCCCGCTGTTTCCTCTGAAGCTTGTCGGCTTCTGGCTGCTCGCACACGAACATTGGATGAGCGCGGTGCTCACCATCATCCTGGCCAAGTTCCTCGGCGTTGGCGTCGCTGCTTTCGTGTTCGATGTGACGCGGGACAAATTGCTGGAAATGAATTGGTTCGAAGCCCTTTATGATTTCGTGATCGAGGTGAGAGCGAAAGCAAGCGAGCTCGTCGACCCCATCAAATCGCGCATCAGGGAAGCGTTGGGTGGCGATGGCAGCGGCAGCGGTTGGTCGTCACGCACGCTGCGGCTAATCCAGCGCTTCCGAAAAAGCGTGCACGAAGCGCGCTGATCTCAATTGGCTGGTCCCAAGATTCTTCTGACGCGTTTTCTTCACGCGAACAGGCATCCACTTCGCTCGAAAACACTCTAATGCAGGTGCAGCAGATGCGGCATGAACGCGCCGAGCGCGGTAAATGCAATTCCGGCTAGCGTCAACAGGCCCGAAATCCACGCCAATGCGATGATGCCGGTGATGATGGTCGCCGAAGCCAGCACGATGCCGATCTGAAATGCCGCCGACGCGAGCTCGAAGTGATGATACTTCGCGGTGGCGAGGTCGCGCTCTTCCTCGGCGTGCTTGGCGCGTTCGGCAAGCTGCTCGGTGCCTTCACCGGTCTCGGGTTCGGAACGATAGCGCCCGGCCGTTTTCTGCCAATCGTCGATCTGCTTTTGCAGCGCCGCCTTGGCGTTGGCGTCGCCCAAGCTGCCGAGGCTTAGTTTAGATTGGTCCGAAGCCGTTTGCACCACGGTGCGGCGAATGCTCTTGGCCTGAAAGAATGCCCAAAGGTTCGAAGCCTCGACGTTCTTGCTGATGGATTCGGTCTGGGCACCCTTGCCGAGTGTTTCCGAAAGCGCAAGGAAGAGCGCGATCACCGCAATGAGCAATGCGATCTTCTTGTTCTCGCCGGAAGCGTGCTCGACGTGTTCGGCGTGCTCCATGCTTTCGTGTGCGCTCATGATTGCCTCCCGGGTAGCCCGTCTCAACGATTGACCGAACAATTCCGTCTGCGCAAGAGCAAAGCGGATGCGAAGGTGACATCACGTTTGGGAATGCGCCCTCAGGCGCGCGGATGCGCGGTTTTATAGACCTCGAGCAGCCGCTCGCTATCGATGCCAGTGTAGATCTGCGTCGTCGAAAGCGAAGCATGGCCGAGCAATTCCTGGATCGCGCGCAAATCGCCGCCGCGACCCAACAGGTGGGTCGCGAACGAATGTCGTAGTGCGTGGGGTGTCGCGCTATCCGGCAAGCCCAACGCGCCGCGCAGCCGTTCCATCGTGAGCTGGATAATTCGCGGGCTGAGCGGTCCCCCGCGGGCGCCGACAAAGATCGGCCCCTCCGGCGGCAATTGATGGGGGCACATCGCCACGTAGTCCTGCACAAGCTGCAGCACGTTTTGCAGAACGGGCACCATGCGGGTCTTGTTGCCCTTGCCGGTCACGACCAGCACGTCACCGGCGCCCGGCAAAGGCACGTCGCGGCGTCGCAAACCGAGCGCTTCCGAAATGCGCAATCCCGAGCCGTACAACAGCGCCATCACCGCGGCATCGCGGGCCCAGATCCAGGGATCACGGGTGTCGCCGGCGCGTTCCTCGGCGTCGGCAAAACGCTTCGCCGCCGTCACCGGAACCGGCTTTGGCAGGCTCTTGCCAATTTTGGGCGCGCGGATCGCCGACAACGCCCCGACTTTGCCGCTTCCCTCACGTTCGAGGAAGCGGCCGAACGAACGCAGGCCGGCGAGCGCTCGCATCAAGGAACGGCCGCCGATCGCGGAGCTGCGCCGCATCGCCATGAACGCCCTGATGTCGCTGGCCTCCAGCGCGGCGAAGCCCGGCAGCGTTACTCGTGAACCCCAGTGCTCGCTCAGAAAGGCGAGGCACTGGCGAACGTCGCGTGAATATGCGTCCAACGTTTTCGGTGACAATCGGCGCTCGCTGCGCAAATGGGCAAGCCAACGGGTCATCTCACGCGCGAGATCGTCGTCAGCACAGTGGAGTTCGATCGGTTGCGCGAGAGCTGATTCGGCCATGGGTGGCTCAGCCAATAAGGTCTTCAGGATGGGGATGGCGCTCGATGATTTGTGGCGACTATATCGCACTTGTTTCGTTTACCGTTCACTAATTGACGCCCACCGCTGCCGCACACTGGCCCCAATCCGGTTGCGGTCCTAAGTTAGCGCGCGCCCTTTGGCTTCGAGTCTGATTCTGCGATGGACCATTCCGCCCGTGCCACTACGTCATCTTTATCATCGACGCATGTCGTCGATGTGCTGGTGCCGGTCGCGCTCAATCAGAATTATTCATACCGGGTGCCCCGCGGCATGGAGCTAAGGCCCGGCGATGTCGTCTGCGTGCCGCTGGGTCCGCGTGAGGTGGTCGCCGTGGTATGGGCCGAGAATGCCAGCCCCGATCCGCGGCTGCACAATCGCCTCAAGGACGTCGCGGAGAAACTCGACGTGCCGCCGCTAAAGCACGAACTGCGCTCCCTGGTGGATTGGGTCGCCAACTACACGCTATCGCCACGCGGCATGGTGCTGCGGATGTGCCTGCGGATGGGCGAGCATCTCGGACCGGAGCGGGTCAGGATGGGCGTTCGCCTGGTTTCTGAACCACCCAAGCGGCTGACACCGGCGCGACGACGGCTGATCGAGGTGCTCTCGGACGGGCTGCTGCACGGAAAATCCGAAGCCGCCAAGGAAGCCGGAGTTAGCGCCAGCGTGATTGACGGCCTAGTCGACGAAGGCACATTGATGGCGCAACCGATGCCGCGCGCGGTATCGCCGGCCGGTCCGGACCCTTCATTCGCCACGCCCGAATTTTCCCGCCAGCAGCGCACCGCGGTGGATGCCATGCGGGCGCTCGCGGCCAATGGCAGCTTCCATGTCGCGCTGCTCGACGGCGTCACCGGTTCGGGCAAGACCGAAGTGTCCTTCGAGGCCATTGTCGAGGTCATCCGTCGTGGCAAACAATCACTAATCTTGATGCCGGAAATCGCGCTCACCGGTCAGTTCCTCGATCGGTTCGCACAGCGCTTCGGCGTGCGGCCACTGGAATGGCACTCCGAACTGACGCCCCGCACACGACAGCGCAATTGGGCCGCGATCGCGGCCGCCGAAGCGCCCGTCGTGGTTGGTGCGCGTTCGGCGCTGTTTTTGCCGTATGGCGATCTCGGACTGATCGTGGTCGATGAGGAGCACGACCAAGCCTACAAGCAGGATGACGGCGCGCATTACCACGCCCGCGACATGGCGGTGGTGCGCGCGCACATTGCCAAAATTCCCGTCGTACTGGCTTCGGCGACGCCTTCGGTTGAGACCGAAGTGAATGCGCGGAAGGGCCGCTATCAGCGTATCGTGCTGCCCTCAAGGTTTGGCGGCCAGCACATGCCGCATATCGAGGCGATCGATCTGCGTCGCGAGGCGCCGCCGCGGGGTCGCTTCATTTCCCCAAGGCTCGCTGAACAGATACAGATTGCGGTCGAGCGCCGCGAGCAGGCGCTGCTGTTCCTCAATCGGCGAGGCTATGCGCCCCTGACGTTATGCCGGGCCTGCGGGCATCGGTTTGCCTGTACCATCTGCGACGCCTGGCTGGTCGATCACCGTTTTCGCAAGCGCCTGGTTTGCCACCATTGCGGCTTCTCGATGCCACGTCCGCATCTTTGCCCGCATTGCGCCGCCGAGGAATCACTGGTTGCGGTCGGTCCGGGGGTCGAACGCCTGCAGGAAGAAGCCGCCAACCTGTTCCCGACCGCGCGGACGATGGTGTTGTCGAGCGACCTGATCACATCCATCGAGACCATGCGCACTGAATTGAACGAGATCGCGGAGGGCCGAGTCGATATCATCATCGGCACCCAGCTCGTGGCCAAAGGCCATAACTTTCCCCGGCTCAATCTGGTTGGCGTGGTTGACGCCGATCTCGGGCTCGGCAACGGCGACCCTCGTGCCGCCGAGCGCACGTTTCAACTGCTAAATCAGGTGATCGGACGTGCCGGGCGCGATCAGGGACGCGGCGTCGGCTATTTGCAGACGCATCAACCCGAGCACCCCGTGATGAAGGCGCTGGTAGCGTGCGATCGCGCGGCATTCTACGCGAGCGAGATCGAAAACCGGGAGCGCGCCGGCTATCCGCCATTCGGCCGGTTGGCGAGCCTGATCATTTCGGCGGGGGATCGCCCGAGCGCTGAAGGTTTTGCGCGCAAGCTGGCTGCAATTGCACCGATTGATCCGAGAATTCAGGTGTTGGGACCCGCCGAAGCGCCGCTTGCAGTCATCAAGGGCCGTTATCGATTCAGGCTACTCGTAAAGGCGGCGCGGCTCGTCGATCTATCGGAATATCTCCGCGAGTGGCTCGCGGCCGGTCCGAAGACCAAAGGCAATCTCAAGCTTGAGGTCGACGTCGATCCGCAGACCTTTTTGTGACGTGGATTTAGAAGCTCAAACTCTGAGTGGCCGCAACCAAACAAACATAAAGAAAGCCTGCCCTCGCTGACGAAGGCAGGCTCCTTTTTATTTCGGGCAGTTTCTCAGCCGAGAAGCTGGGGCGTGCCCAGCGTCAGATGACCTCGGCCGTTACGCGTCCCACGCCGGCTCCCGTCAGACCGACCGCACGCGCGGCGGCGGTTGATAAGTCGAGGACCCGGCCACGGATGAATGGGCCGCGATCGTTAATCGTCACCACGACGCTGCGGCTACCGTGCGTTACCCGGAGCTTGGTCCCGAACGGCAGCGAACGGTGGGCTGCGGTCAAGGCGTTCTGGTTGAAGCGCTGGCCTGAGGCGGTTCGGCTCCCGGACTCGTTACCGTAGTAAGACGCGATCCCCGAGAAACTACGTCCTCCGATCGACGCGTTGGCATTGCGCCAGGCGCTCGAAGAGGAGGCGGCCGGAGCGTTGCTGGCGTGATGATGGCGATAGGCGTGATGATGATGCCGATGCGACTTCGCCGAAGCTTCGGTGATGCTGCCACCGATCAGAACAGTTGCGGCTACGACGGCTAGCGCGGTGCGTGGCCGGGCGGCATTTCCCAGTCTCGCGTTTTTCAATTTCAGCATACTCAGCATATATATAAGTCCCTCAAGATAGTATTGTCACATGTGTGACAAGTGGAACCCCCGCTCCATTTCGCATGCGAGCCGTTTGCTGGTCTAATGAGGCAGAAAAGCGGTCGTAAAACCCGTTTGTCTCAACCTGAAACAACTCGTTACCCAACTTAGCTTCTAGTTTAAGAACGTCAATTACCAAATCTTGTATGCTTTTTACTACGTATTACTTCAAATTACTGCTGAACCAAGTTTTATTCCGGAGGGCCAAGTTTTTCACCAAGTAATGATCGCCCTGAACCGCCACGGTTCCAGCCTGTGTGTTCATTGAGCAGGCGCACATGCGAGTGGAACAAAATCCGGGGCTACGATCTGTGAGGAGGCCCGAACGTTGCGATCGCCGACGCTGCCTTGGTGTGCAGCCGAGGCGACGATTGGTCTGCTGCATGTGACATGGCGCAGCGGCGGCCCAGGTTATGTTGCACCTGCGCTCATGCTATGTTAGCAAAGCCGCGATTTTAACGATCATGGTATTACCCATACTGGTCGAAAATCGAAGTCCCGCTTGAATTCCAAGGGCTTGGATCGCAGGCGCCGCATCGTTGGCGACGGTTTTCCCCCTTGCGAGTTTGACAGCAAAAAGAGCGCGCCTGTGGCTGCAAAAGATCCGACCGTTTCGGGAGTGTCCGGCCGTTATGCAACGGCCCTGTTCGAGCTGGCGCGCGATGAAAAAATGGTCGATGCGGTCAAGAACGACCTCGATAGATTCGATACGATGCTGGCCGGCAGCGCCGACCTCAAGCGGCTGGTCCGCAGCCCGGTGTTTTCGGCTGACGCGCAGTCAAGGGCGCTGAGCGCGGTACTCGAGAACGCGGGCATCACCGGCATTTCCGCGAACTTCCTGAAGCTTCTCACCGCTAATCGGCGGCTGTTTGCGGTCACGGACGTGATCCGCGCATTTCGCGCTCTGGTTGCCAATTTCAAGGGCGAAGCGACCGCGGAAGTAACCGTAGCCGAGCCGCTCAGCGACAAGAATCTCGAGTCCCTGAAGGTCGCACTGAAGTCGGTGACCGGCAAGGATGTTACGCTCAACGTCAAAGTCGATCGCTCCATTATCGGCGGCCTGGTCGTCAAGCTCGGCAGCCGCATGGTGGATAGTTCGCTTCGCACTAAACTCAATTCGATCAAGCACGCGATGAAAGAGGCAGGCTGATGGATATCCGCGCCGCGGAAATTTCCGCGATCCTCAAGGATCAGATCAAGAATTTCGGCCAGGAAGCCGAGGTTTCCGAAGTCGGACAGGTGTTGTCAGTCGGTGACGGCATTGCGCGCGTCTATGGCCTCGACAACGTCCAGGCCGGCGAAATGGTCGAGTTCGAAAACGGTACTCGCGGCATGGCGCTGAACCTCGAAACCGACAACGTCGGCATCGTGATCTTCGGCGCGGACCGCGAGATCAAGGAAGGCCAGACGGTCAAGCGCACCCGCGCCATCGTTGATACGCCGGTTGGCAAAGGCCTGCTGGGTCGCGTAGTTGACGCGCTCGGCAATCCGATCGATGGCAAGGGCCCGATCCAGGCGAGCGAGCGCAAGCGCGTCGACGTCAAGGCGCCCGGCATCATTCCGCGCAAATCGGTCAATGAGCCGATGGCGACCGGCCTGAAGGCCATCGACGCGCTGATCCCGATCGGTCGCGGCCAGCGCGAGCTGATCATCGGGGACCGGCAAACCGGCAAGACCGCGATTGCGCTGGACAGCATCCTGAACCAGAAGCCGCTCAACGCCCAACCGGACGAGAAGATCAAGCTGTATTGCGTCTACGTCGCGATCGGTCAGAAGCGTTCGACGGTGGCTCAGTTCGTCAAGGTGCTCGAAGAGCAGGGTGCGTTGGAATATTCCATCATCGTGGCGGCGACCGCTTCCGATCCGGCCCCTATGCAATATATCGCCCCATTCACCGGCTGCACGATGGGCGAATATTTCCGCGACAACGGCATGCACGCGGTCATCATCTATGACGATCTTTCAAAGCAGGCCGTCGCGTACCGTCAGATGTCGCTGCTGCTGCGGCGGCCGCCCGGCCGCGAAGCTTACCCTGGGGATGTGTTCTACCTGCATTCGCGCCTGCTCGAGCGCGCAGCCAAGCTGAATGACGACCACGGCTCGGGATCGTTGACGGCGCTGCCGATCATCGAAACGCAGGCCAACGACGTTTCGGCCTACATTCCGACCAACGTCATCTCGATCACCGACGGCCAGATCTTCCTTGAGACCGATCTGTTCTTCCAGGGCATTCGTCCGGCCGTGAACGTCGGCCTTTCAGTGTCGCGCGTTGGGTCTTCGGCACAAACCAAGGCAATGAAAAAAGTTGCGGGCAGGATCAAGGGCGAACTTGCTCAATACCGCGAAATGGCCGCGTTCGCGCAGTTCGGCTCCGATCTCGATGCATCGACCCAGCGGCTGCTCAACCGCGGCTCGCGACTGACCGAACTTCTCAAGCAGCCGCAGTTCTCGCCGCTGAAGATGGAAGAGCAGGTCGTGGTGATCTACGCGGGCGTCAACGGCTATCTCGATGCGCTTCCGGTCGCCAAGGTGCGAAGCTTTGAAGATGGCTTGCTTTCGCTGCTGCGCGGAAAGAACGTCGACATCCTCAACGCCATCCGCGATACCCGTGATCTCAGCGACGATACCGCCGCCAAGCTCAAGACGGTGGTCGAGGGCTACGCCAAGACATTCGCCTAATAAGACATTCGGGATAAGTCAGCCGCAATGGCCAGCTTGAAAGACATGCGGGTCCGCATCGCCTCCACCAAGGCGACGCAGAAGATCACCAAGGCCATGCAAATGGTCGCGGCCTCGAAGCTGCGCCGCGCTCAGAACGCCGCTGAAGCGGCGCGGCCCTATGCGGAAAAGATGGACGCGGTTATTTCCGGCATTGCGAACGCGACGGTGGGCTCGCCGGGCGCGCCCGTGCTGCTGGCCGGAACCGGCAGCGATCAGGTGCACCTTCTGCTGGTCTGTACAGGTGAACGCGGTCTTTCCGGCGCCTTCAACTCATCGATCGTTCGTCTTGCCCGCGAGCGCGCGCTGGCGCTGATGAATCAGGGCAAACAAGTCAAATTCTTCTGCGTTGGTCGTAAGGGTTACGACCAGCTGCGACGCACTTTCGAGAAGCAGATCGTCGAGCATGTCGAGCTGCGGTCGGTTCGTCAGCTTGCCTTTGTGAACGCCGAAGATATCGCCAAGAAAGTCATTGCGCGTTTCGAGGCAGGCGAGTTCGACGTCTGCACCCTGTTCTATTCACGTTTCAAGTCGGTGATCGCGCAGATTCCGACCGCGCAGCAGATTATTCCGCTGGTGGTGGAAGCGCGCCCTGCCAATGCCGGCCCCGCGACCTCTTATGAATACGAGCCCGAAGAGGATGAGATTCTTAGCGGTCTTTTGCCGCGCAATCTCGCGGTGCAGATTTTTCGTGCCCTGTTGGAGAACAACGCCTCGTTCTACGGTGCGCAGATGAGCGCGATGGACAACGCCACCCGCAACGCTGGCGAGATGATCCGCAAACAGACTCTGATGTACAACCGGACCCGGCAGGCGATGATCACCAAGGAGCTGATTGAAATCATCTCCGGCGCCGAGGCTATCTGATCGCCGCAGCGGTCGTTTGATATACGAATTCGAAGGAGAGAGTTTCCATGGCTACATCCGCCAACCAGACCGGGCGCATCACGCAAGTCATCGGCGCCGTTGTCGACGTGCAGTTCGAAGGCTACTTGCCCGCGATTTTGAACGCGATCGAAACCAAGAACGGCGGCAACCGCCTGGTGCTTGAAGTCGCTCAGCATCTCGGTGAATCCACCGTGCGTACGATCGCGATGGACACCACAGAAGGCCTGGTGCGCGGTCAGGAGGTGAACGACACCGGCGCGCCGATCCGAGTGCCCGTCGGTGCCGGCACGCTCGGGCGCATCATCAACGTCATCGGCGAGCCGGTCGATGAAGAGGGCCCGGTGAAAGCGGAGGGCATGCGCGCGATCCATCAGGAAGCGCCGACTTACACCGATCAGTCCACGGAAGCTGAAATTCTCGTCACCGGCATCAAAGTCGTGGATCTATTGGCGCCCTACGCCAAGGGCGGCAAGGTCGGCCTGTTCGGCGGCGCGGGCGTCGGCAAAACGGTTCTGATTCAGGAGCTGATCAACAACGTCGCCCGTGCCCACGGTGGATATTCGGTATTCGCAGGCGTCGGCGAGCGTACCCGCGAAGGCAACGACCTCTATCACGAGTTCATCGAGTCGGGCGTCAACAAAAAGGGCGGCGGCGAAGGCTCCAAATGCGCGCTGGTGTATGGGCAGATGAACGAGCCCCCTGGCGCGCGTGCGCGCGTCGGTTTGACCGGACTTACGGTCGCCGAATACTTCCGCGATCAGGGCCAGGACGTGCTGTTCTTCGTCGACAATATCTTCCGGTTTACTCAGGCGGGTTCGGAAGTGTCTGCGCTGCTCGGCCGTATTCCATCCGCGGTGGGCTATCAGCCCACCCTCGCCACCGACATGGGCGCGCTGCAGGAGCGCATCACCACGACTAACAAAGGTTCGATCACCTCGGTGCAAGCGATCTACGTGCCGGCCGACGACTTGACCGACCCGGCGCCCGCGACTTCGTTCGCCCACTTGGATGCGACGACGGTGCTGAACCGCGCGATTTCGGAAAAGGGTATCTATCCCGCGGTGGATCCCCTGGATTCGACATCGCGCATGCTCTCACCACTGATCGTGGGAGAGGAGCACTATCAGACCGCGCGCATGGTCCAGCAGGTGCTGCAGCGTTACAAATCGCTGCAGGACATCATCGCCATTCTGGGCATGGACGAGCTTTCAGAAGAGGACAAGGTCACGGTGGCGCGCGCGCGCAAGGTCGAGCGCTTTCTCTCGCAGCCCTTCTTTGTCGCCGAAGTCTTCACCGGCTCGCCGGGAAAATTCGTCGATCTCGCCGATACCATCAAGGGTTTCCGCGGGCTATGCGAAGGCAAGTACGATCATCTGCCTGAGGCCGCCTTCTACATGGTCGGCAACATCGAAGAGGCGGTTGAAAAGGGCAAGAAGCTCGCGGCGGAAGCAGCGTAGTAGACGCACGGCAAGCATCGATTAAAAAAGTCACCGTCGCTACCTCGGACTGATCTAAGCCATCGCTCATCTAAGCCATTTGCAATTTTTGGGTATCCCATGGCCACCTTCCACTTCGATCTCGTCTCGCCCGAAAAGCTTGCTTTCTCCGGCGAGGTTGATCAGGTCGATGTTCCGGGAGTCGAAGGCGACTTCGGCGTGCTCGCCGGTCATGCGCCGATCGTGGCGGCGATCCGGCCCGGAATCCTGACGGTGACGTCAGGAGGCACGCACCAGAAAATGATCGTGCTCGGCGGCCTGGCCGAAATGTCGGACAACGGTCTTACGGTTCTGGCCGACGTGGCCACTTCGATCGAAGAGCTCGATCGGGCGCGGTTCGCCGACAAGATCTCGGAGATGGAAGCCAAACTGTCCGAAAAGGAAGGCTCGGCGCTCGACCGCGCGATCGAACGGCTCGATCATTTCAAGAGCATCCAGCATCAGCTCAACACCACCGCGCTACATTAGAGCACGATTTCACGCGGTCGGTTGATCACGGCCCGTAGCGGCAAACACTCCGAATTGTTGGGCGACGATCCGGTATACGTCGCGCCTGAATGGCACCACGATCTCGGCCACGCGCTCGAGACGTTCCCATCGCCAACAGTCGAATTCAACTGCCTGTCCATTACGAGGCGTCAGCGGATCGATCTCGTCGTCTGAGCCAGTGAAGCGCAGTGCGAACCATTTCTGGCGCTGGCCGCGGAATTGGGCCAATCGATGTGAAAGCGGTCCGGCGAACGGCGGAAATTCATAAGTCAACCAATCGGTTTCACCAAGATATGAGGCGTTGACCACGCCCGTTTCTTCCCAGAGTTCGCGCATCATCGCCTCGCGCGGATTTTCGTTGGCATCGATTCCTCCTTGGGGCATCTGCCACTCAAGGCCGGGCAGAATGATTTCCGGTCCGTCATCCCTGAAGCGACGCCCAATCAGCACACGACCGGAAGCGTCGAACAGCGCGATCCCCACATTGGGGCGATACGGTTTTTCATCCGTCATATTGATTGCTGTCATTCGGTGCGTGCGCCGGCGCCAACAGAACTGAGATCATGAGCCTATCAGGTCAACCGCGTGCTGGTCACTGAATGGCGCATGATGTTATTGCCAAGCCGCCGCACACTTCGCCAGTTTCTCATGGTGAGGAGCGCGGCAAAGCCGCGCGTCTCGAACCCACGAGGCCGGAATCATTCAACCCCGCTCGGGCGCGCGTTATCTCGATCTTTCGAGACGCATCGCTTTGCGATGCCCCCCTGGATGAAGGTCACGTGCTGTGTTTGCTGATGGTAGCGCCGTCGGCGTGTCAGCCGCCCGTGTAAATCGCCGGCCTCTGATCTCATGTTTACTGCAGCACCGTCGAAAACACGTTCCAGATTCCGGATTACGCTCCAGCCGGTACGAGCCTCGAGAATTCCTTCACTACCCGTTCGTAAACCGGCCGTTTGAACGGCACGATCAGTTCGGGGAGATTCTTCATGGGCTCCCAGCGCCAGCTAACAAACTCCGCCTTGTGCCCGCCGCCCGGGCTGGCGACATTGATCTCGGAATCGTCGCCGGTGAAGCGCACCGCGTACCATTTCTGCCGCTGGCCGCGGTAGCGTCCCTTCCAGGCGCGCCCGGCAACGGTTCGGGGGATATCGTAAATGAGCCACTCGGGCAGTTCCCCTATCTTCTCGACCGAACGGACGCTAGTTTCCTCGTAGAGTTCCCGTTTCGCGGCTTCCCAGGTGTCCTCGCCCGGATCAACCCCGCCTTGCGGCATCTGCCAGACGTGCGCTTCGTCAACGTGTTCGATGCCGCCGGCGCGGCGACCGATGAAGACAAGCCCTGCCCGGTTGATCAGCATCATGCCGACGCATGTTCGATACGGCAGGTCGTCGTAGCGCGCCATCCCTCAGAGCCTCTCCGTACTTACACGGCCTTCAGCGGTGGACTGAAACAGGCTCGCGTCGCACCAGCCGATTGATGTTCAACCGGATTTTGATTTCAGCATCGCTGTTGTCAATGGAGCAAGCATGATGCCACGGCCTTCAAGCGCCTTGGTCCAGACGCCGATGCGCTCGATCGAAATCGGCAGCGCCGAAGCGATGCCAACCGCCATTCCTCGTTCTTTCGCCAGTGTTTCGAGTTTGGCCAACGCCCGGTCGATTTCCACCGCCGTTGGCACGGCATCGATCGAGATATCTGCCTTGGCGAAGGGCACGGTTTGACCGGCCGCAAGGGTAGCGGCGACGCTACGCGGCGCAGCACCGTCATCGAGGTAACCAAGTCCGCGCTTGGCGGCCTCGCGGAGGATGGGCTGCATCACCGCATCACTGACAACGAAGCGCGAGCCCATGAAGTTGGCAATGCCGGCATACCCCTGGAATCGGCTGAGGTGCCAATACAGCCGGTCGATGTTCTGCTCCGGTGTCAGCGTCGTCAGGAGGGTTTGCGGGCCTGGATCGTTGTCAGGATAATCAAACGGCTCCATCGGGACCTGCAGCAGAATTTCATGGTGCTGCGCGCGCGCCTGCTCAGCCAACTTGCGGGGATCGGCGCCATAGGGCGTAAATGCCAGCGTCACCGCCGCCGGCAGTTTCATGATGGCGTCAGTCGTTTTGGCGGCGCCGACACCAAGGCCGGCGACGACGATGGCAACGATTGGCATCCGGGCCGCCTTGGCGCGGTCGGCGTCCGCGGCATAGGCCGTGAATGGTTTTACGCCGTCGAAGATCGCGGGGATCATGCCGTGACGTGATTTCTCCAGAAGACGCGTATCGATGCCGGCCATGATTCCAGAGACTTCGTCGGGCCCGGCTTGCTCCGCCGCGTCACCCGCGATCACGACGCTTTGGCGCGTGCCACTGGATCCATCGATAATGGTGACGGTCTTCTGTCCGCCTGCGGTCGCCTGTTTTGGCGCGGATTTAGCCGCGTGCGCGGAAGCATCCGGGGTTGTCGCGCTCGCTTTTTCCTGGGTCGCCTGACGTATTGCTACGCGTGCGATCGGCTCACCACCCAACGGATTGTCGTTGAACACCGCGAAGCCAAGGAAAGTGACCAGAAACAGGCCGAGCAGTACCGCAATCGCCTGGGTGCCGGTAAAGGGCAGCCGGTAGCGTCGCTTCCGGCGTAACGTGTCCTGTCCAAGTGGCGTGCTCAGATCGTCGGCCGTGTCTGCCATGAACCTCCCCGAATCAGCAGGGTGACGATACCACGGCGGGGCAAGCCGGCGGCAGCGTTGACCGGCTACGGCTCTTTGCGAGAGTCGGCTCAGGCGCGTGTCAAGCTGGCCGCGCGCGCAAAAAAGGGCGGCCTCAAAGCCGCCCTTTCGAATGCATTAGCGAGCCGCCGAGGCGTTCAGTTCGCGGCCTTGCTGGCAGACTTGTCCGTCGTAGTCTTATCCGCCGTCGTGTTGGTCTTGATCCCGTGCAAGAGGTCGTCCGCGGTCTTGAGCGCCTTGTCGTCCTTGGCATCCGGCGGCACGTAGGATTGCGACCCGGTCTTCTCGTCGCCTTCCGATTTCAAGTGGCCGCGCAGGGATGCTTCCCCCTTGGTGTCGGTCCGCGCTTTCAACTCGTCGGGCACGTCCTGCAGCACTTCGATATCGGGAACGATGCCCTTAGCCTGGATCGACTTGCCCGAAGGCGTGAAGTAGCGCGCGGTGGTAAGCCGGAGCGCGCCATTACCGGAGCCGAGCGGGATGATGGTTTGCACCGAACCCTTGCCGAAGGAACGCGTGCCGACCAGCGTCGCACGCTTGTGATCCTGCAGCGCGCCGGCCACGATTTCGGAAGCCGAGGCCGAGCCGCCGTTGATGAGAACGATAACCGGCTTGCCCTTGGTTAGATCACCGGGATGGGCGGAACGGCGCTGGGTTTCCTCCGCATTGCGACCGCGCGTCGAGACGATCTCGCCGCGCTCGAGGAAGGCGTCGGACACGGTGACGGCTTCTTCAAGCAGACCGCCGGGATTGTTGCGCAGGTCGATGACGAAGCCCTTCAGCTTGTCGCCGATCTGATTGGTGAGATTGGCGACTTCCCGCTTCAGGCCTTCGGTCGTTTGCTCGTTAAAGGTGGTGATCCGGATATAGGCGATGTCGTCAGCTTCCACGCGCGCCCGCACCGAGCGGACACGGATGTTATCCCGAACCAACGTGACTTCGATCGGGTTGTCCTGACCTTTGCGGATGATCTTCAGCCTGATCTTGGTGTTGACCGGGCCGCGCATTTTCTCGACGGCCTGATTGAGGGTCAGACCCTGCACGGCTTCATCGTCAAGATTGGTGATGATGTCGTTTGCCATGATGCCGGCCTTGGAGGCCGGCGTCTCGTCGATTGGCGAGACAACCTTGATCAGGCCATCTTCCATGGTGACTTCGATGCCGAGACCGCCGAACTCACCGCGGGTCTGCACCTGCATGTCCCGGAAGCTCTTGGCGTCCATGTAGCTTGAATGCGGATCGAGCCCGGCCAGCATTCCGCTGATTGCCGATTCGACCAGCTTGCTGTCGTCGGGCTTCTCGACGTAGTCGCTACGGACCCGCTCGAACACGTCTCCGAACAGATTGAGCTGGCGATAGGTGTCCGAGGTCGCGGCCCGCGCGCTCGATCCCATCAACACCGCGCGAGGCTGAGTCACAAACAACGTCAGTGCTGCGCCCGTCACGGCGCTGAGGAGAACTACAGAAGTCTTGCGCATCATCCGCGGACCTTTTCGCCTTCATTTGCGGCCCACCATGGGCCTGGATCGATTGGAGTGCCGTCCTTACGGAACTCAACATAGAGCACGGGTTGGCTCGCGTTGGTCGCGAGAACAGATGCGACCTGGGATGTTGTCCCCATGGTCGCGACCGGCTCACCCGTAAGTACAAACTGGCCGATATTAACCGAAATGCGCTCCATCCCGGCGATCAATACATGATACCCGCCACCGGCATTGAGGATCAAGAGTTGTCCGTAGCTGCGGAACGGACCTGCATACACAACCCAGCCATCACACGGTGTTGTGACCTGTGCACCTGGCCGGCTAGCCAAGGAAATGCCTTTTTGTACGCCACCTGCGCCATCGGAACCGCCAAAATCACGAATCTTCACGCCATTAACCGGCAGCGCAAATAAACCCTTGGCTGAAGCAAACGCGATCGCCGGCGCGAGCCGGGCCGGGTCTCGAAGCGCGCCCAGATTCGGTTTGCCGTTAGCGGCTGCGGGCGCGCCTTGCAGGCTGGCGGCGGCAGCCACCTTGGCTGCACTCTTCAGATCCTGCTCCATCTTCGCAATCAGGCCTTGCAGGCTGTCGACCTGCTTGGATAACGCGATTGCACGCGCGCCTTCCAATTCCATGTCCTTTTCGATCGAACTCTGTTGCCGCTGCCGCTCATCGACCAGCGCGGCGAGCCGTGTCTGGTTATCCCTTAGCTTGTCGCGATCAAGCGCGAGGGTGGCCCGCTCGGTGGCGATGGCTTTGCGTAGCGTAACCAGCTCGGCCAGATCGGTGCTCAACTTTTCCGCCCGCCCGCGCAACTCCGGCACCACCGAGCCAAGCAGCATCGCGGTCCGAAGCGATTCCAGCGCGTCTTCAGGGCGTACCAGCAAGGCCGGCGGGGTGCGCCGTCCGGCGCGTTGCAGGGCCGCCAGCACCTCGATGATCTCGGAACGGCGCGAATCGAGCGAGCTGCGAATCTGCTGCTCGCGCAAATCGAGCGGACGCAGCCGCGCCTCGGCATCGCCGATCCTGGTCTCGACGCCACGCACTTGCGAGGCGATATCAATAAGTTGCTCATTGAGCTTGCTGCGGTCCTGACCGATCGCTTCGATTTCGGCCTTGAGCTTCGCTTGCGCTTCCACGGAGCTCTTTTGCTGCGCGCGGGTGGCCTCGAGTTCTTGCTCACGCTGTTTGATCGTGTCCGGCGAAGCTGCCGCTGCCTGCGGTGTTGTGCTTGCGAGCTGTGCCGAGGCTGGCGCAAGGCTCAACCCTGAAAATCCCGCGGACAACAACGCGATCGAAAGCGGAATACGAACGGAAAATATGCGGCTCTGGCCGATCGTCTCAGGATAAGAATGATTGTCCCGGGTTGGCTGCATTGAACCTGGCGGCGCTCTTTCAAGGCTTGCGTCTGGCGCGGCTTACGCGCGGTGATACGGGTGTCCCGCCAATATGGTAGCGGCCCGATAAATTTGTTCCAAAAGCATGATGCGAACCATTTGGTGCGGCCAGGTCGCGCAGCCGAACGCCATCGTCAGCTTCGCCTTGCGCCGCAATTCGGGCGAAAGTCCGTCCGCGCCGCCGATTGTGAAAATTGTGTTTGGGACCTGCTGGTCTCGCCAGCGGCCAAGATGCCCTGCAAACGTTGCGCTATCGATGTTTTCGCCGTGCTCGTCAAGCGCTACGAGCACGGATTTCTCGGGAATCGCGGCCGAAATGGAGGCCGCTTCCTCGCTCATCCGCGTGGCGCTATCGCGCGCGCGGCTTTCGGCAATTTCGTGGATATCGAGGCCTCGAAAGCCGAGCTTGCGACCGAGGTCATGGAAGCGCTCCCGATAGCGCTCAGTCAGTTCGCGCTCCGGGCCTTGCTTGAGCCGGCCAATTGAAACGAGGATGAGGCGCATGGTGGCACTTCCGCGAAGGCGTCGCCTCGAACCTGATCCGAACGCGCAAGCCGATTTGCCGCACAAAAGTCCTGAAATCAACATTGGTGCGCCATGCGGTGACAACACCGCAAAGGCCACGCCTTGCGGCGGCCAGCATGTCCGACATGCGCCTGAGCCGTTCCTTCGGCTCAAGGGTTCGTTAGATCGCCTTCGCCGATATCGGGCCCTGAGTCCACAATTTTTCCAGATTGTAGAACTCGCGCACCTCCGGCCTGAACACGTGCACGATCACGTCACCGGAGTCGATCAACACCCAGTCGCAATTGGGCAAGCCTTCGATGTGGATGGGTTTGATACCGGTTTCCTTCAGGCCTTTCGCAACATTGTCCGCGATCGCGCCGACGTGCCGGTTTGCCCGGCCCGAAGTGACGATCATATAGTCGGAAAATGCAGATTTACCACGAAGGTCGATGGTGACCGTTGCTTCCGCCTTCATATCAGCCAGGCGAGAGAGGATCATATTGAGGGTCTTGTCGGCGTCGGGTTGCGCCTTCAAGGCCGCGGCGTGTGTCGATGTTTTACGCGCTTTCGGTAAAACAGACTTGGACAATACAGATGTGGCCAGGGACCATTTCCTTTCGCTGTATCGCGAGCGCCGAATCCGAAGCGCCCACTTGCATACTAGACATGTGGGGTTAATGGTTTCAACATTCCAGTGGCGCTTCCCTCACTTGTTCTTCCAACTGCCGTTCGGGTTCCGCAGCCCGGTCGAGGACAGATCCAGCTTGAGGCCGGTCAGAAATACCCATGCCGGCGGGCGCAGATCCGCAAGTCTGGCCGCCTTGCTTTCGGGCAATCGATAACGCGCCAGCGCTTGCGCGGCGGGCGCCGCCAGCGCGCGAAAGTTTTGCCCGGGACGGTCGATGATGGCCAACGGCACCTCCGATGCGATCCGCCGCCAGTTCTGCCAGCGGTGAAATTGCGCGAGATTGTCGGCACCCATGATCCAGACCAGGCGCAGCCCGGAAACTCGGCGGCGCAGATAGCTCATGGTGTCGGCAGTATATTGCGTGCCAATGACGGATTCGAGACAGCTGATGTCGATGCGTCCATCATTGGCCATCTGGCGCGCCGCCCTCACGCGCTGTTCGAGGCTGCGCAAGACGCCATGTTCCTTGAGCGGATTGCCCGGACTTACGAGCCACCACACGCGGTCAAGTTGCAACCGCTTGATCGCAAACAGACTGATCGCCCGATGCGCTTCATGAGGCGGGTTAAACGACCCGCCGAGCAGTCCGATACGCATGCCCGCGGTGTGCAGCGGCAGAGCTTGAGCGACGGACTGCGTTGCGGCGGAAGCCAAGTTCAACTGCGCCATCGCATGCTGAGGAACGGGCTGGCGCTCACGGGCGAGTCTGCCCGGTGCCATGGACGAGGTACTTGAAGCTGGTCAGTTGCTCCGCGCCGACTGGACCGCGAGCGTGAAATTTGCCGGTTGCAATGCCGATTTCGGCGCCGAAACCGAACTCGCCCCCGTCGGCGAACTGGGTCGATGCGTTGTGCAGCACGATCGCCGAATCGACCTGATCGAGAAACCGCCGCGCGGTGGCTTCGTCTTCGGTTACGATTGCATCGGTGTGATGTGAACCGTGGGTGTGAATATGCGTAATCGCTTCGTCAAGACCGTCGACCACTTTGGCTGCGATGATGGCGTCCTCATATTCGATACCCCAGTCTTCGTCGGTCGCCGGCTTCACCCTGGAATCGGTTCGCTGCACGGTTTCGTCGCCGCGGACCTCGCAGCCGGCATCGATCAGCATTTCGACCAATGGCCTTAACGTGGTCGACGCGCCAGCGCGATCGACCAGCAGGGTTTCGGCCGCGCCGCAGACGCCAGGCCGGCGCATCTTGGCGTTCAGCACGATCGATTTCGCCATCTCAAGATTGGCGGCACGATCGACATAGACGTGGTTGACGCCTTCCAGATGCGCGAACACCGGCACGCGTGCCTCGGCTTCAACCCGCGCCACTAGGCTCTTGCCCCCGCGCGGCACGATCACGTCGACTCCGCCATTGAGACCGCTTAGCAGCAGGCCCACGGCGGCGCGGTCGCGCGTCGGCACCAGCGTGATCGCCGCCTCGGGCAGACCGGCCTCGCGCAAGCCTTGCACCAGACAATCGTGGATGGCACGGCAGGAGCGGAAACTCTCGGAGCCTCCGCGCAGAATTACCGCGTTGCCGGATTTCAGGCACAGCACGCCGGCATCGGCAGCGACGTTGGGGCGACTTTCGAAAATAAC
>NZ_DATEPI010000168.1:0-17826 GCF_035273305.1 Bradyrhizobium sp. | reverse complement strand
TCAGGCCTTGGCGATCGGCCTTGATCCAGTCCGCATTGGGAACGCGAACGCCCGAGGTCGTGCCATTCCAGGTGAAGACGATATCCGAAGCAGGATCAGCCTTGCCGAGATCGGGGATTTCGCCATAGCCGGCGTGCAGCCTGGTCAACTCCTTGAGCTGCAGCTCCTTGACGATATCGCTGACCCAGCCTTCACCGAAGGATTCCCACGCAATCGTGGTGACCGGGCGTGCGCCCAGCAGCGACCATAGCGCCATTTCGACCGCGCCGGTGTCTGACGCTGGTACGATGCCGATCCTGTATCCGGCCGGCACTTCCAGTACTTCGCGGGTGAGCTCGATCGCAAGCTTGAGCTTGGTCTTGCCGATTCTAGCGCGATGTGAACGGCCGAGTGCGGCGTCCTTGAGATTTTGGGAGTTCCAGCCGGGGCGCTTGGCACAGGGGCCGGAAGAAAAATGCGGCACATTGGGCCGCGAAGCGGGCTTCGCTGCGGTCATGATCTATCCTTCCAGATAGTAAGCCTCCCGTTGGGGGGAGGTGTCCCGCCGCGGTGCATAGGGGAATCGTCTGAAATCGTCAAGGAAGTTCGAGGAGATCAGCTTTGATCCCCGGAGATTGCCTGCGATTGCCCGCTTGGCGGCGGTTGTTCGCAAATGGGCATCACGGGCTGCGACACCATTAATTCCGCAGCTTCGCTAACGAGCCGGGCGGCTCGGCGCCTGCTCGCGACTTTCAGGATGCCTTTTTCATCTGCTCGAATGACGTACCCGTCACCGATCCTGACAATCGAATAATTGTTCATCTGCCGTCCCAAATCTCCCAAGACCGGACCGGATACGTGATGGTGCCGCGATGGTTCCACTCACAAAAAATGCGTGATGCCGATTGGTGTACCGCGCGCTAACCAAAAAGATTCGCGAATCGGATTTCGCAATTATCACAAGGCGGTCCGGCCGGTGTGGGCAAGTAAAGACTCAAATCGTATGGTCATCCCGACGTGGCTCGGCTGAAAACCCAGCCGCTTGTAAAAGCGTTGCGCATCGACGCGAGTGTTGTGCGTGAGCAGTTCGATCAACCTGCAGCCCCTCGCGCGCGCTTCAGCAATGGCCCATTGCAGCATCTGCTCGCCGATGCCCCGGCTCCGGCAATGAGTGGCAACGCGAACGTCCTCGACCAGCGCGCGCGAGGCACCCTGAGAACTCAGGCCCGCCAGGATGCAAAGCTGCAGACAGCCGACGACGACGCCGCCCTGCTCTGCGACCACCAGCTCGATATTGGGATCGTTCTCGACGGCTTCGAAGGCGCGGAAATAAGGGGATGGCAGCGGCTGTTCAACCCGCTCGCGTCCGCTGCCGAGCGGATCGTCAGCCAACATCGCAACAATAGCCCCGACGTCGTCGCGACGGGCACGACGAATACTGATCGCGGAAATTTCAGTCATGATACTCCCGCATTCTAGCGCGCCGGGAGCAAGCCGAGAGATTGCTCGGTCTCGCCAATCCACCGACGAACGGCGGCATAACCATCGAGGTGGAAGCCGCCCTCATGCGCCAGCCGGGTATAAGCCAGCAGTGAGATGTCGGCGAGCGAGACGTCATCGCCCACCAGAAATCGCGTCGTAGCCAATTGATGCTCGAGCCTTGCAAGCGCCGCATAGCCGCGCTTGACTTTGTCCGGATCGAGGTCAGACGCCGGCCTGCCCTGATACTTCATCTGGAAACGACAGACCGCCACATAAGGCTCGTGGCTGTATTGCTCCCAGAAAAGCCATTCATCCATCTTCGCCGCCGCAAATGCATCGGCGGGAATGAGATGAGTGTCGCGGGCGAGATATCGGATGATTGCATTGGATTCGGCCAGCGTGCGGCCGTCATCGAATTGCACGGTGGGCACCTGTCCGGCGCCGTTTAGCTTGAGAAATTGTGTGGTACGGGTTTCGCGCTTGAGCGTGTCGACATCGACCCAGCTATAGGGCAACGCCAGCTTGTCGCAGACCCATTTCACCTTCAGGCAATTGCCGGAATTACGATCGCCGTAGATCTTCATCGATGCGGGCCTTCCCCATGAGGCCTCATCGGAACAGCCGCACGATTGCCTGTCAAGGAATGGAGGCGACGCGCGGATCAGAATTTGTAGCCGACTCCGAAACGGGCGCTGTTCATTGTTATTGGCGTATTCATAACTTGGGTGAACTTGATGTATTCCCATTCGCCACGAATAAACAAGCAATTCCAGAGCATGTATTCCAGGCCGAGACCACCGGTCCAACCGACAACGAAATTGTTGGTCCTTTCTTGCGAGGAAGTCAGCGATAGCTGATCCAGTTTAACGGGCGTCCCCGGGACGATAGTCTGAACGCCAAATACGTTTGTGGTGATGGTGTCATCTTGCCTGAACACCGCGCTTGTCACGCTGCGAGAGACATCCATCCGTCCAACGGCAAGACCGCCGAACACATAAGGCAGGAAGTTGTCGGTTGCCCATCCCGCGCGACCTCTAAACGTGATTACGTCCTTGATCTGAGCGGCTGCCGTTCCAGTGAGCCTGACGAAATAGTGGGTTATCGTATTGGGAGATGCTGGCTGACCGCCCGGATTGACGTATTCCAGCGGCCCAAGTGAAGCCGATGCTGAGCCTGCGAGGCTGTTCACGTAATTGTAGTTGGCTTCGACACCGAACACGAGATCGTCCCACTGATAATTGCGGCCCACAAAGGCGCCGAAGCCGGTGCCCTGTACGTTGGCTTTATTCAGAAGCGACAATTGCGACACAGGTTGCTGAAGAACCGTATTACGAAAAATGGAATTCGTGAGACCGACGACGCTTTGGCTGAAATCCATATTTGCCGAAGAGTATCCGATCTGACCGCCGACGTACCAGCCGTCCCAATTTCGGGTGGTGGTGCTTAGCGTCGGAGGAATACTGCCGCGAAGGTAGTCGGGCAGATCGGCTGCGCTCGCGCCGGACGCCAATCCGACCACTACTGCCGTCAGCAAAAACCTACGCATCGCAACCCCCATCAAACTCTCTGACTTGCGCGAGATCATCGCTCGTTAACCTTAACCAATCGTTGTCGTTACGGGTCTGCCGCAAAACAAAACGGCGCGGAAGCTGCCGCGCCGTTTGCAAAACTAACAACTCAGGTGTTGATCACCCCTTGCGGACCAGCGGCGGCGGATACATCGCGGGGGTGTCGAGGTTCCAGCGCACGCCGAGCATCAAATCGTGCGAGGAAATGTTCTTGAACGTCGTCGGGTTCACAATGTTGTTGGTGCCATCGAACGTATGCAGATCGCCGGTCAAGCCGTCTCCCATGTTGAGATAGCGATAAGCGAGTTCGATCGTGAAGTTCGGGCTGACATTATACGCGACACCCGCGTGAAGCGCCCAGGCGAGATTCCACTTCGACACGTTATCGCCCAAGGCCAGTCCGGGCAGCGCGCCGCCTCCATTGTTCGCGATGCCTTGATCGGTGAAGTTGGCGATCGAGACCCGTGCGGCACCGACGCCGGCGCCGATAAACGGCGTCATGCACCACCAAGTGCCGAGATCGACGTAAGCGTTGGCCAGAGCCACCCACTCCGATTTGGTCGCGTGATACGTGTCGGTGCCGACACCGCCGGGATAAGTGATGCTATCGGTTCCAAAGAACTGCGAGTTTCCGCGGTATTCGCCCGTAACATCGAAGCGCAGCCAATTGGTGAATTTGTAACCGACGCCGAGGCCGAAAATGCCCGCGGTGTTAAAGCCGAGATGCTGGTCGGAAGTCGTATTGTTCGCATCCAGCGCGTTGTTCAGGCGATTGACGCGTTGATTGCTGAATCCGATATCGCCGCGGAGGTACCACCCGCCGAAATCCTCGATCACAGGCGCCGCATACATCGGAGGCGCCGCGATCGAAGGCATGTCAGCGGCGAACGCGGTCGACGACAACAGTGATGCCGCTCCGGCGGCAACGAGAGACTTAACGCTACGCATTGTTTCGTCCTCTTGGCCAGTGAGGCAGCAACGGACCCCTCACATCTAAAAACTCACGGCCGGACGATGCCATTAAATGTTTAAGCGCCACTTAACCCTAATTCTTAAGGTTGATAATCCCTTACGGGAAGCAGTGCGTGGGCGCGCCTGCGCCGTTTGAGTGGCGGATTGCAAAATATGGCAAGCCCGCCACACAAGCTAACAATGTATTGAGATCATTCCGCCAGGAGATGCGCGCCGTCAGCGTTTAGTGCGCCGTCTTCGGCAGCTTCGGCAGAAACACAGCCAGTAATCCGATCGCCGGCAAAAACGCGCAGACCTGATAGACGAATGCGATGCCGGTATGGTCGGCTACCCTGCCGAGAACGGCAGCGCCCAGGCCACCAATCCCGAAGGCGAATCCGAAAAATACTCCGGAGATCAAGCCGAAACGATGCGGCATCAGCTCCTGCGCGAACACGATGATCGATGAAGTCGCCGACGAAATAATGAAGCCGATGAAGACCGTCAGCACCGCGCTCGCGAACAGGCCGGCATAAGGCAGCGCCAGCGTGAACGGTAGCGCACCGAGGATCGAAAACCAGATCACGTATTTGCGTCCGAACCGATCGCCGAGCGGTCCGCCAAAGAACGCTCCTGCCGCGTTCGATGCGAGAAACACGAATAGATAGAGTTGGGCGGCCTGGGTGGAAACGCCGAACTTATCGATCAGGTAGAAGATGTAGTAGCTCGACAGGCTCGAGACATAGAGCTGCTTGGAAAACAATAGCGCCACCAAGACCACGAGCGCGATCATCACCCGGCGGGAGCCGGGGCCATTTGCATCGGCATGAACCGGCGCAGCCTTCCTGGTCGTGATCTGTGGTCTGTACCAGTGCCCGATGCGCCACAGAATGACGATTGCAAGGAACGCGATTGAGGAAAACCACGCGATGCTCGGTTGCCCGAACGGCACCACAATCAACGCCGCGAGCAGTGGGCCCATGGCGGTGCCGGCGCTGCCGCCAACCTGAAACACCGATTGCGCGAAACCGTAGCGGCCGCCCGAGGCAAGCCGTGCAATCCTCGCCGATTCCGGATGAAACACGGCGGAGCCGAGTCCGACCAATGACGCGGCAGCGAGGATAACCAGATAGTGCTGAGCAATGCTGAGCAATAACAGACCGAAAAACGTAAACCCCATACCGATCGCCAGCGAAAACGGCTGCGCCTTGCGGTCGGTAAAATGTCCAATCATCGGCTGTAGCAGCGATGCCGTGAATTGGAACGCCAGCGTGATCATTCCGATCTGCGCAAAGTCCAGCGCGTAGCTGGCTTTGAGAATCGGATAAACCGATGGGATCAGCGACTGCATCGTGTCGTTGAGAAAATGCGAAAGGCTGATGCCGCCAAGCACGATGTAGGCAGGTCCCGCCGCGGCAGCATTGCTTGCAGGTGATCGCGAAGTCACCTCCGGCACGGTCACCGGCGCAACCAGTGCTTCTTCGGAGACCACGGCGGATTTGTTCAAGAGAATATTCCCAATGGATTCGAGAGTCGGCAAGCGTTCCTACGACGGTGGGGCGTCGGCGACCAGCAACATTAGATAATAGCTGCGATGCGATCAGGGAGCCGAAGCGTTGCCCAGCGCCGAGACAATATGATCGACCACTTCCTCGACCAGAATGCGGTCGTCGCCTTCACCCATCACGCGAATAACAGGCTCGGTTCCGGACGACCGCACCAGCAGGCGGCCGTGGCCGTTGAGCCGTTTTTCGCCGGCCATGATGGCCGATTTGACTTCTGCATCGTCGAGCGGCTTGCCGCTGCGGTAGCGGACATTCTTCAGTATCTGCGGCAGCGGATCGAACCGGTGGCACACTTCCGAAACCGGACGGCGAAGTTTCTGTACCACCGCCAGCACCTGCAGCGCCGCGACAAATCCATCGCCGGTGGTGGCATAGTCGGACAGGATAATGTGGCCGGATGGCTCGCCGCCTAGATTGTAGCCGCGGCTCAGCATCTGCTCGAGCACGTAGCGATCTCCGACCGGCGTGCGCACGAGTTCGAGTCCCAGCCCTCCGAGGAAGCGCTCCAATCCCAGATTGGACATCACGGTGGCGACAATGCCGGGCTTCGCAAGACGGCCGTCTTCCTTCCAGCTTTGCGCAATCACCGCGAGCAACTGGTCGCCATCGATGAGATGGCCGCGCTCATCGACCAGAATGACCCTGTCGGCGTCGCCATCCAGGGCAATGCCGATGTCGGCGCGCATCTCGCGCACTTTTCGGCTCAGCGCTTCGGGCGAAGTCGAGCCGCATTCCTTGTTGATGTTGAATCCATCCGGGTCGACGCCGATCGGAACAACGTCCGCTCCAAGCTCCCATAGCGCTTCCGGCACCACCTTGTAGGCCGCGCCGTTAGCGCAATCGATCACCACGCGCAGTCCCTCGAGGCTGAGGTCGCGGGGCAGCGTGCGCTTGGCGAACTCGATGTAGCGATCGTGGACGCCATCTATACGGCGGGCGCGCCCGAGACTCGCGCTTTGCGCCAACTTCTTGTCGATCGATTCATCGAGCAACTGTTCGATCTGTTTTTCGACGTCGTCGGAGAGCTTAAATCCCTGAGGACCGAAGAGCTTGATGCCGTTATCCTCAAACAAATTGTGAGAGGCCGAAATCATCACGCCAAGATCCGCGCGCATCGACTTGGTCAGCATCGCCACAGCAGGCGTCGGCATCGGACCGAGCAGCAGGACGTCCATGCCGACCGAGGTAAATCCCGCAACCAGCGCGTACTCGATCATATAGCCGGAAAGCCGCGTGTCCTTGCCGATAACAACGCGATGGCGATGGTCGCCTCGCTGAAATACCAAGCCGGCCGCCTGCCCGACCTTGAGGGCCAGCTCCGGCGTGATCAGACCGTTGGCACGTCCCCGAATCCCGTCGGTACCGAAATATTTGCGGCTCATATAACCCCCAGCAGCCACGGAGGCTTCTCGAACTGATCCGGCAAGAAGCTTCCGACGCGCCATCCGCGCGCGTGTGGCCAAGTTATAATGCGTTCGGGGCTAATATGGATTCAAAAAATATGATGAATAATTACCGGGGACACTCGAATTCAACGCTTTAAACCCTTGATGCACAAGGTTTATGCTTGGGAACCGCGCTACAGCCGCATTATTTCTTGCGCCAGACGTGATGATCAGCTTTCGAGGGCGCCGGTTGGGTGACATTCACCGGGTCCGATCCCGGGAAGGTCTCCTCAAGCCCCTCCTCCAGCGCCTCCTCGAGAAGGCGCTTTTCGGCGGCTTCGGAGTCCTTGGGATTTGAGCGTGGTCCGAACATGGATGCCTCCTGGCGCCGCAGCCTTGTGCCAAGCGATTTTGCGTGACCCTCAAGCATGCTAGATGAATAGCAAAGCCGCAAATGCAAGAAGGGGCCGGGAAACGTTTCATGAAGCACATCACCTGCATCGAAGACCTGCGCCAGGTACACATGCGAAAGGTGCCAAAGGCATTTTTCGATTACGTCGATCGCGGCTCCTATGCCGAGGAAACTCTGCGCGCCAACCGCGAGGACCTGCAGCACATCAAGTTTCGGCAGCGCATCCTGGTGGACATTTCGTCGCGCGATCTTTCAACCACCATCATCGGCGAGAAGGCGAACCTGCCCCTGATCCTGGCGCCGGTCGGATCTACCGGCATGCAGTTCGGCGATGGGGAAATTCATGCCTGCCGTGCGGCCCAGGCAGCCGGGATTCCCTACACCTTGAGCACGATGTCAATCAACTCGATTGAAGACGTGGCCGAGAATGTCGAAAAGCCGTTCTGGTTTCAGCTCTACGTGATGAAAGATCGCGGGTTCTGCAAAGCGCTGATCGAGCGCGCAATGGCCGCCCGGTGCAGCGCGCTGGTGCTGACGGTGGACCTGCAGGTGATCGGGCAGCGCCACATGGATATCAAGAACGGCCTGTCGGTGCCGCCGCAATTGCTGAACCTGAAAAACGTGCTGGACATCGCGACCAAGCCAGCCTGGGTGCGCGGCATTCTGGGCGCCAAGCGTCGAAACTTCGGCAATATCGCCGGTCACCTTCCCGGAGCGCAGGATTTAGCCTCGGTGTCGGGCTGGGTCGCCTCGCAGTTCGATGCCTCGCTGAATTGGAAGGACGTCGACTGGATCCGCAGCATCTGGCCGGGCAAGCTGATCATCAAAGGCATCCTCGATGTCGAGGATGCGGAGGAAGCGGTCAAGACAGGCGCTCAGGCGCTGGTGGTTTCCAATCATGGCGGACGGCAGCTTGACGGCGCGCCGTCCTCGATAGAAGTGCTGCCGGAGATCGCCGACGCGGTCGGATCGCAGATCGAAGTGCTGTTTGATG
Organism: Bradyrhizobium sp.; assembly: GCF_035273305.1. Lineage (GTDB taxonomy): Bacteria > Pseudomonadota > Alphaproteobacteria > Rhizobiales > Xanthobacteraceae > Bradyrhizobium. Next base: position 9,490 of record NZ_DATEPI010000168.1, on the reverse strand, counting down.
GCGGGATCCGCTCGGGGCAAGATGTGATGCGGGCGCTGGCGCTTGGGGCGAAGTCCTGCATGATCGGCCGGGCCTATATTCACGGTCTCGGAGCGTTCGGCGGCCCCGGCGTTGCCAAGGCCATCGATCTGATCGCGAACGAACTCAGCGTCACGATGGGATTGTGCGGCGTGAACAAGATCTCGGAGATCGACGATCACGTGCTGGCGGTTTGAAGCGACATCCGGCCGCTGCAATGACGGCCGGATGAGGTTGAGCATCACATGGGCGGCGTGATGCCGTCACGGCCAACGTTGACGCGATTGGCCTCAAGCGTGCCATCTTCTTTTTTGGTGGCCCCGAAGATGATGATCTTGGCGCCCGGTTTCAGTTCGGATTTTTCGCCCGGGACAAAGGCGACGATTGGCGTACCGGGCGGCACCACGACTTTCTTCTCGCCGTCCTTGTATTTGACAAGGATATCTTGGCCGTCCGTGCCCGCGACGGTCTCCGCCACCGTGGCATTGATCATCGTGCTGTTCGGCCGCAGATCCCAAGGGCGAAAACCTTCGGCTACGCCGCGTTGACCTTCCGGGAAAATATGGACCGCAAGCGCCTTCTGGGTGCCATCCGGCTCCGGCATCGCGGAAACGCCGATATAGGACCCCTGCTTGATTTCCGAGATCGCGATTTTGGCCACCCCGAAGACCGCCACATTATCCGTCGTGCGCACCTTCAGTTCGTTGCCGTCACGCGATTTTACGGTCAGCAACGAACCGTCGACTCCTTCGATCGTGCCGCGCACACGCACTGTCGACGGTTGCTGCGACCAAGCTTCCGGTCCCGCCAGGGACATGACCAGCAACGAAGCCACCAACGCGCGCGGCACAATCCAGGATATTTTCGGCATAGTATCGTTCTCCAGACTCTTTTTCGATGTCTAGGAGAACACCTCTATCCGATCGGTATTCCGGTACAATGGTGACGCGAACCCGTTTGTTCGGTCGGTCACGGCTTTCCAAGATCGGCCTCAACCATCGCGCGAAGCTCCGCGGTGACTTGCGGACGCTGACCAAACCAGAGTTCAAATCCGCGCACTGCCTGATGCAACAGCATGCCCAATCCGTCGGCGGTCTTCAGTCCGCGCGCCCGCGCCGAGGCGAGCAACGGCGTCTCAAGCGGCACGTACACGAGCTCGGCGACAACAGCGTGTGATGGGAGCAATCCAACGTCGACCTCAAGCGCGGGCTGACCGTACATGCCGAGCGAGGTCGTGTTCACCAAAAGATCAATTCGTGGCAGTAAGTCACTGACGACGTTCCATGAAAGCGGAAGCACTGGAGCGCCGAATTGATCAGCAAGTGCGCGCGCCCGCTCCTCGGTCCGGTTCACCAGATGAACACGCTTGAACCCGCGCTCGATCAGTCCAAATACGACGGCGCGCGAAGCCCCCCCGGCTCCCAACACCATTGCATCGGAGCCGAGAGCCCATCCCGGCGCGCAGGCGTCGAGATTATTGATGAACCCCTCGACGTCGGTGTTGGTCGAAAGCAGCTCGCCACCCTCGTACCAAAGGGTGTTGGCGGCGCCGGCCGCACGCGCGCGCGCGTCCGGCCTGGTCAGCGCCAGCGCGCGCTCCTTGTGCGGAATGGTAACGTTCGCTCCGACAAAACCGTGGGTTGAGAGATGCAGCACGAACTCAGCGAAGCCTTCCGGCGGCACCGCTTCGATATTGTAGCCGCCCTCGATGCCAAGCGTGCGCAGCCAGTAATGATGGATCAGCGGCGAGCGCGAATGCGCCGCCGGCCATCCAATCAGGCATGCGGCGCGGGGTTTGATCACGGCTGTCATCGCCAGTCCTGTTGAGCGCACGTGAAAAGGCGCGGTCCTGCTCAAATCGGGCAGACGGGCTTCGCTGTCAATGCTGCCGGTGCAGCCAGTCGATCGTTAGCGTCGCCGGCGGTGCTGGACCGGCTAACCCGCCGCAACCGCATCCGATCCAGCGAAAGCCGTCTCGCGCTGGCCTTTGATATCGGCGATGGCACGCGCGATCGTTTCGCGAAACTTCGCGCGCGGCGGACTGACGCCATGGGTCAGCAGCACGCGGCGCACGGCTGGCGATGCGCCGGTGATGTAGAGCCGGATGCCCAGACGCTTGGCCCTGGTTGCGACCCGGCTCATCGCGTTGGCAGCGCTTGAATCGAGAAACGGCACCGCCGCAAGATCGACCACGAACGCCTGTCGCTTGTCGGCGATGCTGTCCAGCACCGTCCCTACCGCCGACGCCGCGCCAAAGAAGAAGGCACCGCTGATGCGATACACCAGCACGTCCGGGTCCGCGGCAAGCCGGGGATCATAAGGCAGGCGGTCGCCATTTCCAGTATCGGCCCGATCGTCAGCGACCAGCGGCGCGTCGGTTTCGATGCCCGTCATCTCCGCCATGCGGTGAATGAACAGCACCGCGCCGAGCGCGAACCCGACCAGGATTCCCTCGGTGAGATCGCGAAAGATCGTCAGCAGAAAGGTGGCGAGCAAGACGGCGGAATCGCCCGGCGAGGAGCGTAGCAGGGTCGCGAAGTCACGCTTCTCGGCCATGTTCCAGGCCACGACCACGAGCACCGCCGCGAGCGCCGCAAGTGGAATGTAACTCGCAAGCGGCGCTGCGATCAGCATGAACAGCAACAGGAAAACCGAATGCAGCATGCCCGAGACCGGACCCCGCGCGCCGGCGCGGATATTGGTCGCGGTTCGCGCGATCGTGCCGGTTACACAAATCCCGCCGAAAAGTGCGGAGCCGATATTGGCAAAACCCTGCGCAACCAATTCGCAGTTCGACCGATGCCGACGGCCGGTCATGCCGTCGGCCACCACGGCCGACAGCAGGGATTCGATCGCGCCAAGCAGGGCAAAGGCAATCGCATCGGGCAGCACCGCCTGGGCTGTCTGCAACGAAAACTGCGGCCAGGCCGGCCATGGCAATTGCCAAGGAATGCCGCCAAAGCGGGTGCCGATGGTCTCCACCGGCAACGCGAGCGCCCAACTGGCGAAGGCCGCGACGGTTACCGCAATCAAGATGCCGGGCCAGGTCGGCCGCAGCCTTCTGAGCGCGACGATGATGACGATGCTGACTGCGCTCACGGCGAGAGCCGAAATATTGGCGCTTGGCAACGCGTGCGCCAACGTCTCTAGTTTCGGAATCAACGCGCCGGGCTCTTTCGTCGCCAGCCGGATGCCGAGCAGATCCTTGAGCTGACTGGCAAAGATGATGACGGCAATTCCTGCGGTGAACCCGACCGTCACCGGATACGGAATGAATTTGATGTAAGTGCCTACACGAAGAAATCCGGCGGCCATCAAAAACATCCCCGCCATCATGGTGGCGAGAATCACGCCCTCCGCGCCATGACGTTCGGCCGTGAGGGCGACGAGCACGATGAAGGCGCCGGCGGGCCCGCCGATCTGAAATCGACTGCCGCCGAGCAGCGAAACTATGAAGCCCCCGACCACGGCGGTATAAAGTCCGCGATCCGGCGTCACTCCCGATGCGATGGCGATAGCCATCGACAATGGCAGCGCGACAATCGCAACTGTCAGCCCGGAGATCACATCGGCGCGAAAATCGGCGGGGTGATAGCCCTCCCGAAGAACCGTCAGCAGCTTCGGCGAATACAATTCGGCAAAGGTGGGCACATGAGTTCGATGCCCCCGCTCGCTTCCAATGCTCATCACCGCTCTCCGCGTCAGGTCGCGAATCGCGGTCGCGACGATGCTTAACTTCTCGCGCCGGCCCGGCGTGGCGGGCCCGGCTCTTTCAGGCGCACGCCGCGTCCCCCAATGTCGCTGCGCGCGTTTTCGCCAATCAATTCGACGCCAGCGCTATTGAGCGCGTCGACCACCCTGGTCAGCGATTCGACGACGCCTCGAACAGTGCCGACGCTTGCCTCCATCCGCTGGATCGTCGGCAGGGAAACCCCGGCCAATTCAGCCAACGTCCTCTGATCAATTCCCAGCAACGCCCGTGCCGCTCTCATCTGGAAAGACGTGATCACGCGGCCCTACCACGCACCAAACAGGATAAATGATGTCTCATCCGCTGACAATGATGTAAAAAACATCATCCGGCAAGCGCAAAGTAACGCGATCGCGGGTTCATGCCGCCGTCTCGTCCGTAGGAAGAACAATCAGACGCGATCGCGGCGGCCGAGGCGCCCACCTCCGTCGCGACCGGCGTGAATCACCGGCCGCTCCGCCACTCCAATTGGGTGAAGTTTCCGAACTCTTGCCTGTGATCACGACCCCCGAGCCCCAGGGATCGTGGTCACTGGCTGTCGCTACGCCGCGACGCGATGCGCGGCGATGATCTGATCCGCAGCGCGGCCCGTCACCTCGGCCATGTGATCGAATTGCCGCGTGAAGCTGCCAGCGCCAGCGGTCGCCGATCGCAACTCGACGATCAACTCGCCGATTTCGGCTTCCGGCATCATGGCGCGAACACGGTCCCATCCCGGCCAGCCGTCGCGGGTGTCAAAGCCGAGTATCTGGCCACGGCGGCCCGACAGGATGGCGTTGATCTTCGCTGTAGCCTCGGTCGGACATACGATTTCGACTACATGGATCGGCTCCAGCAGCACCGGCTGACACTGCGGCAGGCCTTCGCTGATGCCGATCCGCGCCGCCGTGCGGAAGGCAAGGTCGGAGGAATCGACGCTGTGATACGAACCGTCCGTCAGCGTTACCTGCACATCGATCACGGGAAAGCCGAGCGGTCCGCGCTGCAATCCATCGACAACGCCTTCCTCTACCGCGCCGATATAATTTCGCGGCACCGCGCCGCCGACGACTTTCTCTTGAAACTCAAATCCGGTGCCTCGCGGCAACGGTTTGATCTCGAGCACCACATCGCCAAACTGGCCATGGCCGCCGGATTGCTTCTTGTGCCGGCCGCGCTGAGTGATCGATTTGCGGATAGTCTCCTGATATCCGATCCCGGGCGGCTGGGACTTCACATTGACGCCGAAGCGGTCGCTCAGACGCTCCAGCGCGACCCGCAAATGCATCTCGCCCTGCCCCCACAAAACGATGTCATGGGTGCGGGCGTTCTGAACCATGGTGAGCGAAGGATCTTCCTCGTTCAATCGCAACAAAGCCTGGCCTAGCTTGACATCGTCCTTGCGGTCCGTCGCAGCGATTGCCATCGCCAACACCGGCGCGCAAGGCGCGATTTCCACCAGCGCTTTCGGCACCGTTTTTCCGCTCGATACGGTGTCGCCCGTTTTGATGGCGTCCAGTTTACCGAGCGCGACCGTTTCGCCGGCTTCGGCGGATGGGCGCTTGGTGTCATGCACGCCATTGACGGCGAGTATCCCCGATACGCGTCCGCTCTCGCCCGAGGACGATTGCAGCGTCGCCCCATCATCAAGATGGCCCGCGAGCAGGCGCGTCAGCGACAGCTTGCCGCCGTGCTGCAGATGCACCGTCTTGAACACGTAACCCAACCCATCCTTGGGCGATGATGCAGCGCCGAGGCGCTTGGCAGTCTCGGCTACGCCGGGCGCCTCATGGCGCAGCGCTTTCATCAAGCGAAGCACGCCGTTCTCGCGCGCGGCTGAGCCCAGCAGCACCGGACATATTTGTCCCTCGCGCAATTCGCGGGCAAGATCGTCAAACACCGCATCGCGTGGCGGCGGGATGTCCTCGAGCAATTGCTCCATCAGCGCATCATCATGATCAGCGAGCTTTTCCAGCATCGAGAAGCGGGCTTCCTTCTCGCGATCGAGATCGCCGCCTTCCAGCGCGATCACTTCGGAGGCCTTATGTTCGCGATAGACAAAGGCGCGTTCGAGCGCCAGATCGACGAACCCCGCGATCAGTTCGCCATTCCAGATCGGAATCTGCCGCAGCACCAGCGGGATCCGCGATGCCGGTTGCAATGTCGCGAGCGTTTCGCGAATGCGCTTGTTGGCGCGGTCGATCTTGTTGAGAAACAGAAAACGCGGAATACCCAGATCTTCGAGCTCGCGCAGGATAATCTGAAGCTGCGGCAACTTGCGCTGATCGGCTTCGCAGACCACTACCGCAGCATCCACTGCCGGCAGCGCCGCGCGCATGTCATGCGCAAACTCTACAGAGCCCGGACAATCGAGAAAAGTGTAACTGTCGCCCATGAAAGTCGTAGTGGCGGCGGTGAGGCCAACGCCCATCTTGTGACGGCGCGCTTCAGGCGTGGAATCTCCGGCCGAGGTCCCGGCATCAACGCTGCCGGCGCGCGGGATCGCGCCCGTTCGCGCCAATATCGCTTCTAAAAGTGTGGTTTTACCGCTTTGGAAAGGGCCCACCAGTGCGATGCACCGTGGACCGCGGGGACTTCTGACGTCTTGTCCCATTGCCGCCTCCTTGGTTGGAGCTCGGCCCTTGATTGGGTCGGCATGGGTGATGGTCTCCCTACCTCGTCATTTTGGCAAGCTGGAAAAACGTCGTTGCGCCGGTAAGTTTCTGCGCGAACGTAAGCTGGCTCTCGCCAACTGACGCTCGCAGAAAGCGTGAAAGTATGAGCCGTTATCTTCCTGGCCGAAGTTCCAGGCTCTCCAAACCGGCTGCAACATTAAGTCCGACCTGTCCTTGCAAGCTGAGCGGCTGCAACGCGATGGAGTTTGCCGAGCCGCCGACCAGCACGTTGCCGCCCAATCCAACGCCGACTGACGCGCTGCCCTGTGCACCGGCGTAATTGCCGGAAAGATCGCCCGGCCCTAGCCGCGCTGCCGGGGCGAACACGGCCCATGCGAGCGCCGATTCCTGTGTGATGCCAAGATCAAGACCGACCTTGCGAATGGTCGCGACATAACGGTCCTCGGGCATGCCGTCGGAACGCAGCACACAACCGAGATTGGTGACCGACCCGACGATGAATCCGACGCTGGCTCCGCCGCGGCACTCAAGCACGCCGATTTGCACGCGCTGCGGTTGCTGTGCGTTAGCACCAGACAGGCAAGTGAGAACCGCGACTGCGAGGATAATAATTGGACGACGCATAACGAAATCTCCGGCTGATAAAAATGTGATGCGAGCACAGCAGATGCGAGTACAGAAATAAACGAGCGCCGATCCCGGCCTCACTTGCATCTCTATGGCACAACAATGGTCTTCGTGCCACATTTGACGCGAAGCGAGCCGGCCGGTCGTTATGGCCGGGCTTGTCCCGGCCATAACGTTCTTAAAATGATCTTGTCGTCTAGATGCGATGGTGGCGGCGATGGTGGTGATAGCCACGGTGATTGCCAGCCGGCGCCAGCTGCACCGGTTCGAGTTCGAGCGAGGCCACCCCGGCGGCGACATTCAGTCCGGTCTGCCCTTGCACGCTGATTGGCTGCAGCGCGTAGGAATTCGCGGAACCGCCGAGCAGGAAGTTGCCGCCGAAGCCCAGCCCGACCGAGGCATTGGCGCCGATGCCACTATAATTGCCAGCGAGTTCGCCGCGCCCGACTTGCGCGACCGGCGCATTGACTGCCCAAGTCAGCCTGGTCTGGCCTGTAACGCCGAGATCCAATCCGAAGCGCCGAACGGTTGCAATATAGGGTTCGGGCCGGTGCCCTTCGCTCTGGAACACGCACTCAAGGCTTGTCGTTGATCCCAGCACGTAGCCGACATTCTGTCCGCCCTGGCATTGCAGCAGGCCCGCACGCATCGGCGGCATGGCCTCGGCGCTTGCAATCGGAAGCACGAGCGCGGAGATGGCAATAGTAATTGTCCGGAATCGCATTGGTGTTCTCCGCGTTGTGAACTGGATTTGGCGGAGCGGACAGAAAGAAAGCGCCGTGTCCAAAACAAGGCGCTTTCGGGATCGTCGACCTAACTCCGGTGGCCGGTGTTCGAGACGTGATTTGACTATCTCAAATTCCCGCAAAATCGCTGGATGCGTTTGCATGCGTCCTCGAGATCGGAGTTCTTGGCCGCATAGGAAATGCGGAATGCCGGCCCCAGCCCGAATGCCGAACCCTGCACCACCGCGACTCCTTCATTCTCAAGCAACTCGGTGACGAAGTCCTCATCGTTCGCGATCACGTTGCCTGAGGGCGACGTCTTGCCAATCGCGCCAGCGCAAGACGGGTAGACATAGAACGCGCCCTGCGGTCGCGGACAGTCGATGCCCTTGGCCTGGTTCAGCATTGAGACCACCAGGTCGCGGCGTTCCTTGAACGCCTTGTTGTTCACGGGAATAAAATCCTGTGGGCCATTGAGCGCTTCGACGGACGCCCATTGCGAAATCGAACTCGGGTTCGATGTCGACTGCGACTGAATCGTCGCCATCGCCTTGATCAGTTCAGCGGGGCCGCCTGCATAACCGATGCGCCAGCCGGTCATGCAATATGCTTTGGACACGCCGTTCACGGTCAGTGTGCGTTGGTACAATTTCGGTTCGACCTGAGCCGGCGTCGTGAACACGAACTCATCATAGACCAGGTGCTCGTACATATCGTCCGTCATCACCCAGACATGCGGGTGCTTCACAAGCACGTCAGTGATCGCCTTCAGTTCGGCACGCGTATAGGCGGCGCCGGTCGGGTTCGATGGCGAGCAAAGGATGATCCATTTGGTCTTGGGCGTGATCGCCTTTTCAAGCGCGTCCGGCTGCAGCTTGAAACCTTGCGCGGCCGTGCAGGTCACGGCCACCGGTTCGCCGCCGGCGAGCGACACCATTTCGGGATAGCTCACCCAGTACGGCGCGGGAATGATGACCTCATCGCCCGGATTCAAGGTCGCCATCAGGGCATTGTACAGCACTTGCTTGCCGCCGGTGCCGACGATGATCTGGTTCGGCTTGTAAGTGAGGCCGTTCTCACGCTGAAACTTGGCTGCTATCGCGTCCTTCAGCTCGGGAATACCACCGACATCCGTGTATTTGGTCTTGCCAGCCTCGATCGCACGGATTGCCGCCAGTTTGATGTTAGCCGGCGTATCAAAATCGGGTTCGCCGGCCCCAAGACCGATGACGTTGCGGCCAGCCGCTTTGAGCGCGCGCGCTTTGTCCGTTACCGCGATAGTCGCGGACGGCTTCACACGATCGAGCGCAGCGGACAGAAACGGCATCATCATCTCCATGCAGGCGTCGCGGACACACCACGTGCCGCTACCGATCCACGACTCTGTTTGCTGGGATCGGCGCACTCTAAAACGGGTTACGCTGCGTCGCAAGAACCTTGGGCCTGAAGCTTCCAAGCTTTAGGGAACATTAAAAGGCTCCGACCTACTGTCGCGCAACATTCACGAAATTCCGCGGTGAAATGGCTCATATCTGGCAAGGACTAAAATCCGGCGACTGGCTAACCGCGACGCGGGCACGCAACTACAGCCTGATGCTGCTCGGGTTGTGCGTTATCGCGGCGCTCGCGTGGATTGCCTTGTCCGACGGCTTGGTGGATCGCAACGGCAAGCCGCTCGGGACTGATTTTTCCAACGTCTATGCCGCGGGAAGGTTGACGTGGCAGGGCCGTGCGGCAGATGCCTATCAGCCGCC